>DHSO01000037.1 GCA_002410505.1 Cloacimonetes bacterium UBA5284 | reverse complement strand
CAGATTTCAGTGACTCTTTTCACTCCCCTCTCTATATATAGATTTCAGGGATAAAAAGGGTATGGTGGTGCCGGTAGTGGGCGTCAAAAGATTATTCGTTCTTCCTTGGGGAAACAAAACGAAGCAAATATTTCTTGACAGTTAATTACAATGCTCAAATCATATACTTACCGCTTGGGCGGAAGGATATTATGAAAATTGGCTATACAGTTTTTAAGGTATTTAAGTCTGCAAGATTGCAGGGCGAGACTTTGTACAGGCGGTCGCCGTACCGCCTATTTTCACGGCAGATCATAAAAGGGATATCCAGATTTCTATCCTGCTCCCGAAGAGGGACAAAAAGCAGCTACAAACCCGGCTTGGTAGGCATTTTGCTCGAAGAGCAGGGTTTTAAGATTTTTGTCGACACATGACGCTCTGAGAATTGCATTATGGCGGTCTCAGATTGTATAGAATTCGTTTTCGGATCTAAGAGCCTGAATTATAGATCAGGATCAGGATTTGGGTAGATTTCAGTTTGGAGTTTTGTCACTTCTTTGCAGCTTATTAAAAAATCGGGCATTTTGGACCGAAAGCCCAAGGTCCATAATTAGTCCGAAATCGGCTCAATTTGCAATTATCGGTGATTAAAGAAGGTCCAGAAACGTCCAAAATCTCAATGTCCAAGTCCAAACATAGTCCATCATATCTCCGCACCACATAAAGCATTATCCCCATTTGTCCATTGAGGGTCATTTGAAGCTTTGGGTGAGGGTTTATAGCTTTCCATCCAAAGGTCAATCGCGTTCCCGTTTGGGCCGGAACCTGCGGATGCCCGGACCGGTTTGGGATTAGCTAAGAGCTCATACTGCTTTATTCTGAGGTTTCTAAAAAAGGCTCATCCAAGCCCGGAAGCATGGAATTGTGGAACAATTTCAACAGGCGCAAGCAAAGATATCTCGATTAGGACTTGACCAATTAAGTAATTCGCAGGGATTGCATTAGAAAAAGTTTATGGACATCTAATGCAAGAATAATATGTGTGTAGCGCCATTAGATAGCAATTTGTAACCCCATAATATGTTAATAGGATATGATATGAAACAAGCATTGTTGATTATTTCTGTACTGTTGTTTACAGCTTTAATGTATGCTCAAGACATGCAGGGATCATACTCTGTGGGCTCCGATACAGCGGATTTCAGTGATCTCAATGAGGCCATTGCAGCATTGCAGAGTTCCACCATTACCGGAGATGTGTTGCTGGATTTCTTGCCCGGAACATACAGCGGAGCTTTTCTGCTGCAACAAATAGAATCCGGAGATCACCGGATCACACTCAGTTCAGGAGTGAACGCTACGGGTGATGTGATCTTCACAAATGATCCCGGTTCCGAGAATTACATCATAAAAATCGTGGATACCAGCAATATCACCATCGAGGGTCTCAGTTTCAACGTGAGCGGATCCGATGCCAGGATTATTAACGTGATGGGAGATTCAAACAATATCAACATACTCAATTGCGATTTTCAAGGTTATGGTACCGGCACCAGTAACAACGAGATAATCTATCTGCAAAACGACAATCAGAATGATGCTGACAACATCCTGATTGAAGGAAACACCTTCAGTGGTGGAAGCCATCATGTCCGGCTCAATTCGTCCAACTACAACAACAATAGTATCGGCGTCAGCATCAAAGGCAATGTGTTTATAAATGCCTATGCCGGAATATCTCTGATAAGAGCTTCCGATGTACTTATCAGCGGAAATACGATGAATGAGGTAAACATAGCAATCAGCCTGGAAAGTTGCAGCGGCGATATGCAGATTAAGAATAATAATGTGTCAGCTTTTGCTATGGGCATATCCTTGATCAGTGCAGATCTGGTCTCAGGCGATGAACCCCATATATACAACAACATCATCAAAGTAAATGGATACAATTGGTATGGTGGCTATGGCAGCAGTGCAGCTTTTGGGCTGTATCTTTTTGGTTGTGAGGATGTCAAAGCCGTACACAATTCCATCTTGAACAGCTCAGCTACAGCTTCTTCAGCGGCAGGATATGTACAGGGGACCAGAAATCACTTTGCCAAAAACATTTTTGTGTCCATGGGGAAAGGTTACGCCTTGCATTTCTCGAACGCGAACACTGGATCGAACAGAAACCAGATTCGCTACAACAACCTTTACTGCCGCAGCGCGTATCTGGCCAAGGACGGCAACACCGAATTGTATGAGATAAACGATGTAAATACTGTCACCGGTTTCACAAACATAGACTACAATCCTTTCTATCACGATGAATTTCTGCACTCACAAGCCCCGCGCTTGAACAATTTTGGCTCCTCTGTAGGAGTAACGGAGGACTATGCCGGCAATCCCCGTAGCACTATCAATCCGGATCCCGGAGCGCATGAATACGATGGTGACCCCTCGATGACACCAATGGGTGGCAGCTACCAAATTGGTGTGGGTGGAAACTATGAAACTCTGGCGGAATTTTCGCTAGCTTTATCCTACCGGGGCATCATCGCTCCCATCACGGCAAACCTTACAGACGCCTTGTACAATGAGCAGTTTGTGCTGGATAGAACACCCGGATCGGGCCACGATCGCGTTATAGAATTCAGGGGCAACCTAGAAAATCCCAGTACCGTTTCATACAGCGCGCAGACGGCTGAAAACAACCATATCGTGAGGCTTTATCGCTCTGCTTATGTGATGTTTAACCGCATAAATTTTGAAACGGAATCGAGCACATATAGCAATATGATCTTTGTGGAAGGATTTGCCAAGGGCATAGAAGTTCTGGATTGCAGTTTCACCGCTGGGCAGGTCTCAACAAATTTGCATCATACCGAAAGCATCGGCGCAGATGATTACGCTAATATTCGGGATATCACCATAGAGAGTAGTTCATTTTTCGGCAATGGCTATGGAATTCGGCTCAGAGGCTCACAAATCGATATAACTGCCAACGTATTTCAGGGACAACAAGTAGGCATATCCCTAGATGATAATAGCGATTGCTACTTAGGGCAAAACCTCTTTCAAAACATCGTAAACACGGCATTGTATCTGAATGTGTCCACCAGGGGTGTGTTTAGCGGTAACCGCATCCATAGCAGAAGTAAGGGTATCGTTATCGGGAACAGTCCCGCCAGTGAGCAGTATAATCTGATAGCAAATAACGCCATCTATATCGAGGGAAACAACGCAAGTTCCGGAATATGGCTAGGAAGTGGCTACATTAAAATACTGAACAATAGCGTTCACGTATCCGGCAACATTCATTCCAGTGGATTGTATATGTATCAAAACCAGCCGGAAGTGGAGATCGCGAACAACATCTTCAGCAACTCGGATGGCATCGCCCTGGATATATTGCATTTGTACGCTGAACCTCTGATGAGCATCGATTATAATGTTTACTACAGCGAGAGTAACTATCTGGTACGGATGCAGGACTACCATGAAGATATCCATCACCTGCAAGCTGCTCTTCCGGCTTTCAATCTGAACAGCGTATGCTATAATCCCCTGTTTGATGATGTGCTATTCCCACAAAGTAGCTATTTGCGGGATATCGCTATGCCGCGTACGGAGTTTAGCGACGACATCAACGGTTTTCCCAGGGGTGAATTGTGGGATATGGGTGCTTTTGAACAGAGCAATCCCACTGTGGTAATACCTATGGCAGGTTCATATAGTGTCGGCTCGTCCCAAAGTGATTATGCCACACTCGATGAAGCTTTATCTGATGTGCAGATGCGAGGGATCTCCGATGATGTTAATCTCGTAATGGTGGCGGGAGTCTATGAAGGTTACCACGAAATCTACCAATTCCCCAAGGCGCATTCCTTTGACCAACTCACCATAATTGGCTCTGAAGCCGTGTTCTTTGAGCTTGATCCGCAGTATAGCCAGAACGACGACAATTATATATTCAAATTGATCGGTGCTGATGCGGTGTGTTTCACGAATCTGCAATTGAGCGCGAATCCATCCGGCAATTCCTCCAATCTGATCTTTTTTAAGGGGCGCTGCGACAATATCAGTATCCAAAACTCAAGTCTGCAAGCCCCACTACATGGTAACGCAATAAAGACCGGAACCTCCCTGGCCGAAACCTTGATTATCGAATACTGCAATTTCACGGGCAGTGGAAACGCCATCCTGATTCCCGCAGATCCCTACGACGACAATCGCTATCGGGATATCCGCATTCACAACAACGAATTCAATAACGTTCAATTTGGCATCAACATCAATAAAGCAAATGCGGTCAGCATTACTTCAAATAGTATGAACGATATCTCTTGCGCTATAAATCTTTCCAACGTTGGCGGAGCAAGCTTGATCCACTCCAACCGTATGATCAGCCCTTCCACAGGAAGTCAGAATGGCATGATGATCCTCAATCGCCTGGTGGGTAGTTCCCAACAAAGCATCGATATATACAACAATGTGATCTATATCACGGGCTTATCGAACTACTATTTCACCGGGATCGGTGCCAACAACTGCAGCTTTGTGAATATCAACCATAATACTATAACCGTGAGAAGTAACTACGGCTTCGACTACGGTCAAGCTCTGAGTCTAACTTACGGTTCCAGCATGCTAATCTCGAACAATATCTTCTCTTCCCCTCAAACCGGTAGAGCGCTTTCCACTGCAAACAATACCGATGTAGACTGGCTGAGTAACGTGTTTTATGCCACAGGTAGAGCATGGGCCTACATCCAAAACCAGGGCTATGTGATGGAAGATCTCGGTCCTGCGTTGGCAGATCCTGTCTGCGCTTATGCCGATCCCATGGTAAACGAATTGGGAGATGCCACCTGCTCTTATCTGCACAATCGCGGCTCTGTTACCAGCTTAATGGTGGATATTAATGGCGATGAGTGGCAATACAATTCCGATCCCGGAGCTACCGTGATCCCCGCGGGAGATATGCTCCTCACAGAAGATATTTTGGTAGGTGCTGCGGGACAGTATTCAGATTTGCAAAGTGCCTTCAACGATCTGATGAACCGGGGTATTGGCACGGATATCCATGTGATGGTAAGCCAGGGTGAATACGTCGGGCAAGCTGAATTGGGCTTTGTTCCCGGCGTGAACTATGGCAACAGTATCAGCATCCAGAATCTACCCGGTGAGATCGTAGTATTGAAACACATGGCAACCGGTAGCGGCGATAACTATATCCTGAAACTACGCAATACCTATCATACCAGCATCAAGGGATTTAGCTTCTCACCTCAGAATCCGGAGTATTCCATAGCCCTACAGACAGAACGGATGGCCTGGGATCTGGATATTCGAGAGTGTTCTTTTGATATTGCTGAAAATCAGACCTCACAAAACTCATCGGCTATCTGTTCTTACCAGGGCTATTTCAAAGACCTCAGGATTGAGGACAACTTCATGGAAAACTATGGTTACGCAATCTATCTGTATGGCAATGACCGCCTGAGTGATTGTGTGATAGAGGCTAATGAGATAAATGACGCATACATAGGGATGTATTTGTATGAACATAACAGTGTAGTCTTACGCTCAAATCGCATTCAAAATTTCCGTTATAATGGGATGTATCTAAGCAACATAAACAACAGTGGGATATATGCCAACACCGGTGTCGGGATATCCGGTAGCAGCTACGCCCTCAGGAATCAACCTTCATACGCCTTGACCGGCAGCAACGAGATGTACAATAACTATTTCTGCTCCTACGGCTTGCAGGTTGTAGCGATCTCAAACAGCTCCGGCTACAAAATCTATAACAACACTATGCTTGGTTTAAGCTCAAACTCGCAGACTGATGTCTTCAGTTCTGGCTCAAACAGCGGAGGCATCAGGTTTTTCAACAACATCTGTGTGGCTACGGCCGGAAGCAGCGCCAGATTTTCTGCGCTCACAGATCTTGACGGTATCGGATACAATATCTACTATTCCCCTTCAGGCGGGAGCGTGAAACTGGCTTCAGAAATCATCGACGATCCCGCCCTGTATGCCGGTACCTTCGACGACGAAAATTCTCTGTTTGCCGATCCCCACTTGACTACCGGCACTTACATGGTATCTGCTGCCTCTCCGGCGATTAATGCCGGGCTAGCCATCATCGAGATCACTCGGGACATTGAAGGCCGGCTTCGGGATATCCCGGACATCGGTTGTTGGGAGTATTACGCGCAAGATCTTGGAGTTCCTCAAGATCTTTCCCTCAGTATAATCGATGGAGATATCATAGTCCAGTGGAGTCCCGTAAGCGGCGCTAGCAGCTACATGCTCTATTTTGCTGATAGCCCCAACCCGGCGCACTGGGATAGTGTAATCGTGGATACAAACCAGTATGTGCTACCCACGAATCAAGGCAGATTATTCTTTAAAGTGACCGCCATCAACTAAGCTTATCACCCTCTTAACGTAACACACAGACATGCCTCTCCGATTGGTAGAGGCTGCCTGTGTGCGCACAGATATCTCCCTAATACCAAAGATTGTGGTTGACCACTATCTGCTATTGTATAAAATTGTCACCAAAGTGATAAATATATAATACATAGGAGTATAAGGCGATGAAACTGCTGAAAACTTATCCGGACAAGTGTATATCTTGCCATGTGTGCGAGAACACCTGTTCCAGTCTTTATTTCAAAGAAGATAATCCCGAGCTCTCTTGCATCCGGATTCACGATGAGACCAATCCTCCCGAGATGAATGTGTGCAACCAATGTCAGGCTTGTGTTGCTGCGTGTCCTACTATGGCGCTTACGGTAAACAAACAAGGTGTGGTGATGCTCTCCCGCAATCTCTGTATAGGATGCTTGATGTGTGTGGCAGTATGCCCTACCGGCAGCATGCGTACGGCCTTTGGTAAACATAATCCCTTCAAATGCATTGCCTGTGGAGCTTGCGTGAAGACCTGTCCTGCCGAAGCCCTGGAAATAGTAGAGCAATAAGGAGAAGAAATGAATCGCAAAGTATTAGCTGAATACCGTTACACTTTGAAGCCCATCGATAAAGGCTATAACCGCCGTACTCTATATGTAAACGTTGGCACTAATGAGATCAAAGAAAAACCAGTAACTGACCTGATGATAGATAAGTTCGTGGGAGGTAAAGGTTTTGACCTGTATCTGATGTGGCATGGCGTGAAAGATGATACCAAATGGAATGATCCCGAAAACGAAGTCTGCATATCTTTTGGACCCCTCTGTGGAAACACTTCATATCCGGGTAGCGGAAAATCCATCGTTACCACCATATCTCCTTTAACCGGCATTCCGGTGGACTGTAATGTGGGCGGACACTTTGGCCCCTATTGCAAATTTGCCGGTTTTGACGCTTTGGAACTGCAAGGTATTGCCGATGAAGAAGTGATTGTATACATCGATGGCGATAAGGGCATAGTGAAGCTCCTTAGCGCTCCGGACAAAGAGATCAATAGCCACGTGTTGGCGGAATCTCTGCACAAGGAATTTGCCGAAAACGAAGATAAATTGCAGAACATTTCCGTGGTCTCATCCGGCCAGGCAGCGGATAATGTCCTTATTACTTGCCTGAACTTCTCTTTTTGGGACAAGCGCCGCAAGGTTGCTCGCTTGAAACAGGCAGGACGCGGCGGTACGGGTACCGCATTCAGACACAAAAAGATCAAAGCCTTGGTGGTGAAATACTCCGGGCTCAAAGTGGATACCAATAGTCCCGTGGACCTTCCCACTCTGCAAAAAACTGGGCTGAAGCTTCACAAAGAAATCGAGGCTGGAGATGATACCCAGTGCCGTATGCATCAGGTTGGCACTGCTCACTTGATGGAAATCATGAACGACTACGATCTCCTACCCATCAAAAACTTCAAATACGGTCAAATGCCGGAGGCTGAAGGTCTGCACTCCCGTGAGTTTACCAAACTCTTCACTCAGGGTATGGCAGACGGCTGCTGGTATGGCTGCTCGCTCTCTTGTTGTAAAGCTGTGGATAACTTCAAGCCGCGCACGGGTCCTTACAAAGGACAACCCGTTACGGTTGACGGTCCCGAATATGAAACTGCCGGCGGTTGTGGTTCCAATATCTGCGTATGGGATCCCAAAGACGTAGTAGAAATAAATTTCTATTGCGATACTTACGGCGTGGACACCATCTCTTTTGGTACCAGTGTAGCCTTTGCCATGGAATGCTATGAAAACGGTATCTTGAACAAAGAACGCACCGGCGGTTTGGAACTCAACTGGGGTAATGCCGACGCGGCTTTGGAGCTCTTGCACCAAATGGCCCGCGGCGAAGGCTTTGGCATGATCGTGGGTCAGGGTGTGCGCCGGATGAAGAAGATCTTTGCCGAAAAATATGGCGCGGATCCGAACTTCCTGCAAGACATCGGTATGGAAGCCAAAGGCTTGGAATACTCTCAATACATGAGCAAGGAATCTCTGGCACAGCAAGGCGGATACACCCTGGCGCTCAAAGGTCCACAACACGACGAAGCATGGCTCATCTTCATGGATATGGTAAACAACCACATCCCCACTTTCAAAGATAAAGCCGAAGCTTTGCACTATTTCCCCATGTTCCGTACCTGGTTTGGTCTGCAGGGATTGTGCAAATTGCCCTGGAACGACATCGAACCTGCCGATAACGCTCAAACAGACGAACCGGCAAAAGTGCCGGAACACGTACAAAACTACGTGGATATATACAAAGCCATCACCGGAAAACCAATGGATAAACACGAACTCATCCGCCAAAGCGAAAGGGTCTATAACTTCCAGAAGGTCTTTTGCATGAGAATGGGTGGCGGACGTCGCGAAGACGATATGCCGCCATATCGCGCTGTAGGACCCGTCACCGAGGAAGAATACCTTTCCCGCGCGGAACGCTACGACAACTTATTGAAGGATAAGATTGGTGTGGATCCTGCGGGTAAATCCACTGCCGAAAAGATGGATATTACTCGCAAGTATCGTGAAGATCAATATCAACAACTGGTTGATGCCGTCTACGAACGTAAAGGCTGGACCAAAGAAGGTGTGCCAACTATGGAACATCTCAAAAACATCGGCATGGATCTGCCGGAAGTGGTGGAAGTGGTAAAACGCTTCTTGTAAACTAATAGAACCGATATATTCTGAAAGCCTGTTCCTTTATGGAATGGGCTTTTTATCTGTCCACGAATTTGCACTAATTAGGAGCTTCGCGCAATTGAGAATAGAGAATTGAGGATTGAGAATTATTGGGGACGGTTTGGGGGATGATAGTGGTTTCTTTGGGGTTGGGAGTGAATGCTCTGTTTCACGCAGATTCCGCGGAGCTGGTGTAGAAGCGTCATCTTGACGCTTTTTATCTGTCCACGTATTTGTACTAATTAACACAAATTATGCGCTTCGCGCGATGGAGATTGAAAATGCCGATAAGTGCCGTAGGCACGACAGTTCAGATAGTAGTAAAGACCGTTGAACAATACACC
>DHSO01000001.1 GCA_002410505.1 Cloacimonetes bacterium UBA5284 | reverse complement strand
CCGCATAATTGCCGCCTCGGGAGAGGCGCAATAGGGAAACCGTCCCGGAGATCGGGCCCCCCAAAAAGGAACAGCGTGAGTTTTTGGGGTGAAAGAAACGAATTCCGCTCATAGCCTGTATTTCCATGAACCCTCACTCTCCATATCATCTCCAACACCATATTTATGCAGGCGCTCCTGTTCAGATAGTTTTTCAGACGATCACTTAAGATGGCCAAAAATCGAAGAAAGATTGGGTATAAGCCATATCAATATTTGCCGGGACATATATATGGTGGACTGCCGATCGCATTTTTCTATTGACAAATATTCGGCCCTTGGGCTAATGGTTTTTCACATTGATGAGCGGGAATAGCTCAGTGGTAGAGCGCTACCTTGCCAAGGTAGATGTCGCGGGTTCGACCCCCGTTTCCCGCTCCAGATTATTTCAGGCGACATAGCCAAGTGGTAAGGCAGAGGTCTGCAAAATCTCCATCCCCGGTTCAAATCCGGGTGTCGCCTCCAATACTTCAACAGATTAAGTACATAATTTGGTACCAAAAGGTGCTATACAAAGTGCCGGAGTGGTGGAACAGGTAGACACAAGGGACTTAAAATCCCTCGGGTGCAAGCCCGTGCCGGTTCAAGTCCGGCCTCTGGTACCAATTTTTCAGCGGGAATAGCTCAGTGGTAGAGCGCTACCTTGCCAAGGTAGATGTCGCGGGTTCGACCCCCGTTTCCCGCTCCATTTTTTTATGACGATAAAAGCGATAATATTTGATCTCGATGGCACACTGATAGATTCGATGGGCTTGTGGCGCATGGTGGATGAAGAGTTCCTCAGCTCACGCGGTATTGCCGTACCCGAAGATCTCTTTGACGATCTGCCCCAGGGTAACAGCTTCATCCAGACTGCTCAATACTTCAAAGACCGTTTCTTTTTACCCGAATCTCCGGATGAAATCATGCAAATCTGGACGGAGATGGTGCAGGAGCATTATGCTGGATCCGTGGCTCTTAAGTGTGGAGTGAAGCAGCTTTTGGAGAGTTTAGCATTGCAGCATATCAAGATTGGGCTGGCAACCAGTAATTCCTATGAATTGGCGCAAAAGTCTCTCAAATACAATTCGGTGTGGCATTATTTTGATTTCGTATCCACGGGGGATATGGATCTGAAGGGCAAGCCATTTCCGGATATCTACTTGAATTGCGCCAAAGGTCTCAGCCTGGAGCCCGGGCAGTGTATTGCCATCGAAGATACTTTGAGCGGAGTAATGGCAGCGAAGGCTGCCGGGATGATTACTCTGGCTATCCACGACGCCGACAGCATTCGCGATCACGAGAAGATCCGCCGGGTAGCAGATGCCTTTTGTGAAGATTATACTGAGATAATAAACGAGATAAGGAAGCATAGATTATGGATATGAAGTTATATATAGTAATCGGTGCCTATGGCAGCGGCAAGAGTGAATACAGCATTCATCTGGCACGCAGTATAAAGGCCCTGGGAAACAATGTTTCTCTGGCAGATATGGATGTAGTAAACCCCTATTTTAGAAGCAGGGATGTGCGAGATGAATTTGCTGCGGAAGGAATTGATGTGATAGCTCCGGAGGGAGAATTCAGTCATGCCGATCTACCCATGATTTCTCCGCGCATCAAAGGGGCTATCGAAAATTATGAGCAAACCGTGATCCTGGATGTGGGTGGTGATCCCGCGGGATGCCGCGCTTTGGGCAGATTTGTGGATCCCATCATCAAACGTGGCTATCACATGCAGCTTGTGGTGAATACTTCCCGCCCCTTCACCAGCAATCCGGATGAAATCGTAGCGATGATCAGTATGCTGGAAGCGGCTTCAAAACTGAGGGTGAAAGAACTGATCTGCAATACCAATCTGATGGAATATACCGATCTAAATTTGGTGGAGCAAGGCATTCACATAGTAGAAGAAGCAGCCAGCAGGCAGCAACTGGAATTTAGTAGTTATCTGGTATTGGATGAATATATGGACAAAGTGCCTGACAATTTAGGTGGGAAAAGGCGCCTTGTGATGAGCTACACTTTGCGCAAACCATGGGAAAAGCTGGTCATGAAAGGCATCTGAGCCCCAGTCCATGAAATATATGACCGGGCAAGCCAAGCCCGGTTTTTTCTCTTCAACGATTCGCAGCATATTCAAAACTAATCCTTTACAAATATGGACACTTTGAAATGATGACTAAATATAAACAAAAAAAGGACCCCCAAACTTGACAAAATTCTCTGATATCACCCTCCCGGAGCCCCTCATAAGGGCTGCAGCACACCTTGGATATGAAACGCCAACCCCCATTCAGGACCTCGTAATCCCGTGGCTGATGGAAAATAACCGGGATTTAGTAGCTTTGGCACAGACAGGCACCGGCAAAACTGCCGCCTTTGGATTTCCCATCCTTAGTGAAACTGACATTGAGAACAGTGAAGTGCAGAGTATCATTCTGTGCCCCACTCGCGAGCTTTGTTTACAGATCACCCACGATCTGGAATCCTACGCGAAATATATGACCCGCATCCGCATTGCGGCAATCTACGGCGGAGCCTCCATTCAGAGGCAGAAAGAAAGCCTTAGAAGCGGTATCCACATCGTGGTGGGCACTCCCGGCCGCGTGAACGATATGATTCGTCAGGGAGCTTTGAAACTGGGGCATGTATCTCGTTTGGTGCTGGATGAAGCCGATGAGATGTTGAATATGGGCTTCAAGGAAGAGCTGTTTGAGATCATGAAACACATTCCCTCCGAGCGGCAGACCATGCTCTTTTCTGCTACCATGCCCAAGGATGTGGAGCATCTGGCTTCCGAATTTATGCATGATCCCCAGCGTTTCAGCGCCGGAAATGAAAACAAAGGTGCGGAGAACATTCAACATTATTACTACAAGGTTCAAGCCAGAGATAAATACTCGGCATTGAAGCGAATAGCCGATATGAGCCCGAAGATTTATGGTATAGTGTTTTGCAAAACCCGGCGGGAAACTCAGGAAATCGCAGATAGATTGCAGCAGGATGGCTATAATGCCGATGCATTGCATGGGGATCTTTCCCAGGGTCAGCGTGAATTGGTAATGAGCCGTTTCCGCAGCCGCTTTGTGCCGCTTTTAATCGCCACCGACGTTGCTGCAAGAGGGCTGGACGTGGACGATCTCACTCATATCATCAATTTCCAGGTTCCTCTGGATCCAGACATCTATATCCACCGTTCCGGTAGAACCGGGCGTGCGGGCAAGAGTGGTATCTCCATCAGCATCATTCACAGCAAAGAGATCAGTGCCTTACGTGCGGTGGAAAAACGCCTGGGCTTTCCCATTGTGTGGCAAAAGGTACCCGGGGGTCGTGAGATCTGCGAAAAGCAGCTGTTTCACTTCATCGATACGGTCGAGAGAGTAGAGATAAACGAAGAAGAGATGCAGTCCTTCATGGACAATGTCTTCAAAAAATTGAATTGGATGACGCGTGAGGATCTGATTAAACGCTTTGTAGCGGTAGAATTTAACCGATTCTTGAACTATTATAAAGACATTCCGGATCTGGACAATCTGCAGCAGAATGAAAGCAAAAAAGAGAAGAAGGACAAGAGCAGCTTTGTCTTTAGTACTTTCCGCCTCAGTATCGGTCACGATGCCGGACTCACAAAACGCGATCTGATGAAATACATCAACAGTCTGCGCGTGGGCAGAGGCATCGAGATTGGGAGGATCGACATTTTTGGAGATTACTGTCTGGTGGATCTTGATTCGCGCTATGAACAGGAAATGCTGAAAGCTATTGCGAATGTAGCTTACAAAGATCGCAAGGTGCAAGCTTCCGTGGCTCCGCAAAAAGGCAAGAGCAGATATGAAGGCAAGGGCACAAAAGCTCGATCCTCAATGCCCTCAAAGGCTTTTGGCAGGAACAGGGATACGGCATACAAATCTCCCCGTTCGCAGAAAGATAGTGGATTTAGTTCCACAAAAAAGCCTTCCCGAGCTTCCCGGAAGCCAGAAAAGCATTGACATCAAATTGATTTGCTGATATTAAGTTCATTATACTTAATAAAGGAGTTATTATGAAAAAGATCAGCATTCTGCTACTGATTATCGTAGCACTACTCGGTCTTACTGCTTGTGGGAACAAAGTTGAAAGCACGGCAAAATCATTCTTCAAGGCCTTGGAAAATCAAGATTTTGAAGCTGCAAAAAAACTTTCTACCGAAGAAGGTCAGCAATTGCTCACTCTTATCGAAGGCTTTGCTCAGAGTGCCGATGAAGAACAAATTGCGGACATGAAAAAGACAAAATATGAAATCGTGGAAACTGTAGTAGAAGGGGACAGCGCTGTAGTGAAATACCGACAATGGAATACAGACAAACCCGAGGCCAAAGAAGATCATGAGCTTCAGATGAAGAAAGTTGAAGGAGCCTGGAAGGTCCACTTTGTGAAGGATGACGTTCAAAAATAGGATATTAGGTGCCCTTAGTGGCTTAATTATTTCATTTTTAATCGTGAGCTCTTCCCTTTTGGGAGGAGCTTCTTCTTTCTCTGAACCGCAAAAGCAGGTCTGCCCTGTGGACAGCCTTCTCTTTGAGGAAGGTGACATTCTATTGAGGCGTGGCAACTCTTTTATCTCCACCATGATAGTGAAGGCATTCCCCAATGGTGGGGGTATGTCTCATTGTGGTATCTTATTTAATGTGGATGGTAGCTGGCAGGTTTTGCATAGTATATCCGGCCAGATCTCAGATACGGAAGGAATCCGCATGGAGCCTTTTAAGAGCTTTGTCTTTCATGCCAAAGACTATGATGTAAAACACATTAAGCCTCTGTTTGAGGTCAAGCGGGATGTCATGAAAGAGGAAAGCTTGAAGCTGCTAAGGCAAAAAGTCGGCTTTGATCACGATTTTGATCTTGATAACACGCAGAAGATGTATTGTTCAGAGTTGGTTCGGGCGGTGTATTTTGCCGGAGGGGAGCAGGATCCATTCCTTTATAAGAGGATTGCCGGCAAGTCACTGATCGATATGGCATCCTTCTTTTGGATCGATATGTGGCAAGAAACTCAGCACAACAATGCTAGCAAACACGGATTGTCACTATAGCCATATGCTCTTTCGTTGCCTTTTGTGAGGATAAGCCGGCTCACCCCGCTGTCCGCATGTTTGGGTGAACACTACCCTCAGACGAGGGATAAGACAAGCCGGGAATAACTCTGATCCATGCTTGACAGCGGGTATGACGCTTATCCTTCTTGACATTTTATGAGCTATAAAATTCCATGTTCAAATGGTATTATAATGGAGTATCAAATGGATAAACGCATCAAAGACTTACTTGATTTCCTGGCCGGGGGCAATTCACGGTTTCCTGCCAGCAGAGAGATATCCCGGCGACTGGATGCTGCCGGATTTGAAGAGTTGCAAGAAGCAGATAGTTTCAAGCTAAAGAAAGGCGGAAGGTATTACATTCGCCGTATGGATACAGCGATCATCGCCTTTATCGTGGGTTCAAAAAAGCTCGCCGAGAGTGGGTTCTATTTGGCTTCCAGCCACATCGACAGCCCGGCGTTGAAGCTGAAGCCTGCAAGCCAGAAACTTGATCACGAGCTATGCCGTATAGGTGTGGAAGTGTATGGTGGACCGATAGTACGCACTTGGATAGACAGAGAGCTTGGTATATCCGGACGCGTAATTATCCGTAATAAAAAGGCTTATGAGAGCCATGTGATCGATTTGAAACAGCCTGTGGCGATTATCCCAAACGCCGCCATCCATATGAATCGCGAGCTAAATAGTGGCTTTGAATACAACAAGCAAACCCATCTCCAGGCTATATTGAGTGTGGAGAAGCACGAAGGAGATCCTTTGAAAAGCTTGGTGGCAAAGCATTTGAAAGTGAAAGAAGCGGATGTGCAGGAGATGGATCTCTATCTCTATGATTACCAAAAGCCCAGCTTGATTGGAATGGAAGGTGAAATGATCGTTAGTGGCAGGCTGGACAATCTGGCTATGACCCACGCTATTCTACAAGGTCTGATCGATTCCGGCAAACCGGCTCATACCTCTGTGGGAGTGTTTTACGACCACGAAGAGATTGGCAGTCGGAGCCCTCAGGGTGCGTTTTCATCGCTGCTAGGTGAGGTTTTGGAACGGATCGCTCTGTGTCGGGGTGATTCTCGTGAGGATTTTTACCGCGCACTGCGAAATTCATTCATGATCTCCGCAGATATGGCGCATGCCTATCATCCTGCCTATGCCGAGAAATACGACGCGGATTACAGCCCCAAGATGAACCGGGGTCCGGTAATCAAGCGCAACGCCAACCTAAGCTATGCCTCCACTGCGGACAGCAGCCTGCGTTTCATAGATTTATGTGGCAAAGCCAAAGTAAAGCATCAGGAGTTTCTGGTTCGCAGCGACATGCCCTGTGGCAGCACAGTAGGCCCCATTGTAGCAGCGAATCTGGGGCTGAACAGCGTGGACATCGGCAATCCCATGTGGGCGATGCACTCGGTGCGTGAGACAGCCGGAGTGAAGGATCACCTTGATCTCATCGCTGTGTTAAAGACATATTTCTCTGCAAATTAGGGCTGGTTAGGTCCTGCAGCCCACTCTATGGTAAATAAACACATAATAAAATAACGAGGTAAAAAACATGGCAACCTTCAAACCTTTCAAAGCTGTACGTCCGGTTCCGGATAAAGCACAGGCTATAGCGTCTCTCCCTTACGACGTAATGGATTCTGATGAAGCGCGTGCGGAAGTGAAGAAACACCCGCTCAGCTTCATTCATGTGGAAAAACCGGAGGTGGACCTTCCTGAAGGCACCGATCTTTATGATCCCAAAGTATACGCGAAAGCGAAAGAAAACTTATATAAATACATCAGTGATGGACACATGATACAGGATGACAAACCGATGTTTTATATCTATCGTCAGACCATGGACGGCCGCGCCCAATTTGGCCTGGTAGGTCTCAGTGCGGTAGATGAATACATGGACGGCACCATCAAGAAACATGAGCTGACCCGCGCCGAGAAAGAAGCGGATCGCATCAAGCATGTGGATACCTGCGACGCGCACCCTTCCCCGGTGTTTTTCACTTATCCCCATCAGGACGAGATCGACCGCGTGGTAAGCAAAGTAAGCCGCAGTAAAAAGCCTGAATATGATTTTGTATCGGACGACGGTATTGGTCACACTCTGTGGTTAATGGATGATCCCGAGGATATCAAAGCCATTCAAGATGGCTTTTCCAGACTTCCCTATCTGTATGTGGCAGATGGACATCACCGCACCGCCAGCGCTGCCAAGGTGGGCCTGGTGCGTCGCGAACAGAATCCGAATTACAATGGGGAAGAGGAATTCAACTATTTTATGACGGTGATCTTTCCTGATAATCAACTGAAGATTTTTGATTACAATCGCGTAGTGAAAGACCTCAATGGCAATAGCAGCGAGGAATTCTTTGCCAGGGTAAAAGAGAGTTGGATAGTAACAGCGGTACCGGATAAAGCCGATTTCCATCCAAGTCAATTGCATCAGGTAAGCATG
The DNA here is from genome assembly GCA_002410505.1 of Cloacimonetes bacterium UBA5284. Lineage (GTDB taxonomy): Bacteria > Cloacimonadota > Cloacimonadia > Cloacimonadales > Cloacimonadaceae > UBA5456. The sequence continues at coordinate 21,517 of DHSO01000001.1, read as the reverse complement.
TATATTGATGGTAAATGGTACTTTATCAGCCCCAAGCCGGGTAGCTGGAATGAGGCAGATGTGGTAGAAAACCTGGATGTATCGATTTTGCAGAAAAACCTTTTGCACCCCATATTGGGTATCAATGACCCTCGCACAGACAAGCGTATCGACTTTGTGGGCGGAATCCGCGGCTTGGGTGAACTGGTGAAACGCGTGGACAGTGGCCGGGAAAAGGTGGCTTTTGCCATGTATCCCACTTCGATGGACGAGCTGATCGGTATAGCCGACGCGGGTCAGATAATGCCTCCAAAATCTACGTGGTTCGAGCCCAAACTACGCAGTGGACTCTTTATTCATCTCTTGAAATAATGAAGTACTATATCGAAAGCCTGGGTTGTGCAAAGAATCTGGTGGATAGCGAACGTTTCGCTGCCATTCTCAACACATACGGCTTTCGGGAAACGGCCTATGTGGAAGACGCGGATCTGATTCTGGTGAACAGCTGCGCCTTCCTCGTGGCATCATTTGAAGAACTGGACAATGTTTTGAGCCAGATCGATGAAATCCGCAACCGCAAGAAAAGCAAGCTGGTGGTAAGCGGATGCGTGATGAACCGAGGGTTAAAAGAGTTTCAACAGCTTTTTCCTGAAGTGAACAAATGGATACCTCTGAAGGATTTTGCCGCTTTCGAGAAATACATTTTGCGCTATGTATTGCCCAAAAACATAGCGGCCAAAAAGCTTGATTTGAACGATCGACTGCCCTTGCAGAGCGGGCAGCATGTGTATCTGCGGATAGCCGATGGCTGCCAGAATTTCTGTTCCTATTGCATGATCCCCTACATTCGCGGCAAGCTGGTATCGGAACCCATCGAAGCCTTGGTTGCAGAGGCTAAAGCTCAAAGCTACAGGGGTAGAGAATTGGTCCTGATAGCACAGGATAGCTGCCTGTATGGAACGGATATCTACGGCGAGAAGGCACTGCCCCAGCTGATTGCGGCATTACACGAAATCCCCGGCTATGACTGGATCAGGATCATGTATATGCATCCCGACCACTTTGAACCGGAGTGGACCGAGCTCTGGAAGAAATACCCCAAGCTCTTAGCCTATTTCGAGATCCCCATCCAGCACAGTTGCGATCGCATCATCAAGCTGATGAACCGTAAGAAGGGATATCAGGAGCTAAAAGAACTCTTTTGCCATATCAAGAAGGAAGTGCCCAAAGCAGTATTCAGAACTACCATCATGGTAAATTATCCTTCTGAAACACAGCAAGAACGCGCACTGATCGACAAATTTCTGAAAGAAGTGGATATCCTGCAAGTCGGGGTCTTCGCATATTCGCCGGAAGAGTTTGACAAACCATATGAATCCCCCGCCGATTTTGACTGGGCAAAAAACCAGGAACTGGAAACTGAATATGCAATCAAGCTGGCCAAAGCTAAAGAAGCAAAGATGCAAAGCTTTGTGGGCACGCGTCAGCAAATGCTGGTGGAAGGTTTTGATGAAGAACTGCAAGCCTGGTATGGCCGTATATGGTTTCAAGCCCCGGAGATTGACGGTCTGGCCTATGTGGATGGGCTTCCCCAAGACAGCCCGTTGTTGGTGGAAGTGGAAGTGGTGGACGCTCTCACCGACGAGCTGTGGTGTGCCGCCATTACAGATTGAACCCAAGAATAAGGACTATGTATAGATGACAAAGATAGCTTTGACCGGCATAAAACCAACCGGAATACCTCATATCGGTAACTATTTGGGCGCGATCAAGCCCGCTCTGGAGCTGAGCAAGACCTGCGAAGCGCGTTACTTTATAGCAGATTATCATGCCCTGAACAGCACTAAAGATCCGCAGTCGATTCGCGAGATGACCATTGAGATAGCCGCAGCCTGGCTGGCTTGTGGTCTGGATCCGGATAAGACACTATTCTATCGCCAGAGTGCGATTCCGGAGACCTTTGAATTGCTCACCATTCTACTGGCTTTTACGCCCAAAGGCTTGATGAACCGCGCACATGCTTACAAGGCACTGGTTCAGGCCAATGGCGAAGCGGGCAAGGATCCCGACGATGGTGTGAATATGGGGCTGTTTACCTATCCGGTATTGATGGCGGCGGACATTTTGCTTTTTGATACCGATTTCGTACCGGTGGGCAACGATCAGTTTCAGCATGTGGAGATGGCGGTGGATATCGCTCAGAGTTTCAACTTTATCTACTCTAGCGATGCCATCAAGCTGCCTCAAGCTCTGGCACATGAAACAGCCAAAACTGTGCTAGGCCTGGACGGACGCAAAATGAGTAAAAGCTATGGCAATATCATCCCACTCTTTGCCCCGGAGAAACAGCTGCGCAAGTTGGTTATGAAGATCGTAACCAATTCCCAAAGTGTGGAAGAGCCCAAAGATCCGGATAACTGCAGCGTTTTCGCGTTATACAAGTGTTTCGCAGACGAGGCTCAGATCGAATCCTTACGGCAGCGCTATCTGGCCGGTGGTATGGGCTGGGGACATGCCAAACAGGAACTTTTTGAGCGTATGAACGAAGCCCTGAGTCCATTTAGAAAGCGTTATGAAGAGCTGATGGCAAACCGGGACTATATCCATCAAATACTCAAAGAAGGCAGCGAAAAAGCTCGCCCTCTGGCAGCCGCCAAGATCCGGCAATTGCGGCGAATAATAGGATTGGACTCAGTTTAAGGGGCTTATCTATCGCCCCTTTTTTTCTGCCCATGCTATCCCGGATCCTATCAAAACACGATTTATATTGACAGCATCGGCCGACTTTCTCAGAGTTTACACAAAAGGGAAAATTGCGCTCAAAATGAGGTATGGCCTATGAAAATGGAAGAACTGAACTACTATTATAACAAGTTTAAATTCGGAGAAGACATCTTCCATCAGTTGATGCACAAACGAGTACGGGATATTCTGCTGGTATCGACTTTCTACGATGCATTCATCTTTGAGCAGGATGGCAGGCTCTCGGAACAAATTTTTGGTGAATACAGAGCATTGAACCTCTCCACTGCTCCTCGCATTACCTCAGTGCCAACCGGGGAAGAAGCTCTGCAAAAGCTGAAGACACACTCCTACGACTTGGTGATCACTATGATGCGCATCGGCGAGATCGGCCCCTTCGAACTGGCGCGGCGGATAAAGGAACAGAATCCCGATCTGATGGTGCTGCTGCTATTGAATGTAGCATCGGATTACCTGATCTGGGAAAACCACGTAGAAGAACGCCGCTACATCGATGATGTCTTTCTGTGGAATGGCGATACCAAACTGTTTCTGGCTATGGTAAAGAGCGTGGAAGACAGCTTGAATGTAGAGTACGACACGGCGCATGGCCTGGTCCGCGTGATCCTTCTGGTGGAGGATTCGGTGCACTATTACTCACTGTTTTTGCCCTCGCTCTATTCCGTGATCATGAAACAGACGCAAAAACTGATCGAAGAAGAGGTGAGTGACATCAACAAGCATTTCCGTATGCGAGTACGTCCCAAGGTCTTGATCGCGCACAATTTTGAAGACGCTGCCCGGCTCTATGAAAAATATAGGGAATATATGCTCTGCGTGATATCGGACGTGCGCTACAAGGTAAATGGCGAGCTGGACGCGCACGCGGGATTCAAACTGATCCGTCAGATAATGGAAAAAAGCCGCGATCTCCCGATGATACTGCAATCATCCGAAACTGAGAACCGTGCCATGGCGCATGAATTGGGTGTGCACTATCTGAATAAAAACTCCAAACATCTATTCATGGATTTGCGCGAATACATGGTATACAACCTTGGTTTTGGCAATTTCATCTTTCGCAATCCCGAAGGTGATATCCTCGATGAAGCGGCAAACATCGCTGAATTTGAGGACAAGATCCTGAAGATACCGGTGGAATCCCTAGAGTTTCACAGTCGTTTCAATCATTTCTCGAATTGGCTGATTGCTCATGGCGAGATTCAGATCGCCAAAAAGATCCGCCCCATCAAGATCGAAGATTTTGCTTCTCGTGACGAACTGAGGCAGTTTATCTATCAGGTTTTCCGTAGCGTCCGCATCGAAAAAAACCGCGGTAAGATTATCAATTTTGATGCAGTATCTCTCTCGGAAATGAACCAGATCATCAGGCTCACCGAAGGTTCCCTGGGTGGTAAGGGGCGTGGTCTGGCGTTTTTGAACGCGCTATTGTGCACCATGGATTATGAGAGTAAATTTGAAAACACTGCCATATCTCTGCCTTCTACGGCAATCATCGGCACCAATGAGTTCGATCTGTTCATAGAGCACAACAAGATCATGGAGCAGATTCAGGGCAAAAGTGACGAGGAGATCGATGCTGTCTTCATGGAGGGCGAGCTTTCAAAGATATTGGTAAAACGCCTGCAGATCTATTTAGAACACATAGATTACCCTATCGCAGTACGCTCCTCCAGCTTGTTGGAGGATTCGCAAGCTCAACCGCTGGCAGGAGTATACCGCACCTATATGCTGCCAAACAATCATCCGGATATCAGCCATCGTCTGCGGCAATTGACAGATGCCATCAAGCTGGTCTTTGCCTCGGTTTTCCTGTGCGACGCCCGGAATTTCCTGGATGCCATGGACTACAAAGCGGAAGAGGAGAAAATGGCCGTTATCATACAAGAAACGGTTGGCAGTTTGCAAGCTGAGAAATATTACTATCCCCACATCTCCGGTGTGGCACAATCCTATAACTTTTATCCTACCTCATACATGGAACACGCTGATGGCATGGCAAACATAGTGTTGGGCCTTGGAAAGGCCGTAGTGGAGGGCAAACAGAACTATCGTTTCTGCCCCAAATATCCGGCCATCGACATCCTGCCACCTGAAGATATGATGCGAAATTCTCAGAAAGAATTCTATGCGCTGGACCTCGGTAAGGTAGACTTTGATCTCACTCAGGGTGATGAGATAACTCTGGCCCATCTGAAATTGAAGGAGGCAGAAAAACACGGTTCACTGCGTTTTCTGACATCAGTATGGGATTATGAGAACTATCGGCTTTCTGACAATTTGCATGACAAGGGCTTGACGGTACTCACCTTTGCCGGCATTTTGAAATATGATTGCTTCCCCTTGGCAAAGATCGTGGATGAACTTTTGGAGATCGGCGAAATTGCCCTGGGTATTCCCGTAGAGATCGAGTTTGCCGTAAATCTGGATTCTGCCAAGAGTAACGCCGGGAAACCCACCTTTTACATCCTGCAGATCAGACCACTGTCTGTGAGTGCGGAAGCGTACCACATCGACGCCGGAAAGCTGAATAAGTCCAATTTGCTGATGTACACCGAAAATGGTATGGGCAATGGAGTGATCCGGGACTTGAAGGATGTGATATATCTGGATCCCCAGCGTTTTGACAAAACCCGCACACTGGAAATGCAGAGCGAAATAGAGCGGTTCAACGATCAAATGGCACAGGCAGGAAAACACTATATCCTCATTGGCCCCGGCAGATGGGGCTCGCGCGACAGGTTCCTAGGTATTCCGGTACGGTGGCCGCAGATCAACAGAGCTAAAGTGATCCTCGAAACAGGGCTAAAAGACTTTATGGTGGAGGCCAGTCAGGGAACCCATTTCTTTCACAATCTAGTGGCGATGAATGTGGGCTATTTCAACATCCCTTATCTTTCTGCCACGGATTTTGTGGATATCGATTGGTTGAAGGCACAACAAAGCAAAGAGCGCGGTGAATTCTTTGTGCATCTGGAATTTGACGATCCCCTGCTGATCAAAATGGATGGCAAGACCGGGCTGGCTGTAATCGAGAAATGATCCGCCTCATGGCAGTTCCGGGCAGATGACTATGGCAAATGATGGTTCAGCCGCGTTGCGATGCTATATTCGATTACCTGGAGTTGACACATATTGATTCGGGAAACGGAACAAATATTGCATCTTGGTATGCTGGATTACAAAAAACGTTTCATAGGAGCTTATCATGACCAAGTATCTTTTAATAGTCATTTTTTTGGTTTCGACAGCCCTCATGGCTAATCCGCTTCCATCAATACGGGTTCAGCAGATTTTCTTCGATGCCAATGAGGATTTGATTATGCAATTGGGTTATCATTGTGCCAATTATGCTGGCGTAACCATTACAGTCAGTGATGGCACCAATACAGGCTCCTACACGATATTGGAGGATGACATTCATAATTATCCCGTGGATGTAAATCTCAGTACTTCGATGCCAGATTTGAATGTAAGCCAAGAATCCGGACACCTATCATTCGACATTCCCTATCCCAATGAACTCGAGGAAGTGCGATGGGGAAACAGTTATGATTGCGATGTAGCACCGCTCACAGGGGGTCAATCAATCTATCAATACTATGATTTTCGTTATAGCGGATGGGAATCCTACACAGTGAAGACATGGGCCAAGAGTGACAATCCTGAATACATTCAAGACTACAGCAGCTACATCAGCCTCGCGACGGTTCATGTTCACATCGAAAACAATCAGTCGGAGCCGGTGGAAGGTGCCAAAATCTTCTATATGGACGACAATAATCTTCGCTGTCTCACCGATGCGGGAGGTAATGCTACCATAGAACTGGGAGCCAGAAACACTCTCTTGAGCGTAAAGGCGCCTGATGCTTCGGGAGATGCGCTGTTTTGGGACAGATTCTTCCTGGAACCAAATCAAGTTTTGGAACTGAGTGCCACCATAGATTACAGCTCTTTAGACGATCCGCTAATTCCGGAAGCCGGCGCTGCCTTGATGCTGAAACCATCGGTCTTGCGACCCGGAAACACAATGCTGGTGGAATATGGCAAAGCGATCGATAGCAAAGCTGACTTGAATCTCTATGACATCAAAGGCCGTTTTATCCGCAGCGTGGATTACCGCGAAGCCTTTAATTACGACACTCAAGGGCTCAGCTCCGGCATTTATTTCTTGCGCCTGATGCAGGGCAAGCGTATCTTGGCTACTAAGAAATTCATCCTGTTATAAGATAGTATACAGCTAGCCTTGATGACGGGAAAGCGCTTTTATGGCCTGCGGCCAAGGAAAAGTCTGCACTCACGATTGGTTCTGATAGGGATACCCATGCCAATACAGAAACTTATGCAGCTCATCCCCGCGATAGTGTGCCTGCTTATCCAGCCCATTCTGTTAAGCGGAGAAACCCCTGTTGCAAGCTTTGAGACCGAGCAACTCACATTTTGCCTGAGTGATTCACTTTTAAGCTTTGACGGTCTCTTTATGTTTTCCAATCTCAGTTCGAATGAGGTAAATCAATACATCTATTTTCCCATCATCGCAGATTCACTGCAACTGCCTTTTTATCATGCCGATGTGCTTGATCCGGACAGCGGGGAAAGCGTCCTCGCGAATCAAAACGACGACGGCATTGGCTTTTACCTTAGGATGCCTCCTCAGACTAGTCAGGCCATCCAAATCCGCTATCAACAGAAATTGACTGCCCAAAAGGCGAAATACATACTGCTGACCGCTAATGAGTGGAAGCGCGCACTACCTTACGGGGAGTATAAGGTCATTTTACCCCGGGGTACACGCATCTTGCATTATCCTTTTCCTGAACCGCAATATCAACCGGAGGACGGGGGCGATGTCTATTATTGGGAGTTCTACGACTTCAGTCCCCAGGAGGATTTTTACATCAGTTGGGAATAGTACCTTTGCCAGGTATTGAATGATTCCTTACCTGGGGATTATGTAATACCGTTACAGAACTCATCTCGTAATTTAATCCGGGCGGACCCACAGAAGGATGGCGGCAAAAAGTTCTTGACGTAAAGACAATAGCTTAAACAATGAAATCTCCATATTGAAGCGCATAAATAAACGAAACGGAGTATAAAAATGAGCTACATTCCTGCTATGTTGGACGCCGATCTGAAGGGCAAAGTAGTGCTTGTCCGGATGGATCATAATGTGGTTAAAAAAGGGAAAATAAAAGATCCCATGAGGATCGATGCCACCATCCCAACTTTACTTCACATCTTTAAAAAAGGCGCAATGCCGATCTTGATGAGTCATGTGGGCCGCCCCTACGACAAACAGACGAAAAAGATCACTATTTCGGAGCTGGAAAGCGTGGAGCCGATTGTGGAATATCTCTGCAACAAGCTGCAGCTAAAGGCTGAGATCCCTTCAATGCGGGCCGGAGATGCTTTTGGCATCAGCGACCTCAGTCTGCTGGGCGATGCCGTCAAAAAAATGAGAAGCGGTGATTGTGACTTTGTGTATCTGCCCAATACCCGTTGGTTTAAGGGAGAGGAAGCCAAAGACGATAGCGCAGATGTCTTTGCCAAAGAGCTGGCGAGCTATGCGGACGCATATATAAACGATGCTTTCGGCAGTTGGCAGGCACATGCCAGCACGTATCATATCTGCAATTACCTACCCTCCTATGCGGGGCTTTTGATGCAAAAAGAGATCGGGAATCTGGATAAAGTTTTTGCACCGAAGCGCCCTTTGGTGGCGGTGGTGGCGGGGAGCAAGTTCGATACCAAGATAGGACCGCTTTCTTCTCTGATCCGCAATGCAGATCACCTCATCCTGGGCGGAGTGATTTACAACGCCTATCTGGCAGCAAAATATGGATTGAATGTATCCGGCCTCAGTGAAGAGGATGTGGCAGCAGCGCGCAAATTTATCCAAGACAGTGGTGATGACGCCGCGAAGATAGTGGAGTTGCCTTATGTGGTGCTTTGCGATAGCATCGAAGAGCGTAAGGAAGACAATTGGGATGTGTATCACATCGAGGAACTGAGGCAGTGGGATCAGAGTGATCCAATCGGCTACATACTGGACGCTGCGCCAGAGTCATTTGAGCAGGAAGCAATCTGCAAGATCTTCAAAGCTGCGGGAACCATATTTGTGAACGCAGTGATGGGCTTCACCGCTTTGTTTCCGGAAGGCAGCATGGCGATGTATCGGTTGATCGATGAGAACCCTTTGGCGCAAAAGCTGTTTGGCGGTGGGGATACGATCCAGGATTTTGGCACATATCTGCCCGGCATCTTTGCCAAAGCTCAGAATAATCCGCTATACTATTTCTTCACCGGAGGAGGAGCAATCCTATCGGCAATAGAAAGTGGTTCGGCGCAGGGCATGAAACCCGTACAAGCATTAATCAAAGAATAATATAAGGAGTTCTGCTAAGTGGAAACTAAAGTGAACTTACTCAAGGACTTTCCGCCACCACAATGGGATGAGTGGAAGAAAACAGTGGTGGATTCCCTGAAAGGCGTAGACTATGACAAAGCCTTGAAAACCCGCACATATGAGGGCATTACGCTGGAACCAATCTATCGCCGGGAAGACATCGAGGATTTGAATTTTATCAAAAGTGAACCGGGGCAAGTCCCATATGTAAGAGGCAACGATCCCCGGAAATATATCGCTGAAGGCTGGAAAGTAGCTCAGGCTCAGACGAATCCCGATCTGAAAGTGCTGAATGCCATTCTGAAAGATGAACTGATGCGTGGACTGGCGATGGTGAATCTAAAGCTAAAACACGCAGATTGTCCCACGGGGATCGAACTGAGAAGTGTAAAAGACCTTCGTGTGGCTTTGGAAGGCATCGATCTGAAGGCAGCTCCGCTCTTCATACAAGTGGACAGCCAGGATGAAGATATATTTGCATTGCTTTTGGAGTACATGGAAGAGCAAAAGCTGAATGTGAGAGATCTGGAAGGCTTCATTGGCTACGATGTAACCGGAGAATTTGCTCGGAAAGGATACTTTGACATGCCCCTGGAAGAGGTGTGGAACAAGATCATGGATGTAGTGATCCAACGAGCAAGCCGCGCTCCGAAGATGCGTGCATTTATTATCGACGGTACCGTGTATGAAGGTGCCGGAGCTTCATCTACTCAGGAATTGGCCTTTGTGCTGAGTACCGCAATTGGCTATATTCAGGGCTTACAGCTATCCGGAATGGATATTGATACCATCGCTCCGCTGATGGCGGTAAAGCTGTCTCTCGGTTCCAATTTCTTTATGGAGATAGCCAAGATAAGAGCTTTCAGGCTGCTCTGGGCAGAGATGATTAAGGCCTTTGGCGGTAGCGAGGATTCTCAAAAGATCTGGATTCATGGCAAAACCGCCACTTTCAATAAATCTACTTATGATCTGTATGTAAACATGCTGCGCACTACTACGGAGACTTTTTCCGGAGTAATCGGCGGCGTGGACAGTCTGGAAACAGATCCCTTTGACTCTTTAGTAAAGGAAGACAACGCTTTCGCGCGTCGGATAGCGCGCAATCAACAGCTGATATTGGCCGAAGAATCGCACTTCACCAAGGTGATTGATCCTGCAGGAGGTTGCTATTATATCGAAAGCCTCACGGCGCAAATGGCCCAAAGCTCTTGGGCAAAGATGCAGGAGGTCGAGAAAGAAGGCGGGATGATCCGCTCTCTGCGAGCCGGCAAAATTCATGAGCTGATCGACACTACTGCGCATGCCCGCATAGACGCTGTTCACAAACGCCGCGATGTGTTTGTGGGCGTGAATATGTTTGCCAATCCCACCGATGAAGCTCTGACGGAAATCCCGGTTCCTACTGTGGATATAATGAGTAAGCCGGTGTGGCTGGAAAAGGGGCCTCTGCCGCGTTTACGAGCTGTGAAACAAGTGGAAGAGCTTAGGGCGCAGATATCTCAAAATGCGCCCAAGATCATGTTCTTGAACATCGGTACTGTGGCAGAGTATAAGGCTCGTGCGGATTTTAGCAGCGGGTTCTTCCAGATGGCAGGGTACCAAGTGATGGGTGATATGGCCTTCAACACCGTTCAGGAAGCCATAATGGCAGCCAAAGATAGCGGAGCCGATGCCTTTTGCATCTGTTCCACTGATGCCAAATACGAAGAAATCGTGGCACCCCTGTGTAAGGATCTGAATCCTTCAATCCTGATTTTGGCCGGCTATCCGGCTGATAAAGTGGAGGAGTATAAAGCACTGGGAATAGATGTGTTTATTCACATCCGTGCAAATGCTTACGATACGCTGAAAGACCTGGCACGCAAACTGGAGGTGATACAATGAAACCTGATTTTATAAGCTTAACACCAGATTTCAAAAATACCGCTACAAAAGATAGTTCCAATCTGGAATTGAATACAGCATGGCACACCAACGAGCAAATAGCCGTGAAGCCCTTGTATAGAGCAATTGACTTGGAAAAGGTAGAGCATCTGGACTATCTCAGCGGCATTGCACCTTATCTGCGAGGCCCGTATCCCAGCATGTATGTGCAGCGTCCCTGGACCATTCGGCAATATGCCGGGTTTTCCACTGCGGAAGAGTCAAACGCATTTTACCGCCGTAATTTGGCGATGGGTCAAAAAGGGCTGTCGATTGCCTTTGACCTGGCTACTCACAGAGGCTATGATTCCGATCATCCCAGAGTAATAGGTGATGTGGGTAAAGCCGGTGTGGCAGTAGACAGCATTTTGGACATGAAGATTCTTTTCGATAAGATCCCGCTGGATCAGATGAGTGTGTCGATGACGATGAACGGTGCAGTGATTCCGATAATGGCATTTTACATCGTTGCAGCCGAAGAGCAGGGAGTGAAACCGGAGCAGCTGAACGGCACCATCCAGAATGACATCCTGAAGGAATACATGGTGCGCAATACCTACATCTATCCCCCGGAAGCCTCCATGCGCATCATTGCCGATATCTTTGGCTATACGTCCCGCCATATGCCAAAGTTCAACAGCATCAGCATTTCCGGCTATCACATGCACGAAGCCGGAGCTACGGCAGATCTGGAAATGGCCTATACTCTGGCCGATGGCTTGGAATATGCCCGCACGGGGATTGCCGCAGGAATCGATATCGATGTATTCGCGCCACGCCTTTCCTTTTTCTGGGCAGAGGGCATGAATTACTTCATGGAGATTGCCAAATTACGCAGCGCTCGCATGCTTTGGGCCAAAATTATCAAAGGATTCAATCCCCAAAATCCCAAGTCCATGGCCCTCAGAACTCATTCTCAGACATCCGGGTGGAGCCTTACGGAGCAGGATCCTTTCAACAATGTGGCTCGCACTTGTGTGGAAGCACTGGCCGCAACGATGGGACACACTCAGAGCTTGCATACCAATTCACTGGATGAAGCCATCGCTTTACCCACGGATTTCTCTGCGCGGATCGCTCGCAATACTCAGCTCTATCTTCAAAATGAGACCGGTGTATGCAAAGTGATCGATCCCTGGGCTGGATCCTACTATGTGGAATCCCTCACAAATGATTTGATGCACAGAGCCTGGGATCACATCATGGAAGTGGAAAGCCTGGGCGGGATGGCAAAAGCCATTCATACCGGATTGCCCAAGATGCGCATCGAAGAAGCTTCCGCACGCCGGCAGGCAAAGATCGACAGCAACGCGGATACTATCGTGGGAGTTAACAAATACCGTTTGGATAAAGAAGATCCCATCGAGACTCTGGAAGTGGATAATTCAGCGGTACGCAGTGCTCAATTGGCACGTCTGGAACTGCTACGCAAAAGCCGCGACGAGCATAAAGTTCAACAGTGTCTGGCAGCCATCACCAAAGCTGCCGGGGATAAGGATCAGAACCTTTTGGAACTGGCAATCGACGCAGCTCGGGCCAGAGCATCTTTGGGCGAAATCTCAGACGCCATGGAAAAGGTCTTTGGCCGGCATCAAGCCCAGATTAAACTGATCAGCAACGTATATAGCAGCGAGTATGCAAACATGGACGACATCGAAAAAGTAAGAGCCCTCACCGATCAATTTGCCGAGCAGGAAGGACGCAGACCGCGCATCCTGATCGCCAAGATGGGTCAGGATGGACACGACCGCGGAGCGAAAGTGGTGGCAACGGCATACGCGGACATGGGTTTTGACGTGGATATGGGACCTCTGTTTCAAACACCGGAAGAAACCGCACGTCAGGCCGTGGAAAACGATGTGCACATCATCGGCATGAGCTCTTTGGCCGCGGGACACAAGACTCTGTTGCCGCAGTTGATGGAAGAACTCAAGAAACTGGATCGGGAAGATATCATGGTGATCGTGGGCGGAGTGATCCCGCAAGCGGATTATGATTATCTATATCAGCATGGTGCAGCGGCGATATTTGGCCCCGGTACTCATCTGCCCAGCGCAGCCACAAGGATGATGGAAAAGCTACTGGAAATAAATGGATAAACGTAAACCGGAATGGACACCTGATGGAGCCGGTAAGGCTTTTGCCAGCTCCGTAGTATTCAAGAAAGAATCTACTGCTCAACCCCGGAAAGCGCATGCACGCAAAATATGGGATCTGGATGCACTGGAGGCCGGTGTAAAATCCGACAACCGTACCATCCTCTCCCGCGCGATCACTCTGGTTGAAAGTAATTCTCCCAAACATTTCGAACCGGCGCAGGAGCTTTTGAAAAGGCTCCTGCCCGTCTCGGGAAATTCGATACGCATCGGTATCACGGGAGTTCCGGGAGTGGGGAAGAGCAGTTTTATAGAACGCTTTGGCATGCACCTCATCGCTCAGGGAAAAAAGGTGGCGGTATTGGCAATTGATCCCTCATCCAGTCTGTCACGAGGGAGTATTCTGGGGGATAAAACCCGCATGGAAGAGCTCTCTCGCCATCCTCAAAGCTTTATCCGTCCTTCTCCTTCATCAGGAGTCTTGGGCGGTGTGGCCCGTAAAACCAGAGAAAGCATTGTGATTTGTGAAGCTGCCGGTTTCGACGTGATCCTCATCGAAACTGTGGGGGTGGGACAGAGCGAGATCACGGTTCGTTCCATGGTTGATTTCTTTCTCTTGATGCAGATCACCGGGGCGGGAGACGAACTTCAGGGCATCAAAAAAGGGATTATGGAGCTGGCGGATATGATTGTGGTAAACAAAGCAGATGGCGATAATTTGCCCCGGGCAAAAGTAGCAGAAAGAGAATATAACAATGCCTTGCACTATATTCGCAATGCCACCAGGGGATGGCAAACCAAAGCTCAGATTTGCTCTGCAAGAACCGGTGATGGCATCGATATGATCTGGCACACAATCATGGAATTCTGTGCCAAAACAGGTGAATCCGGAGTTTTTGAGCAACGGCGCTTGTCGCAAACCGCAGCGTGGTTTGAAGACCTCATATCCGAAGCGGTGCTGAGTAGGTTTTTCCAATCTTCTCATACCAAGCAACATCTTCCGGAATTGCGCAAACAGGTGGCTGAGGGAAGAATACCGGTCGCCCTGGCAGTTTCTATGTTGTTGGAAGACTAAAGATTAGTGGCAGCGGTTGATATATTTCCACAGTCATATAATAATATGTCAAGATTTTGGTTGCCTCATAAGTTCAATATTGCATAGTGTCATTAAGTGAGATACTTCGCTTATCGGTAGTTTATGGGATTGGAATAAACGGTCTGTAAACCGAACTTAAGAGTATCATAATCAGCCATAAGCCCAAGGATAGGACCAGATGTTTGTTCGACACACACGAATTTTGTTAGTGCTTATTTTATGTGGATTGTTGTTTTCCTGCAAGGGTAACAAATCAGAGAGTGAAGATACGCATCTTCCTGCCAGAGCTGTGTCTGACAATGCTACTCTTTTCCCGATACGATTCCGTCCCAAGTGGCAGACTCAGGCGCAATTTGCCGGTATATACATGGCTTTGAACAAGGGCTTTTATGCTCAACACGGTCTGGATGTTCAGTTGCAGAGTGTTTTGCTTACCGAGCCGGCAGTGGATACTTTGTTACAGGGTCATTCAGATATCGTTCACATCGATTTATTGAACGCACTTGATCTCTGTCGGGAGACTACAAAGATCGTGAACATTGCTCAGATCAATCAGAAGAATTCCGTGTATCTGGTGGGCAAGAAATCTCGCGGGATCAATTCTCTTGAGGATTTTAAGGGCAAACGCCTGGGGCTATGGCGCAGTGGATCAAACATGGCAACCCGCTTGTTTCTGGCGAAGAAGAATATTCCCATGGAGATCATCAATATTGATTGGTCGATCAATCTCTTTACTCAAAATGCAGTCGATGTGATCAATGCCATGGATTACAATGAGTATCATCAGATTCTTCAAGCCGGCATTGCCCAAGATGATCTCTTTATCGCCGAGCAGCAGGAGTTGGGGCTTACTGTGCCCGATGAAGGCTTTTATACGACCCCTCAATTCTATAAAGCTCACGCAAAAGAATGCAAGGCTTTTGTGAAAGCAACTTTGGACGGTTGGCTCTACGCTTTTAGTCATGTGGAAGAGACTCTGGATTTGGTGCTGAAGATGATGCAAGACGATAATATCCGGGCAAACCGGGCTCATCAGCTGTGGATGTTGAACCATATGAAAGAAGCGATCATGCCAAACACTTCTGAGATGGGCATATTGAAGCAGAGGGATTATGAGGATGCCATGGATTTGATGATCGAGTATCAGGATTTTCCTCGCCGGATCTCCTATGAGGAGTTTTATCCAAATGCCGAATAGGAAAGAATATAGAACTCTAGCCTACCAATTGATCTACTTTGTCTTTGCCTTTATGTTGATCATTTTCCTGGCTTCCATATTGGTTACCAGAGCATTTTATCACCGCGTAATGCTGAATAATCAACTGGACAATATGCGGCACCTGGCTCACGAGCGGATCCATCTCATCGATGGAATTCTTTTTAGAGTGGAGAGTTTTGCCGGTATCAGCCTCACTGCCATACTAAATTATGACCTCAGCGAAGAGCAACGCTTCAACTTCTTGCAAGATATTCTGATGGAGAATCCTCAAGTTCATTCGATATGTGTAGCAGATCGCGTATATGAAGGGAAAGAACCGATAATACTGTACACTATGCGGCATCGTTTCCTATCTCGGGAGATTCGGGGTACAGATTACCGTTTTCAGGATTGGTTTCAGATTCCACACATCACGCAAAAGCCATATTGGACAGAGCCTTGGGTAGACACGGAAGGTAAGGGGGAAATGATAATCTCTTATTGCCTGCCCATCTTTGAAAAGGGAGTGAATACAGGCCTGTTGCGCTTTGACATCGAATTGGGCTATCTGCAGGAAATCATCTCCGGTTCCGGATATTTCAAGATTGGTTCCAGCTTCTTGATCTCCACCACCGGCACTTTGGTGGCGCATTCAGATACAGAGATGATCATGAATCACAGCCTGTTCAGCCTGGCAGAAGAATACAAAGCTCCATTGCTGGCAAAGCTCGGTAAGGCCATGATATCCGGAGAGCAGGGACATATAAACATCAAAGACAAATCTCCGTTTGGCGAATCCTGGATATATTATCAGCCCCTGCAGAGTAATCACTGGTCGGTAGGCGTCGCGGTTGAGGAAGATATTCTGATGCGCGATGTAGATACCATCCTGATGATCCAGACCATCGCTTCTATCCTGATATTCCTTTTTGTGGCAATCATCATTTATGCCAGAGCTCTCAGTGTGTCCCGTCCTCTCAAACGGCTGGCCTTAGCTGCAGACCGAATCGGCGCAGGGGATTTTGATGCTCAGATACCGATATTGGACAACTCACTGGAGATAAGCACGCTGGCTCAGTCTTTTGCGGCGATGCAGAATTCTTTGAAGGATTACATCCAAAATCTGCGTATCACCACAGAAGAGAAGAATCAGATCCGCGGGGATGTGATCTACGCCAGTGAGATTCAAAACAAATTGATCCCGAAAAATTCTGATCATCCCTTTGGCTTGAAGGAGATACGTGCCTTTGGCATACTGGAGCCGGCAGGGGACATCGGCGGGGATTTATATGACTATTTTTTGATCGACGAAGATCACTTCTGCTTTGTGATTGCCGATGTGCTGGGCAAAGGCATTGTCGCGGCGATGGCGATGACCATGGCGTCAACTTTACTTCCCTCGATTGCACCCTTTTACAAAAACAGCAGCGAACTTCTGGGCAAGCTGAATAGCTTCCTGTGTCGCAATAATATCGAGACCAATTTTGTAACTGCGCTATTGGGTATCATCGATCTGAAGACAGGGCACATGCAATACTCCAATTGCGGTCATCTGCCTCTGTTCATCCGAAAAATGGATCGCAGTTATGTGCGCTACGCGGAAACTCACAGTACCGCATTGGGTGTGTTTGAGGATATGCCGATAGCTTATGACGAGATCGATCTGAATATTGGAGATGAGTTAATCCTCTTTACCGATGGTATTACAGAAGCTATGAATGCACAAGACGACTTTTTGGGATTATCCGGCTTGGAAGATATCCTGCGAAAACTGCCGCCACCGAATCCTGAAACAACAGCCCAAGGCATCCTCAGCGAAGTTCATAAATACGCCCGCGGTGCTACGCACAAAGACGACATCACCATCCTCGTGATAGATTATAAGCATCCTGAGATAGGTTGATACACTCCTTGTTGTCACAGTGCTAAGACCCCGATATCAGTATGTAAATACTACTCCGGATAGGGGGAATATCCATTCATCCGCTTTGGTTTTGAGGGTGATGCACTGCCCATTGTAGCTCAATAGAGGATTCTTCTGTTGTCCGGAGAATATGCTCACTGGTTCCACATGCCCCAAAGACTTCGGATAGCTGAATGATATCTCTACTCCACGTGTTAGTTCCGAAATAAAGACAGATAGCTGATGGGAAGATTTGGGATACAAGGTGCTGGTATTGATCTCAAATTCCAACTCTTTACCGCGCAACTGCTCCAGATCGGGATGTGAGCAGCGAATTTCCAAGGCCTCGGGACTGTGTTTCAGAGAGCTGGAAAGGCTTAATCCATTTACTTTTACGGAGTTTACCTTGAAGTTTTCCGTGTTAAGAATCAGCGAGGGATCCAGTAACCACCGGTATTCCACATCTTTGCGCATGAAGTAGCCCCGCAAGATTTCGTCTGAAGCGGCACAAGCTACGATGAAATAGTCGCTTTCCAATACTTTGCTGTATCTGAGTCGTGTATCGGCCTTGAAATAAGCTTCGTTGTCACTATCGGAAAAACGGATCTCATGGATGAAGCCGCGGCGATAGTGCACGTCACGATCCTTGTTGTAGAAGAAAGTACGCAAGATCTCACGATAGATCAAGTCTCCTATCTCATCGCTTTGCAGACGTTTTGCCAATGCTGAACTGATGATCTGATTCAGTTTGCTGTCACCAAAATCCGCAGCTATGAAGTCCCTTCGAGCCAGAGGGGCACTATGCAATATGTGATCTTTCGTCTTGAAAAATCTTCGCGCCCTGCGTCCAACTTGACACAGAAGTTCATAGGCAGAGCCATTATAAAGTGCGGCAAGATTTTCCACCCGCAATTCGGGGTGATCATTCCCCAAAAGCACGACTTCGTCACCGCATTTGGCCTTGGGGACGGCACTGAGGTCGATGCTTATCATATCCATGGATATTCTGCCGATAACTGGGCAGATGCAGCCAGATACCAGCACTTTCCCTTTGTTTGATAAGAGAAAATCGTAGCCATCGGCATATCCTATCGGGATTATGCCGTAGTGCCCGTCCCGGGGGGCAATCCATTCCCGTTGATACCCAACACTTTCACCCAGCTTAATTTCCTTGATCTGGCTCAAGCTAGATTTGAAGGTCATCACTGGCGTCAGGCTATCCGTCAGAGTTCCGATGCTGTCTATTCCGAAACTGAAGATTCCCAAACGTACCAGGTTACAGAAGTCTGCTTTTCCGCTAATCAGACCGGCGCTGTTCGCAATATGGACATAAGGGATTTTTCGGGGTATCCGATCAATGAGCTCGCGAAACAGCCTTTCCTGCATCCGGCTAAAATCCGGATCGTTTTCGGCAGAACTGAAGTGGCTGAAGATACCCTCGATTTCCAAAGATGGCAGTGCGGCAATATCTTCCAAAAAAATCAGCGCTTTATCGCTTCTGCAACCACTGCGATGCATACCGGTGTCGATCTTTATGTGGATTTTTACCCAATGCTCTGCTTTCAAAGCTGCTTTGGACAACTTGAGTGCAAAATCCATATTGCTCACAGCCGGTACCAGATTGTATTTGATGATCTCATCGATTTCATTCGGTAAGCTGGGAGATAGGATCAGAATGGGGGCGTCTATCCCTTGAATTCGAAGGAGTTTTCCTTCTTCCAGATTTGCCACTCCCAGATACACTGCTCCTTCAGCGAGGGCTGCTTCCGCGATTTCCTTGGCACCGTGCCCGTAAGCATCTGCTTTTACGATCTGCAGGAAATCTTGTTGAGGCTTCAAATAGCCTTTAAGAAACTGCAGGTTCTTTCTAAAGGCAGCCAGGTCTATCTCGACCCAGCTGCGTTCAGAGATATTTTGTTTCATCAGAAATACTTCGCTGCCAGATCTGCCAGGGCAGAACGTTCACCTTTCTCCAGGGTCATGTGCCCCACCATAGCTTCACCCTTTAGCTTTTCCACTGCTACTGACAGGCCGTTGCTGATGGCGTCCAGATAGGGGATATCGATCTGATAGGGATCCCCGGTAAGCACTACCTTGGTATTTTGGCCGGCACGAGTAATGATTGTCTTCATCTCGTGGGGACTCAAGTTTTGCGCTTCATCGATGATGATGAATTGATCTGGCAAGCTACGACCGCGAATGTAGGTAAGCGGCTCCAGCTCCAGAAAACCATAATCCATATAGTCTTCTATGGTGGCTTTTTTCTTGTTTTTGGGATTCTCACTTTTATCATCGTGCAGCGATAGCAGGATGTCCATGTTGTCGTATATGGGTTGCATCCAGGGATTGAATTTTTCGGCTTTATTTCCGGGGAGATAGCCCAAGTCTTTGCCCAGTGGTGAGATCGGGCGGGAAATCACCAGCCTGGTATAGCGTTCTTCGTCCACTACTTTCGTTAGCCCGGCAGCGATGGCCAATAGAGTCTTTCCTGTGCCGGCCTTACCCGATAGGCTTACCAATTTGATGTCGTCATCCAAGAGCAAATCCAAAGCCATCTCTTGCTCAAAATTGCGCGCGGTGATGCCAAACACGTCTTGTCCGGTATAGTGGCTCAGTTTATACAGCTTGTTGTGTTCAGAGTTATAACGCAGGTTCTGGATGTCTTCGCTGTGTCCCTCGGAAGTGATTCTCACAAACTGATTGGGAAACAAATTCTCAAAGGGATTGTTGATATAGGCACTGCTTTTCAGCTTGGTCGCCAGTTCTCCGGATAATTCTTCATGAGTCCATCCTGTATAGAATTCATCAAAATTGATTGTATCATTCTCGAAGTTTTCGGCGTGTATACCCACCGTATCCGCTTTGATGCGCACATTTACGTCTTTGGACACCAAAACCACTTGGGATTGGGGGTATTTTTGCTGAAAATAGAGCGCCGTTCCGATGATCAGGTTATCGTTTCTATCCATAAAGATCAGCTTCGAGGCTGCGTCTGTTACCTCGCGATTCACTGTTACCTGGATCACTCCGCCCTGATCTGTGGGTACTCCTTCTTGCAGTTTGCCCATTTTTCTGAGGTCGTCCAGATATCTGCCAATCTGCCGGGCATTCCGGCTTTTCTCGTCCAAACCTTTCTTAAACTGGTCTATCTCTTCAATCACAACGATGGGGACTACTACTCGGTTATCTTCAAACGCGAACAGTGCGCGGGGGTTGTGGATCAGTACATTCGTATCCAGCACAAAAATCTTCTTTTCCATTTCGTCTCCGTTTCTATATCTTATTTGTTTTTGCAAAGATGTGGTCTATAAGCTCTACATGAAGGGGAAATTCTCTTTTCAATGTCTGTGGATCCGCCAGATCAAAATCCGCATAACTGAAGGAGGGCCACAGAGTGCAGCCACAGAGGGTGTGAGATTCATCCTCGAACACTTCAGCACAAAACCAGGTATTGCGGGGAATAATGAATTGGGGCATTTGTCCTTGTTCAAGATCTATACCCAGAATGCGGCAGATGAGCCCCTCGTCCTTGTCCAAAATATACAGTTTTAGAGGGCTGCCTCCATAGAAATGCCACATTTCGTCGCAGGATATCCGGTGCCATGTGCTCACTTCTTCCGAAGGTAGCAGGTAGATGATCGATGAACCAATACTACGCAAGCTATGAATCTTTCTGAATGTCTCATCTGCTACTTCTGCTTGCATGTCGGATTGCCAGTTTCTGCGATAGTATCCGCCTTCAGGATGGGGCAGCAGGTTTAGCAATTGGATTATCTCACGAAAATTCCGCATAGCTTCTCCTTTATCTTGATAGAACAAGTAAAAGGGATATAGCTCTGCGCGTCAATCTTTTTATTTGCTTATGAGCTCAAAAATACGGCTATGGGGAGGATGAAAGTGCAGCTGATATTGCAGGTGAATGCAAAAATGGTGCTGAAGGGGGGACTCGAACCCCCATGAGCGTATTGCTCACTAGTCCCTGAAACTAGCGTGTATACCAATTTCACCACTTCAGCACATACTGTGTAGCCAATCTGGAAAAGCCGCGTTTTCTGTCAAGATAAATATCCGGGCAGGGGAGAAAGAGCAGCCGGATAGAAAAAGACCCCTCCGGGTTGTCGGGCTCCCTATAAAGAGTCACTGAAATCTG
>DHSO01000038.1:3008-7357 GCA_002410505.1 Cloacimonetes bacterium UBA5284 | reverse complement strand
CTTTGCTGAGGGATGGATTGAAATCTGACTTTAATGAGAGATATAAGATATAGAAACCTGACTTTACTGAATGGACTGAATGGACTGAAGGCTTTGCTGAGGGTGACTGGTCGGGATGATTATTTCCTTGACAATCGTGATAGATATTTGGAAATTGAACGAAACGTTTAAATGGAATTGGGGAAAGAGCAAGGTGAATGATAAGAAGTACCTCCACAGTGATTTGACTGAACAGATAATTTCAGCTTTTTATCTGGTCTATAGGCATCTGGGATATGGTTTTTTGGAGAAAGTGTATGAGAATGCCATGCTTTACGAAATGGAGCTTATGGGGCTAAAGGTGGAAGCTCAAAAGCAGATTGATGTCATTTATAAAGATTTCAATGTCGGTACGTACTTTGCAGATCTATTGGTTGATAATCGAGTTATTGTAGAATTGAAGGCTCAAGAATTTCTTCACAAAGAACACTACCATCAACTAACTAACTATCTTAAAGCAACAGAATATGAAGTAGGCTTGCTTATAAACTTTGGCAAGAATCCAGAGCTTCGAAGGTTTTGCTATACCAACGGCCAGAAACAGTTGAGAAGGACCAGACTTGATTCGCTTCCCGTAAGCATCAATATCCTTGAAGCTAGCCCATCAAACACGGGCAGGAAATGAGAACTGTTTGAAGGGATAAATTTATGAAGATAAATCTACTCATTACGGAAGAACCCCATTTTTCGATTTTCTATTATGACCACCAAAAATACTGTCATTTGCCTGATGGTGTCAGTATTCCTTCAGTCCATTCAGTAATGTCAGTGAGGTCAGGTTTCTATAGGCCATGAAAAGTAAAATCGCAAAGTATTCCCTGTTTTTGTTGGACCTCGCTATAGTCCTTTTCTCCTTTTTGCTGGTGGCAAAGCTGCGGAGCGGTACCCGTGTGATCATCTCGAATTACTGGCGCTCTTTGATACCCTTCACTTTGGTCTGGATCGGCAGCGGAATGTGGGGGCTGAAGTATTCCCTGGGGAGCATCGATAGCGGCGCAGAGCTCTTGAAGCGGATCTTTAAGTGCAACGCGGTCGCCATCCTCGGCATCATGATCTTGATGTACATTTTTGGTAAATTCCACTATTCCAGATATATAGTACTGGGCACCATCCTTTCGGTGGTATTGATCGAGCTTTTCGTCTTCGTGGGGCTCTATTACGCTTTCCGCTTTCACAAGGAGAACAAGACCTTTGCTTCCACGGGGCTGTACACACGCTCCAGTGAAATGGAAAACCTGCAAAGCCCGAAGTTCTACCTGGAAGAACAATTGCAGATTCCCACGATCTCAAGCGAGGCCTATATCCCGCCATTTTCAGCCGCCATCCCGGAAGACAGCATTATGGTCCCCCTCTTTCAGAACTATTTGAAGGACTATCCGGATCTTCTTAGCTTCATCAACGACTTTGTGGATATCAGCCGCTTCAGTATGGCGCGTACTCTGGTGCTGAATAGCGAGACCTATTTCAACATCCAAAATGAAGCGGAAAGCAGCCGCCATCTCTTTATCAACCTGCATAAGATCAATGACTTCCGGCGCTTGAATTACTATTTCATCCGGGTGAATCAGATGCTGGAGCCGGGCGGAGTCTTCATCTGCAAAGGGCAGACGATCACCGAACGCAAACACGACTTTTTCAGACGCTTCACACCCTATCTGGGCAGAATCGTCTATTTCGGGGATTTCCTCTTCCGGCGTGTGATGCCCAAACTGCCGGTGCTGCAAGGTTGGTATTTCGCGCTAACCAGGGGGAGGAACCGCGCACTATCCGAAACGGAGATAATGGGCAGATTCTACTTTTGCGGTTTTGAACTGATTCACAAACGCGAGATTGATGGGATCATGCACTTCATCCTGCGCAAGAGCGCTGAACCCAGAGAGGATATGAATCCCACCTATGGACCCTTGATCCGCCTGAAACGTAAGGGCCTCAATGGCAACACGATATATGTGAAGAAATTCCGTACCATGCACCCTTACAGCGAATACCTGCAAGCCTATGTGCACGCCACCAACGATCTGCAGGAAGGTGGGAAATTCAAGGACGATTTCCGGATAACATCCTGGGGCAAGATAATGCGCAAGCTGTGGATAGATGAACTGCCGCAATTCTTGAATTTCTTTGCCGGAGAACTGTCTCTGGTTGGGGTGCGGGCGCTGAGTGAGCATTACTATAGCCTGTATCCGCCGGATATGCAAGAACTACGGCTGAAAGTGAAACCCGGATTGCTGCCGCCATTCTACGCGGATATGCCACGAACCTTTGAAGAGATAGTGGAATCCGAACGCTCTTATCTGATGCAGAAATTGGAAAAGCCCTTTCGCACGGATTGGAAATATTTCTGGAAGAGCGTGTGGAATATCCTGGTGAAGCGAGCGAGATCGAATTAGGTGGACGGCCTGCGGCCGGGTTGTTAGTTCTGCAGTTGACGACGCTGCGCGTAATGGTTAATAACAAAACAATGAGGTATAGATATGATGAGATGGATAGTTGTTGTTCTGGGATTGCTATCTATTAGCCTTGGCTTTGCACAAGATGGGGTACCGGGGAATGTGAGTGCGACCGCCATCGCCCAGGATGCTTTTACGCTGATCTGGGATGAAGTGGAAGGAGAATCAAGATATGAGGTGGAGATTGCTGAGGGGATGTACTATAATTTTGATCAGGATCTTCCCTCTGGCTGGATAATTGATAACGCATCATATAATACTGACAGCTCATATTACGCTCATACTGGTCCTAAATATTTAGCGTTAGGACTGGTCAGTTCCATCAGTAGCCCATACTTAGGAGACATCAGGGAATTCTCTTTCTTTTCGAGAGTAGCGTCAGAGTCACAATCTGCTGAAGCAATAGTAAATATCGAAGTGTCATCCGATGCAACAGAATGGAAACAACTTGGTCAGTTGATTCTTGATTCGAAAAAAGAAGATATTACAACTAATTACAAAGAATACACCTACAACATCGAGGGCCAGGGAATTCATTACTTTCGTATAAACCGAATCTCAGGTAAAAGTCGTGCTGTATTAATTGATGATTTGCATTACACTCTAAATGAGCCGATTGAAGTTGTTAACTCATCAGCTCCAGTGCTCAGATTGGATGACCTTAGCCCGAATACTAACTACACGGTGCGAGTCAAAGCCAATACAGATGGAGCAGAATTCAGTAATTGGTTGAATGTGACAACCCGTCCTCAGCATACAATTAGTGCAGGTAACAGTTCCATTGCTGGAGGGCCTGCGACTATCAGCCTCAGTCCGAATGGGGGAGCTGTATCTCATGATATTACTATTGATCCGAGCGGGGAAGGGACATACCATTACACGGCATCAGTGGAAAGCCTTGAGGGTGGATATCGCTACACTATAGATGATGGCGATAGTGGTGGTTTGGCGGGGCACTACACTATCAATCATCCCGGTTTTACCGCTACTGATTGCAAGGTGGTAGGTGGCAGTGATGCGGCTCCCAATGCTGGCGCCGGGAGAAGCAGTTTTAGCATTGACACCGTCGGCAAAGGGACTATAATAATTACTTTGATGGGTGGCGATACCTTGCCGGTGAGCATATCCGCTTTCGAGATATCTTACGCTGCACAGGGAGTATGCCATGTGTCCTGGGCCAGCGCGGCGGAGAGCGGGATGTTGGGTTATTATGTGAAATGTTCGGCGGATTCCCTGTATGAGCATATGAGTTTTATCAGTAGCCTGATTCCTGCCCATAATGAATCGCAACCACGATCGTATCAATATATCCACGAGAACCCTCCGATGCCCGGCTGGTATTGGTTGGTGGCTGCCTTTATGAATGGGGAAGAGGATATTTATGGACCGGTTACGCAGGACATGCCATACGATCCGGGCGTTAGTAATCCGGTGTATCAGAATTCCGTATTGATCTATCCCAATCCCTTTGGCTCGAGCGCGAATCTGAGATTGAATCTGAAAAAAGATACACAGATTGATTATAAGATCTACAATATCAAGGGGCAATTGCTGAAGAGTGGAAGCTTGGGGCTGTTGCCAGAGGGTACGACCCGGCGGTTGATGCCGGAACTGAGTATCGATGGGAAGCCTTTGAATAATGGCGTATATTTGTTGAAATTGGAAGGCGCGGGGCTGGATTTGCAGACCAGGTTTGTGATATCGAAGTGAGTGTTTTTGTTTCACGCAGATTCACGCGGATAAAAGCGCAGATTACCGCAGATTGAAGAATAGAAACCTGATTATACTGATGAACTGACTTGACTGGTAGAGAAATGGTACCTCCTGTCGTAGCTAGGGCACTTTCAAGGTTTATCAGTT
>DHSO01000038.1:2720-2876 GCA_002410505.1 Cloacimonetes bacterium UBA5284 | reverse complement strand
TCAAGGTTTATCAGTTATACTAATGCTGGAGTATCTCGCGCCTCCGGCGCGTTCCCGTTATTGCGCATCTCCTGATGCGTCAATTCTCTCAAGCAATAGCAAAGCTATCTGAACTGTCGTGCCTACGGCACTCTCAAGGATTATTCACGGGATCTG
>DHSO01000038.1:0-2499 GCA_002410505.1 Cloacimonetes bacterium UBA5284 | reverse complement strand
TGCCTACGGCACTTTCAAGGTTTGTTCGGTGAATTTTCCGGGGGCATCTTGCTGCATCCTGCGCGTAGAATCGTCTTCCAGGACCAGTTTAGCGGCGGAATCTGTCAAAAGCTTTACAAAGTGGCCGGCAGGTGGATCCAGCAAAGAACCAAGGACATCGCCCATGGTCTTGAAATGCTGAGCCAGGCCCGGCATTCGCAGTCCCAAAGACGATAGCAATGTGCGAAGCCAGATAACGTAATTGTCCCAAAGTCGAGGGGATTCGATCCTCATGGCTTCTGCCAGATACTGCAGGTTGTAGAGAGTATCTTGCCGGCATTTATCGATCTGATATTTGCTGTAATCTTTATAGAGATAAATGCCGCCATCCTGCATGATGCGCTAGGCGATATGCTCCCGCTGAGAGTCGATGTATTCTGCTGCTTCCAGATACTTATGATCGTTCATAGTGATCCCTTGGATTATATTTAATAACTACATTATATAATTCAGGATAAATCGTGTCAAGTACTATTGTGCTTCACAGGCAAGTATGGATAGAGCCTAGGCAGGCAGCAGCATTTCTCTTTCAGACAAGTCAGCTCATCAGTAGAATCAGGTTTCTATCAAAAGCAATGCAATAGGGGAATCTATGAGAAACCAGCTTGCATGAGATAGTCAGAAAAAAAGACTTGACAAGGCTTAAGACCTTGTGTAGCTTGAATATATAATGGCAAATGATTGCCAAACGAGGACACACAATGCACAAGGAGAGAAACATGCTAAAGATTGAGACTATCAGAAAATCAGAAATCCTTGAACAACAAATCGGCAAAGCTGCCTTGATAGATTTCTTGCACACCCATCTCGACAGATTTCGGGATAGTAAATCCGCCATATCCAAAGCCATCGACTATGCTTTTAGCGATGATCCCGGCAGAGGTGGATACCTCATCGTGGCTCATCTGGATGATGATCTGGTAGGGGCAGTATTGATGAACAACACCGGTATGCAGGAGTTTATCCCTGAATACTACCTCATCTACATCGCCGTTGACGCGTCGAAAAGAGGACAGGGGATTGGGGCAAAGCTCTTGCAAAAGGCATTCGATACTTCTGATGGAGACATCGCTCTACATGTGGAATACGATAACCCCGCCAAGCGGCTCTATGAGCGGATGGGTTTTAGTACGAAGTATGCGGAGATGCGCTGGCAGAGGAGCAAATAATGGCTCGCTTGAAAGTTCATATCGATCGCCTGATCGAAAACATCGACACCATTACCGCGTTCATGCGCAAGCACAACAAAGAGTGGACTCTGGTGGTGAAGGTGCTGGGAACCGATAAGGCTGTGTTGACGCATTTGCTGCAGCACGAAGCGATGTTGGGCACTCATTCGATCGCGGTGTCTCAATGGAAGGGTTTACGCATGGTTAAGGAATTGAATCCCAATCTGGTAACCATGTACATCAAACCACCATCACCCAAAAATGTAAGCTATATCGTGAAATATGCCGACATCTCGCTAAACACTACTCTCAGCACCATCAAAGCCTTAAGTGATGAAGCGGTGAAGCAGAACAAGACTCACCGCGTAATCGTGATGGTCGAGATGGGCGAATTGCGAGAAGGGATCAAACGGGAAGGGCTGATGCCTTTTTATAAAAGCATCTTTAAATTGCCCAATATCCAGGTGATCGGAATCGGTACAAACCTGGGCTGTATGTATGGCATTCAACCCACATACGATAAACTGATCCAGTTGGTCTTGTACGAGCAACTGATAGAAGCGAAATTTAAGCGCCAGATGGAATTGGTGAGTGGAGCCAGCAGTATCACGATGCCGATCCTGGAAAAAGGCAAGGTACCGGAGGGGATCAACCATTTTCGGATAGGTGAGGCCGTCTTTTTGGGAACTTCACCCTTGGATAATAAACCGATTTTGGGGCTGAATACCGGAGCATTCACCTTTGAAGCCACGATCGTGGAACTCTATAAAAAAGAGAATCAGCCGGATGGAGTAATCACTGAAGCCGCTGTGGGCAACATCGCCGATGACAATGCGCTGCCCTCCGATGAGCCCAGTTTTAAGGCTATTCTGGATTTTGGAGTATTGGATGTGGATGCGGACTATCTGATTCCGGAGGATCCAGACATCAATTTCTTTGGCAATAGCAGTGATCTGACGGTCTATGATCTGGGAGATAATCCCCGGGGATATAAAGCTGGAGATACCATACGCTTCAGATTGAAGTATATGGCAGTGGCAAAGCTGATGTATTCCAGATTTGTGGACAAGGTAATAATCGAGAAAAGCTAGGCGCCAAAGCGCAATTGAGAATTAATGAATGAGGGGAAGCCACTCGGCTGCGCTTCGTGCTTTGGAGTGAGTGCTTTGTTTCACGCAGATTCACGCGGATAAAAGCGCGGATTTCCGCAGATTGAAGAATAGAAACCTGATTATACTGATGAACTGACTTGACTGATAGAGAAATGAATCTGAACTGTCGTGCCTACGGC
>DHSO01000010.1:407-25548 GCA_002410505.1 Cloacimonetes bacterium UBA5284 | reverse complement strand
TTGAAACAGTTTTTCAAAGACAAGCCGGGTCTGCAGCTATGGTCTTTACCGCGCAATATGGGCAAAGGCGCGGCAGTGCGTGAAGGAATGCTGTTGGCAAGCGGTGATTTCCGGCTCTTTATGGACGCGGATAACCAGATTCACATTGAGGAATTGGATGCTTTTCTGCCATTAGCGCTTAGTTCGCGGGTAATCATCGGTTCCAAGTATGCCGCTAAAGGCTCTCCCAAAGAGGAGATCACTGCATCGCGAGTGTTTGTGTCCCGCCTGGGCAATGTGATTATCAGGCTTTTGCTGGGCTTGGAATTGAAAGACACACAATGCGGCTTCAAGCTATTCCCCGCGGAGCTGGCCGAAGCAGTGTTTCGCCTGCAGAAACTGGGCAGATTTGCCTTCGACGTAGAAATCCTCAGCCTGGCTCAGCTTTTTGGCACCGAGATTATGGAATTGCCCATCAAGCTGTATCCCGCCGCTCAAAGCAGAGTGCGCACCGTCAAAGACAGCATCAGCGTTTTCACCGATCTACTAAAGATAAAGCTGAATATCTGGAGACGCCGATACAAGCTAAAAGACCTTGAAAGCAACGCTGAGGCCGGCATTCTAAAGCGCGAGTTCTAAGATGTCTTTTTCCCAAAAGATAGTCAATCTCATCTGTCTCGTCCTCCTGCTGGCAGCGGCTTTCGGAGTGTGGCAGATCAATGGCAACACCTATCTTTGTGCGGACGACTATCTCTACAGCTTCCGTTTCAATCCCGGCTTTGCGGGTGAAAATCATGCCGCATTGCAATATGAAAGAATACAGAGTATTCCGGATTACATCGCTTCGTTGAAGGATTTGTATCTCACTCTCACCGGCAGGATTGTCCCCCATGCCATCTTGCAGTTCTTTCTGCTATTGCCTGCCTGGATTTTTGATCTGTTCAATACTCTGGCTTTTCTTGCCCTCAGCTATTTGTACGGCACCTGGATAGCCGGACGCAGGCACGATCTGCGGATTGTGCTCACTCTGGTTTCCGCCATGGTCTTCTACCTCATTGTAGCCGTCAGCAGAAGGAATTTTTACTATCCTGCCTTCAGTTGCAATTACCTGTGGACTCAATTGATAGTATTTGTGTTTCTGATCCCTGTGCGCAGGCTGATACAGGAACAGCGTGCGGGGAGTGGCATACCGGTGGCAATTCTGATGTTTATTGCCGGTTTGGTTGCCGGTGATACGAACGAACCGGTGATTCCCGCGCTACTTTTGGCCATGGGTGTATATTTGTTGATCAGGCTTGTGATCTCCCGGCGTGGTCTGCCGCTGTGGTACTATACCGGAATGATGGGCTTGCTTTTGGGCTTCATGTTCTTGTATTTCGCGCCCGGCAATAGCGGCAGGGCAGCATATGAAGCCGAAAGAGTGGGGAGCGGCACCATCGGATTCAGTTTGGTAAATCTAAGGCCCATTGCCCGCGCGAATTTGATCTCAATTCCGTTGGTATTGCTGGGAATATGGGGCATCTTTGGCTTGAGTAAACGCCGATTACGGCAAAATTGGCAAAGCTATCTTTTTGTGTTCCTGCTCTTTTCCGGCAGCATCTTTGCCATACTCTTTGCCCCGATATATGCCAATCGTATGACTCTTCTTTTTGGCGGCTTTCTGATGCTCTTTTGTTTGCAACTCTTTATGGCAAAATGGGGACAAAAACCGGCTGTGCTCATCCTGCTCATCCTCGTCCTGCTCCCTGCTTTTGGCCTCAGATTGTACGCGGATTTCAAATGGTCTCAAAGCTCCGAAAAGGAGTATGAACTATTCCTGAACCAAGTGGATGATTGTCCCTCAGATTCATGTCTGGTAAGCCCTCGCGGCTATCACGAATCCCTCACGGGGGAGAACTGGGCGAAACCGGTTGCCACATATTATGGTAAAAACTATATCGGCGTAATGGACGAATACGCTCCCGAGCTGCTGGAAAACTGGAAAGAACCGGATTATAAACTGCTGTATCCTCCCGGCCGGGAAGTCCCCGTGCAAATACATGGCCTGCGTTATGTGGATCATAATCCCTATTGCCGAAGCCTTTATGTATTGCTGAAAAGTGAGGATATGGAGCTTGAGGGACTGAGAGTGACCTTGAAATCCGCTGATCTGCCGGATTGGCTGGAGGAGGTAGTGCACAGTGTTCCACAGCAATTTATATACTACCTGTTGCCGGCAGTAATTGATCCCCGGCCTCAAGTGGCTCACCGGATGGGAGATGTGGTGGTTTACGTGTTGCCGATGCCAATTGAAGATGGCAAGGAAGACCTCCTGAGTATACAAGTGATAAAGGACAAGCAGAGTATAAGCAGAATATTCTTACAGGATGTTCTCTTTCACTGAGGATTCCCGGCAATTGCTTGAGCTGCTTTCTTTTACCATCAAAGCCAAAGTGATCCAAAAGAGCAAACTCACCTGATATTGTTGAATGAAAATATCGGTGAGACAGGCAAACAGCAGAGAGAGCATCCCTGTCCACACACAGAAGGCCACCATGTCGTTTTGGGGTTTCACAGCCTTCAAGTGATACATCAGCATGCTTTTGAAGATAACGACCATATAGGCCAGAGTGCCGATAACTCCAATCTCCAGCAGGAGATTGATGTATACGTTGTGGGCGTGTTGGGCATATAGGTTAGGCACAGGCACCATACTGTGATAGATGTCTTTCCAAGTGCTGAATCCGATGCCGAAAATCGGATTCTCTGCTATCAGAAATATGGCTTTATACCAGGCTATCAAGCGGATCAGGATCGATATGTCCATCATCGATACCATCTCTCCCCGATGCATCATCGAGCTGGGAATCACCAGCGGGATCAGGGCAATCGCGATGAAACCCCACACTCGGATTTTGCGATATTTGAACACCAATAATGCCAAACCGAAGACAATCGCCAGCATCGCCATACGCGTGTAGGTAAACAGCATTCCCAAAAATACTATCAAGGCTCCCAGCAGCCACAGCAACCGGTTTTGGTTCAGCTTTGCTTTGAATGCCAATGCCAGACAGAAATAGAATGACAGGATGTAGAAGCCATTGATGGTCATAGCGTTTGACCAGGTTGAGCCGATGCGTTCGGTGGGATTTGCCAGAGCTATGAGAATCCCAAATACTGCCACCAAGATTGCTGCGATGCTGATCAAGCGCATCCATAGATCCAGTGCAGGCTTGTCTTCCCGGCTATTACCTATCACCACAAAGCAGAGCAGGGGGACGATGATGCTGGAAATAAAATACAATACAGCCCCCTCCACATAGGTATTGCTGAGGGCGATGATGCCAAAGACGAAGAGAATAAAGAAGCTGGCGGGATACGGTATCTGAAGCTTCCATTGGTGGATATGCCGAAAATCCGCAACCAGAACCAGGATCAGCATCCCCAGAGAAAAATAGAAGGCAATCTCCATAGGCAATAAATATATCGTGCTCACCATCATCAGCATACGGGGGAGCGTGATGCCTCTCAGCAGCAGAAACGTTATCCAAAAGCCCATGAACCCCAAGCCTTTGAGCACAAAGCTCAGGCTCTGCATCTGGAGAAATATCCCCAGGCTCAAAGATAGCAAAACTATGGCGGGAGCCGCCAGCGCGGTGAGGCTAATGCTCGCTGTCTTGCTTTTCATACAGCTGGTCTTTCAAATCGCGCAGACGTTCCGGTTGAGAGAGCAAAGTCTCTTTTATGATGGCGAGCAGGATCGAGAATATACCTGCCATAATGACGGTTATAATGCAGATCAACGCTCTGCGAGGCCGAATTCTGCGCCCTGCTTCACGAGGGGTATCCAGCAGCTCGAGCTGCGGCATGTTCTTTTGCTCTTCCAATAGTGCTTTTTCGTATTCGGGACGCACATAGTCGTGAACCACGCTCAAGATGTCCAGATTCATCTGCATGCGTGCCAAATCCGCTGATAGCGACGGCAGGCGAGAGAGATCGAGCTGAAATCGGTTTGGAGCATCTTTATCCGCCCTCTCCAGAGACCGGATCTGATTTCCGGTCGTGAGGAGTTGCGCTTCGATGTCTTGCACTATTGTGGAACTGGGGGGATAATTTGAGCGGGCGAGCTCCAAAGCTATTTCCAGCTTCATTTTGGATGCCATCAAGTCGGAATATTGAGCGATCAATTGGGAGCTCTGCTCTTTCAGATCAACGGCATTGTGGCTTGTTTTGAAGTCGCGGATGGCGATCTGCAAGGAATCTATGGAATTGAAAATCTCGTTTACTCTGCCTTCCAGGAATATGCGGTTGCGCTTGCCTTTCACCATGCGGTTCTGGCCTAGATACTCTTCCAGACGTTTCAGATAGAAGTCGGCAATATCCCGCGATAAGTCTTTGTATTTGCTCTCAACCTTCATATGGATGAGATAGTTATCTTCGTTGAAATCTATGTGTACCAGTTTATTAAGCTTTTTCAGCGCGTCATCCATATTCGCCAGAGGATCGGGATCTTTCAGCTTGAAATAGTCGATTAGAGCAAAACGGCGGATCACTTCTTCTGATAGTCTGCGAGAATTCATGATGTCGATCACGGTCATAGTTTCGTTCTGCATATTCTGTTCCAGCAGATCGCGCGCCAGCTTGTCCATCGAAGTGCCGGTAACCGCAAGCTCTGTCCCCTTGTCGCTGAGAGCGTAAAAAGATGCCTCAGATTGCCAGATCTGCGGGGTCAACAGGCTGTAAACTACCGCAGCTATCGCGGAGATGGTCACGATAGTGATGATCAAGCGCCTGTTTTTGAGGATCACGCGGATGACCTCAATCAGATCGAGTTCATTCAGTGGCTTAGTCTCGTTGTTCAAATATACTTCCCATTATATAATATGTCTGGTGCATATTCTTTGATATTGCTCTTTTGTCAACCTGAATTCTTTCCCGGCATTTTCAGCTCTTCTACCGAGTTTAACCAACTTGTTTTCTGTACTTCTATGCAATTTTAGAATGTTATCGAAAGTTACCCTACCTTTTTCTGCAGTATCCACCACTGCTAGCAAAAAAAAATCGAACCCAGTGTCCTAAGTCATTGGACTCTCTTACTCGGGTGAGAGCATCATAGTACTGACCTCTATGCTTTTCAAAGAATTCTGAGAGATAGAGAGTAGGTTTCAGCAGAAGATTATTACTAACCAAAACCAATTTCGTGACGTCACGAAAATGGTCTTAATCCCTATCCTTATATAAGGTTATGAGTACCTTCCTATGCGACCATTTCCATCAAAAAACGGGTGTATCGTTTCAAACTGATAGTGGGCAATTGCACAGCGGATCAGATGCGGAACCATAATCTTATCGTTGCGAAGAAACTGTTCAAAATCATCCAGCAAGTCATGCATATCATTGATATGAGGAGGAATGTAGGATGCATCGGCCAAAGAAGAGCCACCTATCCAATTTTGATTGGTTCTAAACTCCGCCGGAGCCCTATGCTTCCTACCTACGTTATTCATCAGGATCTCATGGGTGCGCCTGATTAACCTTAAAGAAAGAGGCAAAGTGTCCAGGTGCTGAATTGCCTCATTCATGGCCTGAACGTAATTTTGAACTTCCTGCCAATCATCCCGCTTTTCTGGAACGATGGCATCAGCTTCCTTCACAACATCATCTATTTCGGTCTTGGTCTCCTCTATTCTACTGGAAGTATTGGCTTCTTTAAGGATGTGCATACTGATAAACAAATCTACATTGGGCACGATCCTGGAGAAAGCTTTTAGCTCCCCCAATGCCTGTGTAGCTTTTTCCAGCAGTACATTTATCCTGGGATCATTCCAAGTCCATTCCTGATTAACTCCGGCTGGCAAGAAACTCTTGTATTGATACTGGCTTCGGTAAATACCTGATTTGAAATCTTCGAATTTCATCATATTCCTCCTGGGCGACCAATCAATGTTCTTGCTTTTTTTCATTTTGAGATATTGAGAACTGCGACTTATGCAATTTCATACGCTAATTGTGGTGTCGTAAATATCACAACTGGTTAGAATCATCAATGCTAGAGCTGAATCCTCCTGCAATGATGAATGCATGTCGTGCATTATAAAATATACTCGCAGATATCCATGATTTTGTGTTGCACCAAATATTCAAATCCTCTTTTGTGTTGCACGCATCGCTGTTTGGCGCAACACAAATGGATTTGGCTTGATTTCGTGAGTCACAAACTTATCCTACTATTTCAAACAATTCTTTGAATAAATACCTCGCAGATCGTCTGCCTTTAGGTTTTCTGATCTCCATTAGTATTCCATGCTGTCTCAATTTGCTAATTATTCTTACTGCACTGGCTTTTTGAATTCCTGAGTTCTTAATAAAACTCGCGGTCGTTAGGATTGGAGCTGCAAACAGAGCATCAGTAGCATTGATGGCAAATTGGGAATTTGTGATCTCTGGAATCTGCATTTTAGCTTTCTCGTATAAAGCTTGTATGTTCCTTGTTTTTGTAATATTCACCCCAGCTTGCTCAATAATTGCCCGTAAAAAGAAGGAGATCCACCCATCCCAGTCTTTTCTTTCTGATACAGCACGCAGTTTTTGGTAATAGATTTCTCGATTGCTTTCAAGATAAGAGCTTAGATAAAACATTGGACTTGACAGGGTTTTCTTTGCATAAAGAAACAATGGAATCAAAAGCCTACCGATTCTCCCATTCCCATCTAAAAATGGATGAATGATTTCGAATTGTGCTTTTACAATTGCGAGCTGTACAAGCACATCAATTTCATCGAAGTGAATATACTTTTCCCAATTATCAAGCGAAGGCATAACCAATTCAGGGCTGGGTGGAACAAATGTCGCTTGCTCTATGCTAGTTCCATAAGCACCGATGTAATTCTGAACTCTCCGGAACTCACCTGGATTTTTATTACGGCCTCTCACACTGTCTAAGAGAATTGCATGTGTTTGCTTTAGGAAATTGAGCGATATGGGATGAGTACTGAGTCTCTGGGTGGCATAATGAATAGCCTTTCTGTAGTTAACGACTTCCATAATATCTGCATATTTTCGCTCTTCCAGTCTCTCAGACGGGTCGGCATCATATTCCAACACTTCTTCAAGAGTTGCCTGTGATTCTTCAATTTTTGATGATAACACTGCCTCTTGGGTTGTTAGAGGAGATAGTAAGAGATTTGGATTTACGATACTCTGCAGCATTCCATCATATCGGCCGATGGCATCGTGTGCCTTTCCGATCGCAGGTACATGTTGCGCCCAATTGATCTGTTCAAGCGGTAGTTTATCTGGTACGTAGGGCTTCATTCTTGCCTCCTATTAAAAGCATTCATTGATCAATTCGACCAGCTTCAAGTAAAATGGGATCACAAATTCATTGATTGATAGGTTAAGCTCTTTGTTTGTTTTCACTATGTGACCGAATAACTCATTATACAATCCCGAGGCTTGTTGAAAGTTCTCTTCATGACCTTCTCTCGGCTTATAGTCAAGTTTGTAAGAGTTATGTGCAAAGAGGTGACGGCACTTCCGTAGAAGTTCAAAATGCTTTTCATCTTTCAATGGACATTGATTCCAGTTGGTTATGAACGTATCCGGAATGCACTTAAGTTCAATGAAGAAACTCTGGTTTATCCAGTGCCCGATGTCTTGATACTGTTTATACTTCTCGTCTGTGTCAAACTGACTTAACTCAAAGACAATATAGCAGGCATAGCCCAAGCCTTGGTATAATGGTGCTGTGGGCACCCCGAAGCAGGTTCTTGCTTTGCAGGATGCAAGGTCATCAATTATCGCTTTGTCTATGTAGGGCGTGAGAGACCTTGCTCTCAGATATGTCTTAAAGTGAGCATCCATCACCTCAAGTAACTCCTGTTTATCTTCGGAAGAAAGATACTTCGTTTTATTGCTTGCATTCATTACTACTTCCGTCCATGTAAGCCTTGAATCTTTCTGGAATTTCCCACTTCGTGGTCTTGTGGGGATTCGGATAATATTCATAACAAGTGGTATAAATGCTGCTGACATTGATATCGTAGAATAAAATGCCTTCAAGTACGTTCAAATCTTCTATGCGGTCTTGAATATTCTTAATATGCTTTTCTTTATCTGTTATCCTGCTGAACTGAGGCTCATACACTGTGTCGGGGTAATAAAGAAGCTTAGCAATTTCGCTTGGGGAGTATGCTTTTGATCTGTTCTGGTGACTATTTGCCACTGCCACTATCACTGGTATTTCTTTAGATAGATCGCTATACTTTTTCCCTTTATCGAGTATGCTGTTTATTACCCTGCAAGTTTCGTACCCCCTGGTTGTGATTCGGGATGGGATTCCTAAACCTATTTTGTACTCAATACCGCTGTCATCTGTCTCATAGTCATCTCTACCAAATCCACTCATCAGCTTTGAAATAATCCTGTATGATACTTCTTTGCAGAATTCATTGTATCCGTTATCTAATTCTATCCGACTTGGATTACCTGAAAAAACTGGAATGGTGAACCTGGAAGCATTATAACTAACTGGTTTATCTATCCCCTTGCTTTTCACCCCTCTCTCAACAAGTATCTTAATCAAGTCCAGACACGATTCAAGGGCACTATGGGATTTACTTTTGTTAGTTGTCACTACTTCGATTATCAGCTTCTGCTTGCCATCATATACAACCCAATCTGGAGTTTGATTTTGAATTTTTGGTGAGTATTCGAGCGTTAAAAAATTATTCCTGCAGTGTTCAAATAGTGAGTAACCAATAATAAGTTCATGATAGGCTTCGATGCTTTGTTCGGGCTTGGATAGTCGTCCTTGAATCTCTTTCGATTTACACTGAATCACAGGCCAAAGGTGCCTGAGCAAATCAGCGAAATTGTCGGGTAAATCTACAAACTTCAGGAATTCATGCATTCCCTTAAAATCTGTAATACTTGATCTTTCTCTTCTTGGATTAGCATTACGGATCTGT
This sequence comes from Cloacimonetes bacterium UBA5284, assembly GCA_002410505.1. Lineage (GTDB taxonomy): Bacteria > Cloacimonadota > Cloacimonadia > Cloacimonadales > Cloacimonadaceae > UBA5456. The sequence continues at coordinate 16,621 of DHSO01000010.1, read as the reverse complement.
TCAATCACCTTGTCAACGTTAGTCATAAGTCTATTAGTGTTCTTGCTTTTATATGGTAATCGATATCGTGCTCCTTGCAGAAAGCAATAACTGTCTCACCTGCGTTATTATAGAAGTTCTGATAACCGGGGAAAGCTGATACTAACTTGTTATAATGCAATCTCCCAAAGATAATCCTATCAGTAAAGGAAACTTGACTAAGTAGTGATCTCAGGTCTTGCTCAACTATATTGGGCGTAGGATATGGCTCTATGCTCACCCATGTTTTACAATCCAAGTCATGCAAGCTCTTCATGCTTGCCAAGCGCGTGGGATAATCTATAGAAAATGGCTCATACTGCTTTCTAAAGTCTTCATCGAAAGAAACTAAAGAAATGCCCCATTCATGCTTTCTATCAAACTTAGAAAGCTCCGAAGGCAATACTCCTTTGGTAAGTGCTGTGCATTTTATGCCATAATGATCCAGTAATTTGATTATCTCAAGGCTCATTTCTGTAACTTCGGGATAACCGGTCATAAATGGATCTGTGGTAAAACATAAATGAACAGACTTGATGCTTTTCTGTTTCTTTGGGATCTCTTTCTTTAACAGATCAATCGCATTTTCAACTAGCCTGGGCTGTAACCAATCATTGTAGTCTTTAACTCTGCCAAATCTTCGAGCCATCATAAACGCGTAACAAGGATATGTGCAACCATGAGCACAACCCAACACATGGTTAATGGTGTAGTCTCCGTATTCTACGCCGGTTTTGTAAAGCAGTTTTTTTCTCTCCATTTCTAGTATATCTCAATAATGTCATTTTCTTTAGGCTTACTGCTCGGTTTTTTCGATGAAACCCGAACAATGCTTGCTAGATTTCTCGCGTATAATTTTAATACTGCGGAAGAGATATCTTTCTCAAGGTATTGAGTAGAATCAATTAGATCTGCCAAGATTTCGTTAAAGGTCATTTTCTTTGATGAAAACTGCTTTAAAAGCAATGTGTTGAGATCTTCTTCGATATAACCAGATGTCTCAAAGAAAGTAGATTGGTCCTTTTGCTTGCCCAGATATGAGAGCAATCCATTGTTGGTCTCAGCAACGCAGCTCTTCATAATCGATGCGCCTTTGAGGTTGTTTGTAAGGTGAATAAGGTAGTAAATAGTTCTTTTGCGATCTGGGTAGCACACTCTAAACGGCATTACGAAACTTGATGCTTTCTTCAATTGATCTCGGTACAATCCTATTATCGTCTGTTCTTTTTTAACAGAGGTGCACTTTCTAATATCTCTCCATTGCTCACAACCGAACAATTCATCCATACAGTTCTCAACTTTGGGGTTTGTTAGATGTCGTTGAACTGAGTCGTACATGAAGTTTAGAAACACTTCTGACTTTTCAACACTCATTATTCTCACAATCGTGCTATACTTTAGGGTAAAACCAAATGGATCGACAAAGAAGAAAGAAGGTGCTAGAATTTTATCCGATTTTTCTATATTATCTAGAATGGCATTGACTGTACGATCGAATTCATCGTGAACAAACCAAGTTTTTTTGAAATTAGGGTGATAGTCATTGAATACTGTCTCAAGATTCTGAAGATTCTTTTTCTTACTTTCAATGCAAACCATTCTTAAATTGTTAGCTTGATTTCCTTTGTCTTGCCATATTTGTGCTGCTATCAATGGGGAGCCCGGATCAAATGTCTTATTATCGATAGTGTACAACCCACATCCGCCAAAACAGTCGAAATAGTTAATAGAGTGATACTTACCAAGTATAATCAACCATTTTTCAAGGTAACATCGGAGCATTTTATGCTTCATCTGTGTATGCTCTCTGTATTTGTAAGCGAAGTAGTCCTTCCCCGGAACTGAGATGAGCTTTTCCTTAGGCATATTGTCTTTCCTCACTATCTTAAGTCTTTAGGCTTGATGCCTTTGAAATCCGTAAACTAACTAAAGAGACAAAAGATTCTAAAATCTCTTGTTTTTCACATTCAGTTAATCCTAATGCATCAAAAACAATTCTATCAAGAAACTGTTTATCTGGTTGCATTACTTCATCACGATAATCGTAAACATCTCTCAGGCATAGACTTCTATATGCCTGCTTAAGTTTCTCAGTGTCGAACAATGTCAAATCAGGTAATCGAACGTATTCATAGTCAGGTCCGTAGGTGTTAAGGATACCTTGTCCCTGATTTTTTCTACCCATAATTTCTATTTGCCAGAAATAAAAAGTACTATTCATGATAGCTAGTATTGCTTCTTTGTCATATTTTAAATTATACCCGATAAAAAAATTGTCACTAGCGATCATATCGATTGTAGGCGCTGGAGTAAAAAACCGTTTATCCCAAAATCTAAACAGCAATAACGATGCTTTTTCATGTTTTACAGAGTACCATACGCCATCGCGTTTAGCAATTTTTGCTTGTTTTTCCCAGTTCTCTATGTACTTCAAAGCATTTGTACCATTAAGACTGGATTTACTTTCATGGCAGGAGAAGAGATATTTGTCATTATCGAATTGAAATCGTTTGATTCTCTGACTAGATGTAATTATTGGCGTTAAAAACTGATCTTCTATCCTTAATTCAGATTTAGCTTTATCAATAAAGAAGAATTTCACACAATTTGTAGTCAATCCTCGTTTATAATCAAAGAATGATCTTAGAGGTAGTAAACATCTTTTCTTTTTGATGAGGACATCCCAATACACTTTTGGTGCAACCAAATACAAGCTTCCAAGTTTTGTCCCATTAAAACTATTGCTAAGTATTGGATCGTCTTCAGTGCCAAGCAATTCTGATTCATTTATCGTAATTTCCTCCAAGGTGACAGAATTGATCCTGACATCAGAGTAATCAATGAGTTGTTCCGCCTCACTCATCAGAAGGAGATTTTCTGTGTAAATACATTCCTCAAATGGGAGTTTGAACGTTATAAACTTACTCTTATGCGAAGATATACTCTTGCTGGTATACGAACCAATAATGCTAATAATTGTATTAACATCTGCCCTTTTGAACGATCGCTGGGCTTGGTTGTTGAACAAGTAATGTAGTGTACATTTTTCAATTACTAACCTCTGTAACCAATACCCATACTCAACATCAAGCCAAGAATTCGAGCAGATAAATGTAAGGTATCCTCGTGGATTAATGAGCTTTAATCCTCTTACATAGAAAAAAGTGTATAGGTCACTCCTACCATCAATGGTTTTTTCGCTGATATCGTTTGGGAAATCTAACTCAGCCATTTTCCGCAAGAGATCTTTATACTTGTCGTTTTTGATCTTACCCAAGGGGTCACTTATATCGCCACTGTGTAAATAAGGCGGATTCCCGATCACGATATCGAATCCTCCCTTTTCGATAAAGATCTCTGGAAAGTCTATTCTCCAAATAAATGGAAGAGGTTTTGTGCTGATTTGCCTGATCTCCTCATCAACTTTGCGGATTTGTATCTCAATATTTTCAATCTCGTGAATGTATTCTCTGGTGGAAAGGTCAATCTCAGTTTGTATGTCTGTTTCAAACAGGATTGCTTGTACTTCTTTATGGCTATCGAACTTCAATCTGGAGAGTCGGTTAAGCAATTCCTTCTTTTTCTTGTTAAGCATACTAATGTAAAGCGCTGTATGCTTCCGTTCGATCTCATGAAGTTTACTTGGACATTTATTGTAGAAATAGTCTGTTTTGAGTTGCACAAGCTCGTTTATCTTGCGCTTTATATCGGATGAGATGATACCTTCTCCCGAAATGGGAAAGAGACTACCATTAAACATCTGGATCAGAGAATCGCCCTGACGGATCTTGAAATCGAATGAAGGCAAGAGCGGTTCCTCACTGTGTTTGAAACTGTCCTCAGCTTCAATGAGCAGCGTAATCCACAGCCTAAGCTGGGTAATCCACACCGCCCATTGCTTTACTTCCACGCCATAAAGCGATTGAAAGATAATACGTTTCTTGCGCTCATAGGGGCTGCTGGGGGGCTTATCCGGCAAGAAGTGCTCGTAGATAGAGCACTCAATCTCATCGATCACATTTAGCATCCCTACGGCAAAGGCACCGGATCCAATGGCAGGATCGCAGACTGTGACGTTTTCCAATTTATCCAGTAAATCTTTCGCCTCCTCCTGGCTAAAATCTCCTACGGTTTGTTCGCTTTCATCGCCATATTCAGGGAAAAACAACATATAGAGGTTTTCCAAGCTTATTGATGGTTGGCAGTTCTGTTGCAGGTATTTTACTAAAGAGAGGCGGCACATAAAGTCCACTTCAAGGCGGGGAGTATAGATGGCACCATGCTCTTTATTGATCAGCTTTTCAAAGATGATGCCTAGAAATTCCGGATTGAGTTCCAGTTCTTCATCATAAAGAGTGTTTTCCTCAAGAGTAAAATTGAAGCTGAAGAGGAAATCTACAAAATTTGAAAAAGCTTCATCTGTGAAGCTAAATGCATCTGTATCATAATCCGCATGAGGGCGAAAGAGCCCCCCATTGAGGTATGGAGCAGTAACAAGGTGGCTATTGTATGGTTCGGGGATATGAGGAAACCCAAATTCGTTTTTTTGAGACGGGGCAGAATTTAAAGCCTTGAAAAAGAGAGGCTTGAGCAAATCTTGGTAAATGCCTTCTTTATGCACGTTTGGATCATATACTTTGATAAAGTCTTGGATAAAATTCGGATTGTCTCCCAGCCAGCCTTTCTTTTGAACAAAGCCCAAAAAGATGATTCGGATTGCGAAGAGCAGGGCGAAATTACCACATAGATCCTCGGCGGGGATGCGATCATTTTCATCCCTGATTCCCTTTTTGAGTTTATCGTATTCTTTGGTAAACTCTGTATAGAATAGCTCGGATACTTTTTCTACAGAGAAAGCATCTTTCAGCTCTGCCATGCTATCCATACGGTATTTGTCAAGCTGCAGGATATAGGTTTTGTTGGACAAATCCTCATTTACATAGAAAGAATGCCTACGGAAATTACTGAATTTGCGTTTAGTGCCTTTATATATAGGATAAATCAAGCTAAGGCGGAAAGAATGAGATGTATCATAAAAGATACATATACCCGCTTGAAGACGCTCTTGATTGATCAGCTCCGTAGCTTTTGTAAATTGCTTTTTCCTGGAGCTTCGTTCTGAAAGACCTTGTTTAACCTTGATCATGAAGATTCCGCAAATAGTGCTATCTTCAAAATCCAGCGTGCCCAGAGATTGAACTTCTGAGAAGAATTCATCATCATATTTTGAGATCTTTCTGTGCTCTTCTATGTAATGTTTCGAAGAGCTCTCAAAATAATTAAGCCATCTTTGAGTAGAGAAATCTTTGGGGAGAACGATATTATCGCTATATTTATTCATGTTGATTCTCGATTGCCACGATAACCTGCTGTTCATAGGCTTTGAGGCTGTCTTTTACCTTTTTCAGGTAGTTCTTGCCCAGGGTTTTACTTAGTTTTCCCAATTCTTTTGCGATGACCTGATAATCAGGCTTACCGCCGTTTTCCCAATCGCAGATGCTTTTAAGGGTGTATTCCGGAAGTGTGCCATAGTTTTCTATATCATCACGGAGCATGATCAGAAAGCTGCGCCAAGGCACAAGTTCTATTGCATCCTGCTCCAGTAGGTAGGATAGGAAGTTGAAAGCCTTCACTGAATTGCTCTGTTGGGATTGTTTGAAACTGAACTTCTCCGCTTCTTCCTTCAGCATTTTGTAATCATCCCAAAAACTCTTACTGAGAGGCAATTGCGTTGTATCCGGACTGCATTCTATCCTAAGCAGTGCTTCCTCGATGGGTAGGGGCATCAGTTGCTTGTTTTCATCCATGAAGTCCTGGCTAACGCTAAAGAGTTTACCCTTGCGAATGAACAAGACTAGCGAATCCGAGCTGAAGGCTTTGGCGGTTTTAATGCGGATCGGCATCTCTTCCAGAGCTTTCACCCTGTCGGGGAAATCTTCTTCCCATTGTCGCATCAATTTCTTAAGTCTGGTGTAGAGGCTCTCTTTTTCCAGATCATAGGGATTGGTCTGCACTTTGGCAAAGAGCTTGGCAGGGCTGGGCTCTTCTTCAGCATCGAAGATGCGGGCATCTTCGCCCAAGGTTTGGTGGATCATAAACATCTTGTGCGAGGCAATCTCCCGGCTTTTAACTATATCCGCACCCTGCTCCGTAGGGAAGAAATTGGTGATATGGAGAGTATCAAACACCTTTTTGCTAATCCTGTTTATACGCCCAACCCGCTGGATTACTCGCACAGGGTTCCAAGGGATGTCATAATTGATCACCATCGCTGCCCGGTTCAGATTGAAGCCTTCGGATAGCTTATCGGTAGCCAGAAGCACATCGTAGTTATCTCTCTGCTTAGCTTTGGGATAGGCAGCATCGAAATTGGTGTTGATCTCATCAAGATGCTGTTTGCCGATGCTTCCCGTGATAACCAGAATCCGGTCTGGGAAATGCTCTTTCAAAGCAGGCTCCAGGTATTTGACAGTATCGGCATATTCAGAGAAAATCACGAGTTTGGGAGCAGGTTCACCTTTATTGGGAGTGGCACGCAGAGATGTTTCTAAATTTTGCAGTAAGGCGAAACGCTTGGGATCGTTCTCCACCAGAGCCAGGCTATCAATCTCGGCAATCATCTTGTTAAAGAGACAGATATCGGATTCAATATCGGCATAAAACTGTTCTTTGAAGGCGAATTTGTTCACCTCGTAAATCCGGTTTTTCTTGCTGTCCTTGTCTTTGTTTTCTTCTGCAAACTGGCGAAGTAACTCATCAATCTTGTCCGGATCATCAATATCAAGCTTGTTGATCAGCTTGCGATTCAGGACGTATCTACCGTTGGAACTTTTGATAAACTCTTTGATTTTTTCATAAGAATCCCGGATATTTACTATGCTCTGACGGAAGGCGCCAAAGGAACTCTCGAAGCGTTTGACCATTTGGCGTCGTAGAATGTCATACAGGTTATCCTGATTCAAACGGTCGATCTGTTCTTGCCTGTTTAGTTTTGCCTCACTGGTCTCATCACCTTCATAACGGTAAGGTTTGTAAATGGGACCTCTAAAGCGCTCTACAATATCTTGGTTGTCTGTAAAATACTCATCAATAACACGATCATAAAAGGCGGATTGTTCAGGGGTAAGCCGATAAAACCACTCTTGTGGGTTATCGATCTTGGAGAGCTTCTTTACCTCATCGCGGTAATCGGGGTCATTGATCAGATCGAGCCTGTTCCTTCTAATCGTGACAGGTTCTATCACTTCTCTGATTTGTTTGGATAGCAGGGCAGCCCTTGCGATTACTTTGGTGATATTAATCTCTTTATCACCAAACAGGGCTTGGTACTTCTTTCTGGCTTCCTCTTTTTTGGTCGGGTCTTTGGATTGCCAGTTCTTGCGAATATAGGCGAGATCTTTGAACAAGGCGTTATAGAACCTGAAAAGATCAACCAGGTTGTTGCTAAGGGTGATGTTGGATTTCTTGGGGACAATGAACAGGCTTAGTAAGGAAAGGATATCTGCTGGAGAGTTATTAAACGGGGTAGCTGTGAGCAAAATCACAATCCGCCCACGGCATATGGTTTTCAGCTTTTCGTAGGTTTCCGTAGAGCTATTGCGATAGCGATGAGCCTCATCAATAATGATCACTTCAATGCCGTCGGTATTACCAATAAACTCTATTATGCCTTCCAGATCCCCTCCGGAGCGAACTTCCCAATCATATAACTCAAAATCTTCTTTGTATTTTTTCCAACCGGAATTAGCGCTGTCATCGCCGATAAGTCCCGGAGGGCAGATAACGATTCCCCGTTTTTCCAGCTTTCGAGCTATCAAAGAAGCGATTATGGACTTACCCAAGCCTACCACGTCTGCCAGAATGACTCCCCCATTTTCTTCGATGATGGATAGTGCCTGCGTGACGGCATCAATCTGATACTTAAAGGGTTTGTAGCCTTTCTTCTCCAGCAGGAGAGAGATATAGCGACCTGATTCGTGTTTATAGAAGCTATCTAACCAGGTTTTTACTACAAACATGTAAGCATCGAAGGGATGGATGGATTTCAGCAGGGTTTTCTCCCTGATGTTGTCAATAAGCCTGGTTTTCTCAATATCTGTCTCAGTAATGGGTATGGCAGAGTTCCAAAGCTCATCAAAGTACTTCTCAGCCTCTTCAAAGCCATAATCTGAGATTTCCACGTTAAACTCTTCACGATCGGTCAGACCTGCTTTGCTGAGATTGCTACTCCCAGTAATAAAGAGGTTGGTGCGGACTACCTGATGTTCTTTGAGTTTGAAAAGGTAGAGCTTGGCATGGTTGGGTCTGGATGTCTTTCGAATAATAATTCTGCCATCAATGATTTGATCCAGTATGTAGCCTGCTTGCTCGTAGAATATCTCATTGTCGAATACATCGTTATTGAGGGCTCGAAGCACTGATTCATGGTAATCTTCGATGCGTTCAACCCGCTTCTTTCCAGCTTTTTCAGCATATTCGACCAAACCATAGTTTTGCGCATCCACATTCAGACCTACCAGTATCTTCAGAGATAGATCCGAGTTTGCCTTCAAGCTCTCAACCAGCTCACTTATGCCTGAGAAATAAAAGAAACCTACCAGAAACTTCAACTCCAGACTTTCTTTGATAAGTGAGGCTAGCCTGGTTTTCAGCTGTGCACTGCCTGTATTGGTGATAAAATTACTCATTAGCCACTAATCCTTGTTATCATTCCACTATCGCTTTTTATGAGAATTTGCTTGGTTCATAACCCATACATCTACGTCTTCTTTCTTGAACTTCCACAGCCTACCCACCTTATGTGCTGGTAGTTTTTTCTCGCTAAGCCATTTATACACAGTATCCTTTGTGACCCCAAGATAGACACTAATTTCCTCGACTGATAGCCATCGGTCTTCCATGCTAAGCTCCTTTCCAAATGCAATCACACCTGGAGACCCCATCAGAATCAGTAAAGAAGGGATCATATTGGAATAAAACCAGTATAAAACGCGGGATAATTCTGTCAATGATCAGTTTTGTGGAACAGGTTTTTTCAGGCAAAACCATGTAATTATTAGAAGACAGATCGTAATAGATTATGGTGCACTCAAGGCTGATTTGTCCAGTCTGGATGATTAGATCAAAATCATGCTGCCGGTCATTTGTTAAAGGATCGCTAAAGCTCGCTGTTGAATGGGCTTACGCCCGGTTTTATTTATTCCTGCGGGGGAAAATGCCCGTTGCATGATGTATTCTTGCCCTAAAGATTAAGCTGTGCCGATCTTGATTTAAAGCCGTTATCAAGCCATGCTCATGGGATGATAACGCGATGATAACGAGTTCGGCAAGGCTTGAAGTATAGGGGGAATGCTCAGGCTTCGCCTTCGCTGTTGAAGAGAATAATCGGTAGGATAAGGCTCCCTGTATGCCTGTGCGCATTGTTCTCAGCAAAGCTGATCCGGGGCAGAATCCCCCTGTACAAGCCTAACCCGCGCTAAGGCCTGCAGCTTATCTGTCAAAAAGTAGAAGCGACATCTTGCCGCTTGATAAGCTAAAAAGCGGCCCGAAGATCGTTTTTACCTTGTGGCAATCAGGAGTTGATAATGCTTGAGTTAATTAGAGTTTAGACGAGATTTGCAGCAATACTATAGCAAACATACTATACGAGTTGAATTCTGCAACAACATATAATGATATTTTTATTTGACAAAAAAACAGTGATTATTAGTATGGAAATTATCGTTAATAATCCGGATATACCGGAGGAGGAAACAATGAAAGCTAATGTAATGACCGCAAAGCGTTACCTGATTCTGTCGGTCCCCATTTTCATGTTGTTTATCTGGGCATGCACTCCCCAAGTGGTATTGCGCCCAAACGTTCCCATATTGGATACTCATGCCGTCGAAACAGCTATGGCCCCGCTGGTAGGGCAGGACGCTCATTTCTTGACCGCCACAGATTTTTTCTTTATGGAAGAACCTCTTCCCAATTCTTCCAGCTGGGATCTGGTATTTTTGGGCAAGGTGATTCAAGCGCCCAGTATTCAGACTGACAATCAAGCTCAAATGCTACGGGTTCAGGACGGCTCCACCGTGTGGGCACGTTGGCTGGCAACCACCCGTATTGCTACCGCTGCCGACATCAGCCTGGGCAAGACCGTAATATTCTATGATGGTGAATGGGGCGAAGGCGACGTCCGGATTCCCCCAAAATCCAATCAGGACGCGCGCAGCCTGGCATGGATCATCAGCCGCATCACGGATACCAGCGAGACGTTCAGGGGTTATGTGCTATGTGGTGGGGATATGAAAGTGTCCCTCAAAAATCTGAGAGTGATTGTAACTCAGTAAGAATGCTTTAGCATTCGAATCCGGAAGGCTATTGCAAAGCACATTTAGCCGGAACGGAGATTTTTTGTGTTGACAGCAGGGGACATTTTCCCTGCTGTCATTTTATTGCTATGACATTGGTAAATACATACATAAAGAGGTATAGATGCATACTACAAAGGAGAACATCCAAAAGCTTCTGGATAAACAGCAGAAGACAATGCAGATGGGTGGCGATAAAGCGCTTGCTAAGCAAAAAGCAAGCAACAAGCTGAACGCTCGCGAACGCCTCAATCTGCTCTTTGATCCCGGCACTTTCAGGGAGCTGGATATGTTTGTAAGTCACCGCTGTGACAACTTTGGCATGGAGAAGATCGAGATCCCCTCCGATGGCGTGATCACCGGTCACGGTCTGGTAAATGGTAGAAACGTCTTTGCCTTTTCCCAAGATTTCACGGCCCGGGGTGGCTCTTTGGGTGAGATGCATGCCGCCAAGATATGCAAGGTAATGGATATGGCGCTGAAAAGCGGAGTTCCTTGCATCGGTATCAACGATTCCGGTGGCGCTCGTATCCAGGAAGGTGTGGACGCCCTGAAGGGTTATGGAGACATCTTTTTCCGCAATTCCCGTGCCAGCGGAGTGATCCCGCAGATCACCGCCATCATGGGGCCCTGTGCCGGTGGTGCGGTCTATTCCCCGGCAATGACAGACTTTGTCTTTATGGTAAAGAATACCAGTTTCATGTTTATCACGGGGCCGGATGTGATCAAAGCAGTTACCGGCGAGATAACCAATCAGGAAGAGCTGGGCGGCGCCATGACGCACAACAGCAAGAGCGGAAACGCGCACTTTGCCTGTGAAAGCGATGCGGACGCCATCGATCAGATCAAAATCCTGCTGGGCTATCTGCCTGCCAATAACATGGAAGATCCTCCCATATTGGAGAGTGATGACGATCCCTGGCGTTTGTGTCCGGATTTGGACGGCATTATTCCGGATAGCCCGCGCATGGGTTACGATATGCGCGACGTGATCAAGAGCGTGGTGGACGATGGGATCTTCTTTGAACCGCACTATTTTTACGCGCAAAACATCATCGTGGGCTTTGCTCACTTGGCAGGACGCAGCGTGGGCATCGTGGCAAATCAGCCGACGGTGCTGGCGGGATGCCTGGATATCGACGCTTCAGACAAAGCTACGCGTTTCATCCGTTTCTGCGATTCTTTCAATATCCCGCTGATCACCTTTGTGGATGTTCCCGGCTATCTGCCCGGCACCAATCAGGAACACAGCGGCATCATCCGACACGGTGCGAAATTGCTGTGGTGTTATGCCGAAGCAACGGTTCCGAAGCTTACCGTGGTTACCCGCAAAGACTACGGGGGCAGCTATATTGCGATGAGTTCAAGGCATTTGGGCGCGGACATGGTCTTTGCCTGGCCCGGCGCCGAGATCGCCGTGATGGGCGCGCAAGGGGCGGCAAATGTGATCTTCCGCAAAGAAATCGCCGCCGCCGAAGATCAAGCGGCAAAACGTGCTGAGATGATCGAAGATTATGAAGAACGCTTCAACAACCCCTATGTGGCTGCCTCACGGGGATATGTGGATGCTGTGATCCTGCCGTCTGAGACCCGTAAACGTCTGGTGGACGCGCTGGAAGTGCTAAGCACAAAGAGCGAAAGTCTACCGCCCAAAAAACACGGAAACATCCCGGCATAAGGATATGATTATGAAACCAGATAAACGCTACCTGGCAGCAGTCTCGGCAGTATTGGCACTCATCAGCGCCGAAGAGACAGCTGTGGGTTACAGCCGGCCACTGTCCGGCAATCCCTCGCATCCCTGGCCGGCTTATGCCCGCGCACAAACGATGCAATATCGAGATATCACTCAAAGAAGAATAATAAAAAGAAGCAGATAATAAAGGAGATATAATGGAGAAACACGGCATCCTCGAAATGACCAAGATGCGCTATGAAGCAGATCGACCAAAAGCCGCCAATCCTATCAAAATACAGGACCTCAGCTTCCGGGACGGCCATCAATCGCTGTTTGCCACCCGAGGTAGAACCGAAGACCTGCTGCATGTGGCAGAACTGATGGACCAAGTGGGCTACTACTCCATGGAAGTGTGGGGTGGAGCTACTTTCGATACTATGCACCGTTACTTGGGAGAAGATCCCTGGGAACGCATCAGAACACTGAAAAAACACATCACCAAGACTCCATTCTCTATGTTGTTGAGAGGACAGAATCTGGTGGGATATCAAAACTATGCGGACGATGTGGTGGAAGCCTTCACGCAGCGCGCCAGCGACAATGGCATCGATATCTTCAGAGTGTTTGACGCTCTGAACGACTTCCGGAATTTCCAGACTGCGGTGAAAATCATCAAAAAGAATAAAAAACACTTTCAGGGCACCATCTGTTACTCCCTCACAGAGCAGCGCATGGGCGGAGACATCTACAATATCGATTACTATGTGAAGAAAGCCAGGCAGTTGGAAGAGATGGGTGCGGACAGCATCTGCATCAAAGATATGGCGGGTTTGATCGCTCCCTATGATGCCTACAATCTGGTAAAAGCGCTGAAATCAGCCGTGAAAGTCCCGATCCATCTGCATACACACTTCACCAGCGGCATGGGCGATCTCTCGCTGTTCAAGGCCATAGAAGCCGGAGTGGACATTATCGACACCTGCCTGGGGCCATACGCGTATCGCACTTCGCACCCCGGTGTGGAACCGCTGGTAATCAGTCTGCTGGGTAGCAATCGCGATACCGGTTTCGATATCAAGCTGCTGAATACCATCGCCAAAGAAATGGAAAAAGACATTCCCAAATACAGCCAATTTGCCAATAATACAAAGTTCAGCATCATCGACACCGATGTCATCATTCACCAAACTCCGGGCGGAATGCTCTCGAATCTGGTAAATCAATTGCGTCAGATGGACGCGCTGGACAAACTCGAAGATGTGTTTGAAGAGATCCCGAAAGTGCGCAAGGACTTGGGACAGATTCCTTTGGTGACACCCACCAGTCAGATCGTGGGAATCCAGAGTGTGAATAACGCGCTCTTCGATAGCAAAGACGGCGAGTATGCCCGCATTACAGAGCAAGTAAAAGACCTGTGTTACGGACTCTATGGTAAAACCACTCTGCCCATAGATAAAGACTTGCAAGCCAGAGCCCTGAAGGGATATCCCAAAGGCGAGAAACCGATCTCGGCGCGTCCCGGCGATGTAATCCCACCGGCGATGGATCAAGTGAAAAAAGAATGCGAAGGCCTGGCCAAAAACCTCGACGATCAATTGATCGTGGCCCTATATAACGTAACCGGCAAGAAGTTCCTGCGTATCAAATACGGTATGGATCCCATGCCGGAAGAGATGAAAGCCAGAACCCTGGAAGATGTGAAAGCTGAAGAAGAATTGATCGCTAAAGCCAAAGCTGGCCAAGTGGTGGAAAAACCCACCGCGCCCGAAAAGCCCGAAGACGCGCGTCAGTTTGATGTCTTTGTGGATGGTAGCTACTATCTGGTAGAAGTAGCGGAAAAAGGCGGAACACCGCGTGTGATCTCCAGCCGTCCCGCCGCTCCTGCCCCTTCTATTCCTGCTCCCGCTCCGGTTGCCGCGCCTGCTCCGGCTCCTGCGGCGTCACCCGCTCCCGCAGCGGTTGCCGCTCCCGCTCCCACTGCTGCCGGTGGTGAAAGCATCGCCGCACCTATGCCGGGGATGCTGGTAAAATACGAAAAACAGGTGGGAGACAAGGTGAAACGTGGCGAGACCATATTGGTATTGGAAGCCATGAAAATGTATAACAACATCCCCTCACCCGTGGATGGGACCCTCAGTTCAGCGCCACTGTCTGCCGGAGCAAATGTAGGCAAAGGCGATGTCCTGGCCATCATAACCGTGAATTAAAGGAGTTTATCGATGCAACTGAAAAGCCAGATCATGGACAGCGCTCAGATGAAGCGCAGTATTCAACGTATGGCGCATGAGATCATCGAACAAAACCGGGGTCTGGAAAAGATCCGCCTGGTTGGTATCCGCTCTCGCGGCGTTCCTTTGGCAAATCAGCTTTCGGACTATCTGAAGCTCATCTCAAATCAAGAAGTGCCTGTGGGAGTGCTTGATATTACTCTGTATAGAGACGATCTCTCCACGATTGCCCACCAGCCGGTTATTAAAGGCTCGCAATTGGATTTCGAGATTGAGGACGCCATTGTGGTGCTGGTAGATGATGTGCTCTTTACCGGCAGAACCGTGCGTGCCGCCATCGACGCCTTGATGGATTTCGGGCGCCCCCGGCAGATTCAATTGGCAGTTCTCATCGATCGCGGACATCGTGAATTGCCCATCAAAGCGGATTACGTGGGCAAAAACGTACCCACATCCAAAGAAGAAATCATCAAAGTATCCCTGGCCGAAATCGATGGAGAGGATAGTGTCAAGATCGTTTTGGCATAAGTATCAACAGCGTTTCAAAGAGCTGGGAAGCCATGTCTGTATAGGCTTGGATTCCCGGCTTGATCTGCTGCCGGATTGCCTGCAAAACGCGGATAATCCCATCTGGGAATTCAATCGTGCCATCATCGATGCCACCTCCGAATATGCCACCGCTTACAAGCCGAATCTGGCATTCTATCTGGCAGATGGCATCCGGGGATTGGACGCTCTGTATGCCAGCGTCGATTATATACCGCCACAGATCCCGGTAATTTTGGATTGCAAGGTGGGAGATATCGGCTCCACCATGGCGGCATACGTGCATGCCTTCTTTACATATCTGTCAGTGGATGCCATCACCATCAATCCCTTGATGGGTAAAGATGTGTTGCTGCCTTTGCTGGAACACGAAGGCAGCTTTGCCTTTGCCCTGGCACTCACCTCAAACAAAGGTGCCGAAGATTTTTTTCACGATGCAAAGATGAAGTATAAAGTGCCGGAATGGATGCAGGGCTTTGATGAAAGCAGACTTGGCGCCGTTGTTGGTGCCACGCAGGTGGATCATCTGCAAGAAATGCGTAAGCTGATGCCGGGCAGATTGTTTCTGATTCCCGGTGTAGGAGCTCAGGGTGGCGATCTGAAAGCTGTATTGAAGTACGCCATAAATAGCGCGGATGACCCCAGAATCCTGATCAACAGTTCCCGCGGCATCATCTTTGCCTCCGGTGATAAGGATTTTGCCGACGCTGCAGCGACGAAGGCCAAAGAACTCTATCTGGCGTGTAAGAACCAATAAAACAGAAACACTATATAAAGCAAAAAACCCGGCTACAAACCGGGTTTTTATTGTTGTGGCTGGGATGGAAGGATTTGAACCCTCACATACGGATCCAGAGTCCGCTGTCCTACCATTAGACGACATCCCACCAAAATATTGTGGCTGGGCAGGGAGGATTCGAACCCCCGTATGGCAGGACCAAAACCTGCTGCCTTACCGCTTGGCGACTGCCCAACTCAACGAATCGTGGCGGAGAGGGAGGGATTCGAACCCTCGGTAGGCTTTTGACCTACACACGCTTAGCAGGCGTGCACCTTAAGCCAGCTCGGTCACCTCTCCCGGCACAAATTATTTATATCATTCACTTCTATTTACTGGCGGAGGATGAGGGATTCGAACCCCCATGGGCAGAACCCGGCGGTTTTCAAGACCGCTGCCTTACCAATTAGGACTAATCCTCCACGTGGTTTGTTCCTTGAAAACTGAGGCCACATTTTTGTCAAGCGGATTATTCGTGAACCCTTCAATCTCCTTGTTAGGGCTGCTATAGCCTGCTCCACGGTAAATAGTCACCCAAATTATTAAGAGTCACCGAAAAATTGCGCAGCCATTTTGTGGGGTAGAGAGCATCTTGCCACCCCAAAGGGTCT
>DHSO01000010.1:0-142 GCA_002410505.1 Cloacimonetes bacterium UBA5284 | reverse complement strand
GTTTAAGATAGATATCTGAGGGATTATGTATCAGCATCGGCAAGTGCCATAGTTAAGACAGATAAGATGCAGCACCGTTCAATGGCCCACAGGCCATTCCGCCGAAACAACAGCGCCGGACAAAACCCCGGAGGGGTGACAT
>DHSO01000054.1 GCA_002410505.1 Cloacimonetes bacterium UBA5284 | reverse complement strand
TCCTGGAAAACGATGTCAATTTTTCAAGCACTTACGTGTAGGAAAGATTAGCAAATAAATAGCGCGAACTCGATTGTGAATTCGCGCTAAATATAACAGGATGTCTTAGATGAACAAGTTCAGATTACTCTGTTCGGCTTCTTCCAGGTAACTGGCCACTCCACCGATAGTTACGCCGTCGATCAGCTCTCCGGCTTCCACGCCCATGATATCCATACTCATCTGGCAAGCGATCATCTGCACTCCGGCGCGTTTGGCTTGAGCTATCATCATTTCCAGAGAGTCCACATTTTTATCTTTCATCCGTTTGCGCATGAGCATGGGGCCCATCCCGGCAAAGTTTATCTTGGAGAGTGAAAGCCCCTGAGAGCTTTTGGGCAGCATCATGCCAAACATCTTGCCCATGGTGTCTTTATCGCTGTTCGTGGTTCCGGGTTTTTTGATCACGTTCAGTCCCCAGAAAGTAAAGAACATGGTTACTTTTTTCCCGGTTGCCGCGGCTCCGTTGGCGATCACAAAGGATGCCAGAGCGCGGTCCAGATCGTCGCTGAACACGATGAGGGTTTTATTCTTTCCGCCCCCGCTTCCCGCTGCCAGAGCTTTCCCGCCCCCTTTTTGCACGGTGGCGATGATTTTCTTGGCTTCAGTCTTCACATCCAGAAGCTTGTTCCCGGTCATGTTGCACCAGGCCGGAACGTCTTTGGCAAAGCCTGGATCGCTGGCGGTGATTCGCAGGACCTCACCTTCTGAGAGGCGATCCATCTCGTTTTTCAAGCGCATGATGGGGCCCGGGCATTGCAGACCGCTGGCATCCACTTCAACGATATTTGCTTCTTTGCCTGCCAGCACATTTTCTTTACCCTGATATATGTGGTCGTCCTTTCCGATGTATTCGCCGCTGAAGATGTCTTCATTGCTCTGTTTCTGGGTTGCGCTTTCATAGGTGATGTATCCGCCACTGAGGTTCAAAACATCTTTGAATCCGTTCTGCATTAGGATTCTGGCGGCAAAATAGGAACGCAGGCCGGTACCGCAGAAGACGATGGTTTTCTTTTCTTTGGCAATCTCGCTGAGGCGTTCGCGCAGATTGTCCACCGGAATATTGATGCTGCCTTCGATGGTGCCCAGAGCGTTTTCTTCTTCTGTGCGCACATCGATGAGCGTAACATCCTTCAAGTTCAGTTGCTGGATCTTATCCCAATGAATAATCTTTACCATACCTTTGATGATGTTCTCCGCCACCAGGCCCGCCATGTTTACGGGATCTTTTGCGCTGGAGAACGGCGGAGCATAGGCATGTTCGATCTCTTGCATATCATATATGGTCTCGCTATGCTTCAGGATGTGTGCCAGCATATCGATACGTTTGTCCACTCCGTCAAAGCCAACGATCTGAGCGCCCAGTAGCTTTCCATTCTCCGGGTTGAACACAATTTTTATGGTCATGGGCAAGGCATCGGGATAATAACCCGCATGGCTGCCGGCATGAATGATAGACGACACATAGGGAATATTTAGTTTCTTCAGCACTTTTTCGCTCACTCCGGTAGCTCCGACCGTGATGTCAAAGACCTTGGCGATTGCCGTGGATATGCTGCCGTTATACTTACGTGTATTACCCTTCACAATGTTATCCGCCACCAGGCGACCCTGCTTGTTTGCAGGTCCCGCCAGATAGGTGTGGCTTTCTTCGCCGGTGATGGGATTGGGATACACGATAGCATCGCCCAAAGCGTAGATTTCGGGATCGCTGGTTTGCATGTATTCATTTATTCTGATGCCTTTGTTGTGCCCCAGTTCCAGCCCCGCATCCTCTGCCAGTTTACTGTCCGGACGCACACCTATGGACAGGATCACCATGTCTGTAGGAAGGCTGCGTCCACTTTTCAAGCGAACCTGCAAACCGCTTTTTTCGCGCACAAAGGAATTCACCGCGTCTTTTAAGTAAAACTGCACATTTTTGGTCTTTAGGTGTTGATGAACGGCAGAGGCCATCTCATAGTCCAAAGGCGTCATCACCTGCTCCGCCATCTCCACGATGGTTACCTTGATGCCTTTGTGATGGAGGTTTTCAGCCATTTCCAGGCCGATGAATCCGGCACCAACTATTACGGCATGATTCACATTGTGGTGATCGATGAAGTCTTTGATCTTATCAGTATCCGGCACATTTCTCAAGGTAAAGATTAGTTCGTCCTGGATGCCGGGAATGGGAGGGCGCAAAGGCTCTGCCCCGGGTGAAAGTACCAGTTTATCGTAGCTTTCCGCATACTCACTTCCGTCCTTGCGACGCACCGTAACCGTCTTGGCCGCACGGTCGATCGCGATTACCTCTTGCTCATTTCTTACATCAACATTTAAACGAGCCTTAAAGCTGGCCGGGGTCTGTACAAACAGACGATCGCGTTCGGATATTACTCCGCCCACATAATAAGGTAAACCGCAATTGGCATAAGATATGTATTTGCCGCGCTCGAACATGATGATTTCAGCGTGTTCATCCAGACGTCTCAGTCTGGCTGCGGTGGTTGCTCCACCTGCCACTCCACCTACGATAAGATACTTTGGCATTTGTCTTCTCCAGATATAAATTTAGTGTTTGCTAAAAAGTCTAATCAGCTCTGAATCTTTGGCAAGTGTCAAATAGTAACAGCATAATATTTGCGCCGAGACTACTTGAGTTCGGTGAGGGCTTATTTCAGCTTCAGCATCTTCCGTTGGGCAGTTTTGCCTCCATCACGGATACGTGCAAAATAAATGCCGCTGCTTACAGTCCTGCCGGTGTCGTCCTTGCCGTCCCAATCGTATTCCCCAGCTTTTTTGGCATCCAGAGTTCTTACCAATTGTCCTCGCAGATTGTAGATCTTCATCCTTAAAAAACCATCACCGGTGCCTTTCACGAACAAACTGGTGTTTTGAAAGAAGGGATTGGGATAGTTTCCGCTAATCTGCAATCCCGGTGAAACCGGTGCCAGAGGGTCATCATTACTCACAGATTCACCAAACATAGTGTGTAAGATTTGAACTATTTGTGGCCCCGGACTGGTGGCGTAGATAGGAAAACTGAATATTGCGCTTTTGCCCAGACCATGCTCATTGTAGATTGCCACTGCCTCACCTTGAAATTCGCCGTAAGCTGTGTCCGGGTCGTAATTTGACCCATATGAATACCACACTTGCGCCCCGGGAGCAGGATACAGGGTTTCCACTCTGCTTATATGGCCCTCATATGCGGGAAGGGTCTTATCCGGATCTATCGTGAAGTGATCCAATTCATCCACTTGGGAGATAGCTCCATTGAACCGAGCCAAGTTGCTAAAATTCGCACCGGAGATGCCTAAAACACTATTGATAAACGTGTCCGCCCCAAAATATACCGGATATCCGGCATTGAGTTCAAAAGCCTTGGTGGGACTGTATCCGGTATACAACAGATTGCCGCCCAGCGCCACATATTCTTTCAGCATATCCCGGATCGCATAAGGGTAATCTGCATCATACAGATCGGTATTGTGCCAGAGTACGGATGAGTATATGCAGATGTCATAGAGCTCCAAATCCCTGTTGAGCTCCTCAATATCCAGGTTACCGGTTCGAAGCTCAGCAGTGGCCTGGGCATAGAATTGATTCACCATTTCACCTGTGGGCAGGAAAGGATGTGTTCCGCTGCCGTCACCGCTTTCGTCCACTATCAAGACGCCATGATCCAGGCTTACCGGACGCGCCACCATTGCCTCGCTCACCGGGCTTGGATTGCCATCATCATCGATAGCCTGCAGTTTGTAAAAATAAAGCTGTTCCGGATTTCCGAGAACATCGTTGTCGGTGTATGTAGTATCGCTATCTGCCGGCTGTGCAAGAATGCTGTATGATGCCTCGGGCTCGGTGGCCCGATACAAAGTATACGAGGCCAGATCGCACTCATCGTTTGCCTTCCAACTGATTTGGACAGCATTTCTGATGGGGCGCGCCTTTAGCCCTTGAGGAACCAATGGTATGCTGTAAGGAATGCCGGTACCGAATATTCGATAACTCTGATTTCCCCAGCTATCCACCGTGGATACTGCTATATTGTAAAGCTGCCCTTCTGCCAAACCGGTGGCCAGATAAGAATTATTGTCATACACGGCAATGGGTTCATTTTGCGTGGGATCCCCGGTACCGATGAAGACCAGAACATGGTCTATGTCCGGATCTGCCGGTTCCTGCCAAGTGATCAACAAGGATGAGCCGTCACCATGATCCCGAACATCCAAGTGAGACACCACCGCAGGCATATTTGCGAAACTGACCGAACAGGCCAGAGAGCCTTTGATCACTTCCGCACAATAAGCGGGATTCAAATTGGCAAAGGTATCCTCATCACTATGATACACTGGACTGAACTCTTCTTCGAAAAAGTAAATCACCGGTATACCGCGACTCCAATATGAATAGCTGTCACTGCTATGGCTATTCATGCTTCCAAAATTTGCGCTCAAGAAGCTATAGTCACTCACCAGCAAACTTGCATACTCGCTTTGTTCCATGCTGCCGTCGTAGGGCATCAAGCGCACGGTTTCGAGGTTGTTGGGATTATTCGCGATCATATCGTGATTTATCATCAGACGGATATTCTCTCCCAGATCCAGGCTGCTTTGAGCGTTGTAGTGCGAACCGTGCAGACCAAATTCTTCTGCGGCAAAGGTTACAAAGCGAATACTGCATTTGGGCTGATAAGCAGCTTGCATCAATACTCGCGCGGTTTCGATGGCTGCCACGGTTCCGGATGCGTTATCATCCGCTCCCGGAGCAAAGGACAATGGATCTGTGTAGGTGATGGAATCGTGATGTCCGCCAACTACCACATACTCATCCGGATACAAAGAGCCTTCTATGGTGGCGACCACATTGTACTGTTGCGTGCCGTCCCAGCTGAATTCTTCCAGATGCGCGTTGCTGATGCCAAAGCGTTGGAAGGTATCCTTGATCCAGGTGGCAACTTCCAAACGATTGTTTGCGTAGGCATAGCGAGTTTGCATATCTTGCAGAGACTGGATAAATGCCGCCACACTGTCGGCAGAAACCATCTGAGTCAGTTGCTCCAACTCGGTTCGAAACTCTTGTTTTTCGTTGTAGCCGAAGCCTTGGTTCTGCACTTGGATGGGATGATAGAGCAGATTCACAAAAGGGGCCCTGCACTTCGCCCGCAATTCCGGCTCTTTGGCTTCTGAAACAAGCAAGATATCTCCCCCGGGCAGAATGGTGGTACGGCCCAAACTGCACAGTTCTTTTGCTTGCTGAGCATCAGGTGAATCAATCAGATAGAGCTTCTCGCTACCCACGGGATTGCCCGGATACTCATATCTCGCATCTTTATCGGCATCAATTGCCGCGATGATGTAATCTTCATTGTAGTAATATATGCTGGCGCTTGCTTGCTCCCGGCTTCTCACCCATTGAAGGGTATTGATGCCCTTTTCAGCACTAATAATCGATAATTGCTTCCCCGTAGCGCTCAGGGTCGCCACGATGCTGATCAACAAAACTATGATAATTCTACGTTTCATGTGCTCATCCTTTTTGGTATCTGCCAACTATTTACCAGAGCAATTTTCGTTCCCGCTTACCAAATATATCTTGAGAATGCAGCATCTGCCAGCTCGGACCTGCGCGAAATAAGATTATGTCATTCAATTGGATATAGCGATATATCAATACGATATATTTTAACCCCGTCCACTTTGAGCATCAGGGTCAAGCTATTGTTTTACTGTTACTTATCTCAATCTAATATTTGGCACGACTCTTGCACATAACTATGCCTATAGAATCATCTACCATAAAGGAGAAAGAACATGAAGAAGATTTGCTTACCAATATTATTACTAATGCTATTTGCGCTTCCGCTGATGGGGCAGGAAAGCGGAGAAAACCAGGATAGCAACGATAGCGAGGGTCGTCGCTACATTATGGAACTGAAGGGTTTGGACAATCTGGAAAACCTGGAAAGCAAAATGAACCTGAAAATGACCATGGATACAGGCCAGGAAGCTCCTGATGCGGCGTATTTTGGCTTGTATCTGGAAGACCTCACTTTCCCAAAAGCTCAGGAACTGAATTACAATGGCATCATCGGCGTCCTTATCACCGGCGTGGTGCAAGATTCTCCTGCCTGGCATTTCCGCCTGCGGGAAGATGACGTGATAACCCACATCAACGGTAAGGATGTCACAAATTATGCTACTTTTGAAAAAATGCGCAAAAGCCTTCGCGCCGGAGACCAAATCTCCATCACCCTGTTCCGCGATGGCAAAACCGAGAGCCTGGACATGACCGTGGGCAGTCGCAATAAGGACCTGGTTGAGGTTAGTGATCCCAAAGTTCCCGGCAAGAAAAAACTGAGCGCCGGTTATGGTGGCGGCACCTGGATCCCCATGTGGGTAGACCTGGATATGGAAGACATTAACTCCATCGTGGCTCATGACTCTTTGGGCTTCAATAAATTCCGTGATGATGGCCTTTTGCAACAAGGCTTGGGCGGAAAGTTCAGCATCGGCAAAGGTTATTTTTTGGGTGGCCAGATCACATGGTTTGAAGATACCAAAAAGACTCAGAACAACAGAGTGGGCATGAACGACTATCAGATCTACATGAGATACGAAAACATGCTGGGTGGCGTAACCCTGGATAAACGCTTTCCCATCACCAAGAATTTCCTCGTGGGACTGGGCTTGATGGTCGGCGGATCATACCATGAAATGGAATTCATTAATACCGATGCCAATTACGATTGGTCCGATCTTCCCGATACCATCACCGGCTCAAACAATACTCACTTTTTGTTGCATAAAGGATATTTGAACGCACAACCCAGAGTCGAAGTAATGTATCGCGTTCTATCCTGGTTGGGACTTCGCGCGGAAGTCGGTTATACTTACGGCTATTCCCTTACCAAAGATTGGCGCGTACGTGGCCTGGCCGGAGAATCCTTCGAAGTAAGCGGTTCCCCGGACACTCCCTTCCAAGGCATGACTGTAACCATCGGTCCTTGGTTCGGATTCTAAGAATATTTTCAAAAAGCACTCCCTAAACATCCTGGCTCCTTCTAATCGGAAGGGGCCTTTTTTTGGGACTCCGGGCTGATGCCTGTCAAACGCGAGTGTCAGCGAGCATTCAACTGGTCGCAAACCATTCAACAGCGAAGACGAAGACGAAACATTCAAGGGCCGCAGGCCATAGCACCGCGAGCGTCAGCGAAGTGAATGGGGACCCTACAGTTCAGATAGCCTCGCAGATCCCATGTCAATCCTTGAGACTGCCGTAGCTACCACATCTTATCGATCATTTTTTTTGTCCACGAATTTGCACTAATTAACACAAATTTGGCGCTACTCGCAATAGAAATTGAAAATGCCGATAAGTGCCGTAGGCACGACAATTTAGATAGCCTCGATAGTCATAAACCGGATTGAGTGCTAATCGTACATTGTAAATTGTAAATTGTTAATCGCATTGCTTGTGTATCTCGTTTCTATCACCCCACAAAATAGCTGCGCAACTTTGCGGGGGCCCCGATCTTTCACCCCCCCCAAAAAAAACCCCACAATTTTTGGGGGGCCCCCG
>DHSO01000053.1:8086-18439 GCA_002410505.1 Cloacimonetes bacterium UBA5284 | reverse complement strand
CGGAGGCACGAGATACACAAGCAATACGTTTACTATTCTCTATTGCGCGAAGCGCTTAATTCGTGTTAATTAGTGTAAATTCGTGGACCGATAAAAGCGATTTAAATTGTGGGGCAAACAAAAAGCCCGGGATCAGCTCCCGGGTTTCATCTGTGGAAAGAGTAATACTTCTTTGATGGAATCATTTTCCGTGAGCAGCATCACCAAGCGGTCGATACCGATGCCCTGACCGCCCATCGGGGGCATGCCATATTCGAGGGCTTCCAGGAAATCTTCATCCACCACATTGGCTTCATCGTCGCCCATGGCGCGCAGTTTCGCTTGCGCTTCCAGGCGTTCCCGCTGATCCAGGGGATCGTTCAATTCGCTGAAAGCGTTGGCAAATTCGCCACCTGCTATGATCAGTTCAAAGCGGTCTGCCAAAAGCGGATTATCCGGTTTGGCTTTGGCCAGGGGTGAGATTTCTTTGGGAAAATCGCAGACAAAGGTGGGTTCAATGAGGGTTTCTTCCACAAAGTGTTCATAGATCAGCGCGATCAGTTTTCCTTTGCCGCTGCCCGGAGGCACTTCCAATTCGTGTTGTTTACAAAATGCAAGCAGCTTTTCTTCGGTCTCGGAGAGCAGATCCAGTCCCGTGGCTTCGGCGACTAATTCGGGCATAGACGCGCGTCGCCAGCTTCCGCCCAGATGCACGGTGTGCCCTTGATACACGAAGGTATCTTTGCCCACCACATCCAGAGCCAGATGTTTGATAAGCCCTTCCACGAGGTCCATCATACCGTTTAAGTCCGAATATGCTTCATAGCTTTCCATCATGGTAAATTCGGGGTTGTGGGTGCGGTCCATTCCTTCATTGCGGAAGTTTTTGCCGATCTCATAGACGCGTTCAAAACCGCCAACGATCAGGCGTTTCAGATACAATTCCACCGCGATGCGCAGATATAGATCTACATTCAGTGTATTGTGATGAGTAATGAAGGGACGGGCATTGGCGCCGCCGTAGAGAGGCTGCAGGATGGGGGTTTCCACCTCGATGTAGCCTCTGGCATCCATGTATCTGCGGGCGGCAGATACGATGCGACTGCGCAATTCGAAGACCTTGCGGTGCTCGGGATTGAGCAGCAGATCCAGATAGCGTTTGCGATAGCGCAGCTCGATATCTGCAAACTCATCGTAGCGCAGTGTCTTGCCATCCACCACCTTTTCTTTCACAGCGGGAAGAGGACGAATGTTTTTGCTGAGCATTTTGATGGCAGTGCATTTTAGCGAGTATTCCCCGGCTTGAGTATGAAACAGGCTGCCGGTGGCTTGTACAAAATCTCCGGCATCGCAGAGTTTGAACAGGCCATAGTTATCTTCACCCAGTTCGGCTTGGGATACGTAGATCTGGATTTTACCGCTATCATCCTCGATATTGCCAAAACCGAGCTTGCCCTGGCGGCGCATCGCAACGAGGCGACCAGCCAGGGTAACAACGGTATTTTGCCGGATCCAGGAATCTTTATCTTCCAGGATATCGCCAATTTTGTGGCTACGTTCGCTCTGTACGGGATAGGGGTCTATCCCCAGGGCACGTATCTTGGCAAGCTTCTCTTTGCGAAGCTTTACAAATTGGTTGTCAGCCATATTTTACAGATCTTTGAAGGGGTTGTCTTCCACCACTGGGCTTTTCTGATTGGCATATTTGCGCCATTCATCGTCGCCGCGACTTCTGCCACCTCTGCGTCCGCCGAAATCACGATCGCCACGAGATCCACCATCGCGGAAGTCACGATGGGGACGGTCTTCGTTGCGGGGACGGTTGGCTGCGGCTATCTCTTCCGGTGTGCGGTCAGTATAATCCAGGGTAATTCTATGATTGTCGCGATCGATGGCAGTAACCATCAGTTCCAATTCATCGCCGCTTTTGAAATTATCGGTCTTGCGCACTCTGGAGCGGGGCAAGAGTCCGGTAATACCATCGCTGATACTAACGAATACGCCGAAGTTTGTAGAACTTTCCACTACTCCGTTAAAGGGCTTTTCTATGGCCACGATCTCGTCGATTTTGTTCCAGGGATCGGGCTGCAGCGCTTTCAGCGAGAGCGAAATCTTTTGGGTATCCGGATCGATGCGCAGGATTTGTACTTTCACGTAGTCGCCTTCCTTGAGGATTTCCCGCGGATGGGCGATATTGCGGTTGCGGCTCATTTCGGAAACGGGGATCAGGCCTTCCACGCCGGGTTTGATCTCGGCAAAAGCGCCAAAATTGTGCAGGCGCAGGATGCGGCAATCTACTTCGTCGCCTTCTTTGATCTCGCTGAGGGCTTGGGTAAAGGGATTTTCCTGCAGGGCTTTCAGGGAAAGCGCTACTTTGTCTCCCTTTATGGAAAGGATTTTCACATCCATTTCCTGGCCGCTCTTCAGCACATCTTGCGGTTTGATCACATGTTGCCATGAGATCTCGGAAACGTGCATCAGACCTTCCACACCGCCGATATCCACGAAAGCGCCAAATGAGGTCATGCGCATTACTTTTCCGCTTACTACATCGCCTTCGGAAAGACGGGCCAATACTTCAGCCTTTTTCTCGTTTGCTTCCTGTTCTGCCAATTGACGGTGGGAAACCACGATCCTGCGACAGTTTTCCGAGCACTCAATCACCATAAAATCCAGCGTCTGCCCGATGAATACGGTAGTATCTTCCACGGGGCGATCCGAAATCTGCGAGATCGGACAGAAAGCTCTGGCACCAAGGATATCCACACTGAATCCGCCTTTGGTAACCGAATAGACTTTCCCCTGAACCGGAATCTTCTTTTCGAATGCATCGCGAATGGATTGTTTATCCACATGCTGTTTGGTGAGGCTCTTGCCAACCACGTAGCCCTGATCTGTCTGATCCACTACATAGCCTTTGAGAATGTCTCCCACCTGCAGTGAGAGAACACCTTTATCATCGGAATATTCGCTGATCTCAGCATAAGCGTCGAACTTGCCACCCAGGTTCACGATCAGGAAATTATCCGTGATGGTGACGATCGGGGCTTCGACTACATCGCCTTTTTTGATTTCGTTTGTGTTTTGAAAGGAATCTTCGAGCATGCGAAGATAATCTTCTTTCAGTTCTTTTAAAGCAGCTTTGCTGCTGGTTTCACGCACCTTGTCTGACATATGTAACTCCTAACGACATTTGAGAATACCAAGATTTTGTATACGCGCTTTTTGTAAAGTCTTTTATTTTGAAACTCGCTTTTGCATCCATGATCGCACGGTACTTACAAATCCATCACAGTCATTAAGCACCGTTTTAGCCGAGATCGATGATCCAAATATCGCAGCATTTATGGCCCAAAAATCCAGGATTTCTCCAGCGGCAAAAAAAAATCGCATCCCTAACATCTTGCCAATATGGCTCTTACAAATCTCCCGAAAATATCTCCCCCCTTTTGTCCCAGTGCTGTCCGCCATACAGGTTGTGAAGGTAATCCGGAAGACCTCAAAAAAAATATTAGGAGAACAGTCATGAAAACAAAATTGAAATACGGAATCGCTTCCTACAGCGGAACCATCGACGACATCACCTTCGCCAGTTACAAAAACGGGGCAGTATGCATTGCCCGCAAGTATGTGATGCCCACCCTCACCGAAAACAACACTCAAATGGGCGCCAGCACCAAAAACCTCAGCAAAATCTACGCGGAATGCAGTGAAGGCTACATCTCGGACCTCCGCACTTATGCCGACATGTACAAGAAAGAACAAGTGGCTCGCAACGAACTGGGACCCAACGCCTTCTCCCTCTTTGTGAAGATGATGTACGCCCTCGCCGCGAATAGCGGAGAAAGCGTGAACCTGGCCAGCATCACCTATAGCGATCTGAAAACTTTGTTTTTCGATGTCGCCAGCATCGCCGCCGCCGTGCAAGCGGATTATCTGCCCAAGGTAAGTGGCTACGAACTGCTGATCAATGAGATATGATAGGGGGAAAGAGATGGAAAACCAAGTATTAGTACGCGAAATCGCCTCCCGCATCAACGAACTCATCAACATCCCGCTGATCAATGAGAAGAACGAGCAGATCTTCTTCGAACTGATCGTGAACATCCTGATGCAGAATCTACTGAACTTGCTGGATATAGATATAGATATCTAAGCCAAGCCCCACAAAGCACAAAGCCCCCACCAAACAGGTGGGGGCGTATTTATACCCCACAAAAGGCTGCGCAATTTGCGGGGACCCTGAGCTTTTCACCCCACAAAAGGCTGCGCAATTTGCGGGGACCCTGAGCTTTTCACCCCACAAAATGGCTGCGCAATTTTGGATAAAGGCTACAGCGCGGAAACGATGATCTTGCGGATCCGCTTTGTGACTATCACCAAAAAGAGGGTGAAGGCAATCATCAGGGTGGAAAGTGAATTGATGGTGGTTATGGTTCCACGGCGGATGGTGCCTTCCACATAGATGGGCAGAGTATCAAAACCGCGTCCGGAAGTGAAGAAAGTAATGATGAAATCATCGATGGACAGGGTGAATGCCAATAGAGCTGCGGCGATGATCCCAGGCATCATCAGGGGAAACTTGATCTTCCAAAAGATGTAGGACGGCTTTGCTCCCAGATCTTGTGCGGCTTCCACCAAAGAGTAATCGAAGCCTTCCAGGCGACTTTGGATCACGATCACAGTGTAGGATACGCAGAAGGTTATGTGGGCGATCAGAACGGTGAACATCCCGGTGTTTACCCGGGTGAAATTGAACAGTAAAGCCAAAGATACGCCCATCAGAATATCCGGAATCATCAAGGGAATGTAGATGAGTCCGATGATGCCCTTGCGTCCGCTGAAACGCTTGTTTTCCAATCCCAAAGCGGTAAGGATGCCCAGAGTGGTGGAGATCAAGGTGCTAAGCCCGGCAATAAGCATAGTATTGCGAAACGCTTCGCCGATGGTGGCATTCTGGAAGAGCTGGATGTAATACTTGAAGGTAAATCCCTGCCATCCGGTGATGATGCGGGCATCGTTGAAACTGAAGATGATCAGAATGAGAATGGGAATGTACAGGAAGACCATCATCAAGCTGAAGATGGTGAGATTCATGCCTTTATAGAATTTTGCGGAATTTAGCTTCATTGCCACTGACTCCGTTTTTGATGGCGCCGGTACAGGCCGTACATCAGCAGCAACAATATGGCAACCAAGAGCAGCAAAGTAAGCGAAAGCGCAGAAGCCATGGGCCAATTGCGGGGGATATTCTTGATCTTGTAGGTAATCACCTGACCCACATACAAGGATTGCTGATTACCCACCAATTGCGGGATCAGATACGCTCCCAAAGCAGGAATGAAAACCAGAAGAGTGCCGGCAAAGATGCCTTCCACCGCGAGCGGCAGGGTAATGCGAAAAAAGGCTTTCACCTCGTTCGCGCCCAGATCCATCGCGGCATTTAACAGCGTAAAATCCAGCTTTTCCAGCACACTGTAGAGCGGTAAAATCATGTAAGGCAGATACACATAGACCATCACCAAGATCACCGCCAGATCGGTGCGCAAAATCTCCAGAGGTTGGGAGATGATACCCAGATTTATCAGAGTGTCGTTCATCACTCCATTGTAGGCCAAAAAGATGCGCCAGGAAAAGATGCGAATGATCAGATTGGTCCAAAAGGGTATGATGATGAATATGAGCAGCAAATTGCGGGTCTTTTCTTTCGACCGGGCGATGAAATATGCCACCGGAAAGCCCAATAGAATGCAAAGCAGAGTGGTATAGATGGCCAAACGAAAGGATAACAGAAAGGGCCGCAGGTAATCTCCACTGAAGATCTGCCGGTAGGCATCCAGAGATACTTCAAACTTTACGTCGTAGATATCCGGGCTCAAAAAACTGTATATAACCACGATGAGATAGGGTATCAGAAAGAAACAAGTGAGCCAGATGAGCGTGGGCAAGCTCAAAAGCCAACTGCTGAGGTTCCTGCGCCTATCCTGCCTGCTCTGCAAAGTGGATTGCATCAGCTTTTTCCCCGCTTCACATAGCGTTGTAGATTCCCGCTCTCATTCAGATCAGCATCCGGAGTCTCATCGCCGGCCATATCCACCACCCAGGTATCGGTATCGTGCCAGAATAGCCACACATTATCTTCCCAATCCAGGGCTTTGTCGTCAAAATAAACCCGTTTGTGCTGTGAAAAGACGCGAAATTTCAGCTTACCCACTCGCACGATGTATTGCGTGTGAGTCCCCAGATAGAGGATGTCTTCGATCTGCCCCTTCAGCATGTTTATGTCTTCCTGATAGCGGGGTTTATTGCGGGCGATGGCAATCTTTTCGGGGCGCAGAGAGAGGGTGATCCTGCTGCCCGGTTCAGGGGCAGATTGAAAGCTGCTGTCTATGGAAAAGCTCCTGTCACTGCCATCTTGACAGTCCAGCTCCAGATAGTCTTCGTGCACGGCAGTCACCACACCGGAGATAAAATTGGTCTCCCCTATAAAATAAGCGGAAAATATGCTCGCGGGACGCTCGTATATATCATCCGGGGGCCCGCTCTGCACGATCTGCCCTTGATTCATCACTGCCAGACGGTCTGAGATGCTCATGGCTTCACTCTGATCGTGGGTTACATAGATGAAGGTGATGCCCACCGCGTCGTGGATGTTCATCAGTTCAATCAGCATATGCTGACGCAGCTTCAGATCCAGCGCCGCCAAGGGTTCGTCCAGTAACAGTACGCTGGGTTTGTTGATCAAAGCCCGGGCAATCGCGATGCGCTGTTTTTGCCCTCCTGAGATCTGATTGGGATACTTCCCCGCCTGATCCGCCATTTTTACCAGATTCAACATTTCGTATACTCTGTCCCTGATCTCTTTCTTGTGGATGCGCTTTACTTTCAAGCCAAATGCCACGTTGTCGAACAAAGTCATGTGGGGAAAGAGGGAATAGTTTTGAAAGATGGTATTCACTTCGCGCTTATAGGGAGGTAAGTCCGAGATGTCTTTGCTGCCCAATCTCACAGCTCCGCTGCTGGGCAATTCAAAGCCGGCAATCATGCGCAATAGCGTGGTCTTTCCACAACCGCTGGGTCCCAAAAAAGAGAAGAGCTCTCCACTTTTGATCACCAAATTCACGTTGTCAACGGCCCTGAAGCTGCCAAAATCCTTGCTCAGATTTTCCAGTATGATGTCGTCCAAATTCGTCCTCAGTGTAACTTTAGTATTTTCCGGATCGTCGTCTCCCGGTTTGGCGCACTCACCTTCAGGATATATACTCCCGCAGCCGGCTCCCGCCCCGCTTTATCCAGAACATTCCAATTCAGGGAAAAAGCCGGAGACGTCAAGGGATTAGTTTTTTTACTGCACACTTTTTGTCCCCTTATATTGTAGATATCCAATTGCAGCGGCCCTTTTTCGAAGCCTTGAACTGCGATCGCCAGCTCCCGGGTAAAGGGATTTGGAGAGCTCAGGACTCGCAAAGGGGGCGATAGAAGATACTGAGCTTCGCTGTATGAATTGTCCGTGTATAGGTGAATGTCGTCGATCCAAAAAGTGGCATAATTTACCCCCCATATACCCCTGCTAGAAAAAGAGAGCTCGATTGATTGTCCGGCCAAAGCACTGAGGTCCAGATCATAATGCTCCCAATCCCCCACTCCCATGAAGCTGCAGATTGTTTGCCAATAGCTTTCACCTACAGTACGATAGCGCAAGGCTACGTAATGACCGTATAAATCTATGCTTTTCTTTGCCCAAAACTGCAAATTCACATTAGTGGCCGCCTCCAGATCGATGGGATGAGCATATGTGGCAGAGCTTTCTTCCTCGTAAAATGCAGAGCCACTGGGGTTGTCACAAAGGCACTGAGTTCCCTGAGGAACATCGGTCTGCACAATGTCCCAACAACCGGTACAAATCCAGTTAAACAACGTCATAAACGATCTCACCGGGATCGGAGATGCGAACCAAGGCTTGATCTGACCACACTGACAGGCTGAAAGAGGCAAAGAGTATCAAAGAAAGAATTCTTTTCATTATTCCCCCTAATTGGCTTTGGCCCTCCAAAAAAATACAGTGGGGAATACCGGGCGGTATCCCCACTGCTCGGAGGGCATTCTATGTAGGGTCTGTAGGCTAATTACAAGATGCTCAGGATCTGATATTGTGTCAAGGGAAAAATGCGGATTATTTTCAATTCTTCTGTTGACATATATCCACATGACTTTAATACACTATGATTAACTTGCGGTTAAGGGTTGTTTTTGTCCCGATTGCGCGCATAATATAAATACCACTTGTTGCTTTTTTTCCACGATTATCCCTGCCATCCCAGCGAAACTCCAGCTCCTTTCCATATTGGCTGCTTTCATAGAGCAATTGGCCTTTCACGTTGAAAATCTGCATTTTCAGGGCACCCGCTTGTGCTTGTTTCACCAGCGCCACCAATTCGCCACCATAATGCAAGGGATTGGGATAGACCTTCATCGATATCGCGGCAGGGGCATTCAGTTCGTCCGCAGAGCTCTGTGTTTCTATGGGCACAGAGTACCACTCACTCTCTGCGGGAAGGTAAGCTACATTTCCCGGCAGATCTTGCGCGCAGAGCCGATAGCTGAAGATCTCGGCATCAGGGCTGAAATTCGGGGAGAATAGCCCCAGGTAGATTCCGGATCCGGCTTCGGCAAATTCCACATTCATGATGCTGCCGTCATCAATGCTGTATTCCAGCCATACGGATTCCACCCCGGATTCATCGCTGACAGTGGCCACAAAGGTGATCTCTTCTGCGCTGATACTGAGGATGGGATTGTGCTGGATATCCGGTCCCAGATTATCGTTGTAGATGCTAAAAGTGTGCGGATCCAAGGCTGCAAATTCGGGATGATTCCGCTGTCTTCCGCTAAGATCAGCAGCATGGACATAGTAGCGGATATCATCGCCGGGCAATAAATTAGATACAGTTGCCCGATAGTTGTATCCACCCATCTGAGTCATCAGAGCGTTCTGATAGGGGCCGTCGTTTACGCTGTAGGCCACATACAGCGAATCTGTGAGTAAAGCAGAATTGCTATAGGGAATCACCAGGGCGTCAAAGACATATTCTGCAGCAGGATCCAGCACTTCGCTGTAGGGATTGTGCGCGATGTGCAGCATTTCGGGATCAGGAATCTCGTGGGTGCGGCAGTGCAAGGCGTCTGTGCTTTCCCAAGGTGTGTAGGAATTTCCCGTAACTCCGATGATCTCGTATCCGGGCATGGCCTGAGCGTACACCTCCAGGGCCGCGGCGTCGTATGAACCGCCCATCTGCGGGACAAATACCCGTTTGTTCAGGATCAAGGAATTCGTATAGGGCTGGTTTTGGGGAGTATTTACCCGATACACTTTGTATGGATATCCCCACGCACAGTTAATCCCGGCAAAATACCCGGCAGTTTGCTCGATCTCGTCATATTGGGGGTGAGATTGCGGCACACTGCGGATCAGAACTTTGTCCGGAGCCAGAAACTTTCCCCAACAGTCTATGTGATCGATGTAGGTATTGTTCGGATCCTGTATCACGTGGTAGTTTGTGATGCCCATATACTGTTGCATGAGGCTGTTTACATTGTCTTGATTGCTGCCGTTTTCGGTGTAAGCAATCTGGGTCTGGGCGGCGGTATTGATACCGTCCGTCATATAATTGCCCCCGGTTTGCTTCAGATTCATGCCATAATAGGTCAAACCAAGGTTGTTGGCATAGGCTTGGGGAACCATGTTGTCCCCCGGTCGAGGGCGGTTGTATTGAAAATCCACCACTGCGTAGTCCCCATTGCCATCAAAGATGAACCACGGCGCATAGTCTCTGGTCCAATATGAATCCGTGTCGGCTATCATAAAGCTGAGTCTATCCATATTCACACCGGCACTATTGAAAGAATTGAAGGCGCTGTTTTGCTGAGAACTGCCGCTCACCAGACAGATCACATCTGCCGTATTGGAAAGCTGTACTACCAAAGATAGGGGGATGCCCAGAGGATAACGGATCATTACATGAGACGCGGGTTCGAATTCCGCGATGGGACGAACAGGAGAGGGTGGCGGAGCAGTTTGAATAAAGCGTTCTTCCCAAGCATAGGGTAATGTGTAGGTTTCAGCACTAATACCCGATAGCGGATACATTAAACAAAGATAAATGCTGACTAAGATAAACACACGTAGTTTTATGATCACAAAAGGACTCCAGACGTTTTTACCATGATTACATACAATTTTCATTCCGTATCAAAGGATTTATTGCGAGCCGGCGCTTGAATAGAGCTGTTGTGGGGGTTGAGGGGGTTGAGGGAGTTGAGGGGGTTGAGAGGGTTGAGAGGGTTGACGCCTCAGGAGAGGCGCAATAACGAGAA
>DHSO01000053.1:4220-7812 GCA_002410505.1 Cloacimonetes bacterium UBA5284 | reverse complement strand
ACGTGCCGGAGGCACGAGATACAAAGCAATACGTTCACCATATATTAGTGACGGAGTTCGGGGCCCCCGAAAAGGAACAGGGTGAGTTCCTGGGGTAAAAAGATTGGGACCCCCGAAAAGGAACAAGGTGAGTTTTTGGGGTGAAACGAGGCTAGCTAAACTGTCGTAGCTACGGGACTTTCAAGGTTTCTCTATGCAATCTGCATGCTATCTAAACTGTCGTAGCTACGGCACTCAAGCCTGTTTTTAACTATCGGAGACTATCTAAACTGTCGTGCCTACGGCACTTATCGCCATTTTCAATTTCCATTGCGCGAAGCGCCCTAATTTGTGTTAATTTATGCAAATTCGTGGACAGAAAAAGATTCGTCAAGATGACGCTTCTACCTTAGCGTCCGGCGCCTCGCAGAGCCAGGTGCACTTTATGTTCTTCTGCCCAGCGGCTCAGTTCTCTGAAATCGGGGTTTTGTTTCAGTTCCACGCTTGGAATATCGTGCGCTTTCAGATCTTCCAGGGTAGTGGCATAGCGACAGGCTTGCACATAGTAATTATCCCCTTCTTTCAGCAGCGATCGTATTTCGTAGAGGTCTTCTCCAAAGATGATTTCCGGGGCCACGGTAGTGCGAAATTCGTATGCCACACCGCTGAGTCTGATCAATTCCATACTGCGCAAAATATCGGCAGGTTCCACTTCGCTGCGGGTCAGTTTCCGATACAGTGGTAGTGGCGCTTTCAGATCCATAGCGATATAATCCACTGCTTTGGCATACAGTACTTTAGTCAATACTTCCGGCATGGAGCCGTTTGTATCCAGCTTTACCTTGAAGCGCATGGCTTTCAAAAGCTTCAGAAAATCGATCAGATCCTCTTGCAGGGTAGGCTCGCCTCCCGTAACCACCACCGCGCTCAGTTTTCGCCTGCGCCTATAGAGGAAGCGCAGCACTTTTTCGGTATTCAACGGTGTATTGTAGATCTGAGGCAGCACCAATTCAGGATTGTGGCAATAGGGACAGCGGAAATTGCATCCTTGCGTGAAGACAATAGCGCTGAGCTCTCCGGGATAGTCCAACAGAGAAAATCTCTGGAATCCACCGATCTTCATGCCAGATTGTGCTCGCTGAACTGATGCGGATCTGATTTATTGATGGTATCGAAGGTAGTGCGCATCTTGAATTCAGTTTTTTTACCCTCGTTCCATTGTGATACCGGGCGCAGATAGCCCACTATGCGGGAGAACACTTCGCAGGTCTTGCCGCAGCGGGGACATTTTTGCTGTTCGCCCACCAGATATCCGTGTTCCGGGCAGATGCTGAAGGTAGGCGAGAAAGTGAAATAGGGTAAATGGTAGTTTTTGCAAACGCTTTGTACCAGATTCTTCACGCTGGCGCTGTGTTCCAGGCGTTCTCCGCCAAAGATGTGTAAAACCGTGCCGCCGGTATATTTGGTCTGCAATTCATCCTGTAGGTCCAGCACTTCAAAGACATCGTCGGAAAAATTCACCGGCAATTGGGTACTGTTTGTATAGAATGGCACTTCGCCATCAGGATTGGCGCTGCGAATGCCGGGAAAGGCGTGTTTATCCAATAGCGCCAGGCGGTAGCTGGTACCCTCGGCGGGAGTAGCTTCCAGATTGTAATTATTGCCGGTAAGCTCCTGAAATTCGATCAAGCGTTCCCGCAGATAGTCCATCACTTTTAGGGCAAATTCCCGCCCCTTGGCGGTTCCGATGCCCAGATCCAGGAAGTTTTGACTGGCTTCATTCATGCCAATCACTCCGATGGTGGAAAAGTGGTTTTTCCAATATTCGTTGAAGCGTTCGCGGATATTTTTCAGATAGAAGCGCGTATAGGGATACAGGCCATTATCAGTGTAGTTTTCCAGGATCTTGCGTTTGATCTCCAGTGAAGACATCGCCAGAGCCAGGGCGCGTTGCAAGCGCGCAAAGAAATCCTCTTCATTTTCGGCTTGATAACCGATGCGGGGTAGATTGAGCGTAACCACTCCGATAGAGCCGGTAAGGGGATTAGCGCCAAAGAGTCCGCCTCCGCGTGCGGCCAGTTTGCGGGTGTCCAAACGCAGCCGGCAACACATGCTGCGGGCGTCGTTGGGATCCATGTCGCTATTCACAAAATTCGAGAAATAGGGTATGCCATATTTGGCCGTGGCTTCCCACAGATACTCAATGGCGGGATTTTCCCAATCGAAATCCTTGGTGATGTTATAAGTGGGGATGGGAAAAGTGAATACCCTGCCTTTGGCATCGCCCTCCACCATCACTTCCAGAAATGCGCGGTTCAAAGCATCCATCTCGGCCTGAAAATCGCCATAACACGCATCCTGAGGCTTTCCGCCGATGATCACCGCCTGGTTTTTGTAGCTATCCGGAGCATAGAGATCTAGGGTGATATTGGTGAAAGGTGTCTGGAAACCCACTCTGGTAGGCACATTCAGGTTGAAGATAAATTCCTGCAAAGCCTGCTTGACCTCATCGTAATTCAGACCGTCGAAACGGATGAAAGGTGCCAGCAGGGTGTCGAAACTGGAAAAAGCCTGCGCTCCGGCCGCCTCACCCTGCAGAGTATAAAAGAAATTAACGATCTGCCCCAAGGCACTGCGAAAGTGTCTGGCGGGAGAACTCTCCACCTTTCCCACAGCGCCTTTGAACCCGGTTAAAAGCAAATCCATGAGGTCCCAGCCTACACAGTACACAGATAGCTGACCCAAATCGTGGATATGCATATCACCGCTTACATGGGCCTCACGGATCTCGGGGGGATAAATCTTGTTCAGCCAGTAGGTCTTGCTCACTTCACTGGCAATATAATTGTTCAAACCCTGCAGGGAGTAAGCCATATTCGAATTTTCATTCACCTGCCAATCAAGTTTTTCCAGATACTGGTCGATCAGCTTCACTCCCGCGCTGGATACCATATCGCGAATGCGGGCATGCTGATCCCGATATATAATGTAGGCCTTGGCAGTTTTTTTGTAGGGTGAAGACAGTAGAACTTCTTCCACAATGTCCTGAATTTTTTCTACGTCCGGGATCTCCTCGCTGAGGCTCTGCTGAGCCAGATTGAGCACTCTGAGACAGAGTTTATCCGCCATCACTGCATCGAACTCCCCACTGGCATCCCCTGCCTTGAATATAGCCCGGCTTATCTTACTTTTATCAAAATCTACTATATGTCCATTCCGCTTGCGGATCTTAGAAAACATGAGCAACTCCTTTTTATGAAAACAATAACTATATGATATAGAATATATTACAGACTTAGAAGCAAAATCACCAAAAAGGCATTCAAGCTTCGAAATACATAAATGGGGTCACTTAGCAATCTGTCAAGTTGATGTTTTTCCACTCTTCATTTTTTTTTGCGATTGGCGGCGATGATGGTAGCCAGATCGGGATATGTTGTGTTGATGGTTCACGCAGATTCCGCAGATCGGGTACGCAGATTACGCAGATTTGTCTGTCCACGAATTTGCACTAATTAACACGAATTATGCGCTTCGCGCAATAGAGAATAGTAAACGGTGAACGGTGAATTGAGAGTGCCTGCATTGCTTTGTATCTCGTTTCTTTTACCCC
>DHSO01000053.1:3905-4053 GCA_002410505.1 Cloacimonetes bacterium UBA5284 | reverse complement strand
ATTTTGCGGGGACCCCGATCTTTTTACCCCAAGAAATCACCTTGTTCGTCCTTGGGGGCCCCGATCTTTTTACCCCAAGAACTCACCTTGTTCGTCCTTGGGGGCCCCGAACTCCGGCACTAATATATGGTGAACGTATTGCTTTGTA
>DHSO01000053.1:3726-3878 GCA_002410505.1 Cloacimonetes bacterium UBA5284 | reverse complement strand
GCTTCGCCGTTACTCCTAAGACCTCATTATCCTCAATTCTCAATTCACCATTGCGCGAAGCGCCTAATTCGTGTTAATTAGTGTAAATTCGTGGACAGATAAAAAGCGTCAAGATGACGCTTCTACACAAGCTCTGCGTTATCTGCGCTGCA
>DHSO01000053.1:0-3550 GCA_002410505.1 Cloacimonetes bacterium UBA5284 | reverse complement strand
GTTATCTGCGCTGCATATCTGCGTGAATCTGCGTGCCGGCTCTCCGGCACGTTCCCGTTATTGCGCCTCTCCTGAGGCGTCAATAATGCGGCTGGAAGCCGCACCCACACTGGGCGCTACAGCGAGCGCCCCTACATCCGCAGCATTGCAGCTCTAATAAACTGCAGCACTATTCATCCGCCAGCGTTAGCGAGCTGAGTACCGGAGATCGGGGATAAAAAAACCCCCGGCCGGAGCCGGGGGCGATCTATCGATGATAGAATTTACTTTACGATGACCATTTTCTTGGTTTGGTTTTTGGAAGGTGTGCTGAGTTTGTAGAAATAGATACCGCTGCCGCAGGCATTATTTCTGCTGTCTCTGCCATTCCATGTAAGCGGGTTGAAGCCTTCATTCACGTTGAAGGTTTTCACAACCTGACCCAAAACGTTATAGATCGTCACGGTTCCGCTTTCCCCGGCTTTCACTTCCACCGGTATATTGGTGTTGCTATTGGCCTTAAAGGGATTCGGATAGGCGCTCTTCAAAACGGTTTGAGCAGGAAGTTCAGGGGTTTCATCGTGTTTTACTTCCACATATTGCGGGCCGTAAGGTGTGCTGTGGGTCATATCCACAGCTTCCAGCCAGTAATAATAACCGGTGTTGTTCATCACTTCCCGGTCTTCATGAGTGTACACGTGAGTGCTGGAGGTGTTGGTAGCATCGATCATTATGGGGGTGATAGACACTGCGTTGTCATACACATTGTCTTCTGAACGATATATGCGATAACCCAGGAGCCCGGTTTCACTTTCGCTAATCCAAGTGAGCTTCACGAAATACTGAGCGGTAAGAACTGCGTTAAACGCGCTCAGTTCAACCGGCAGGGTAGGATCCAAATCGGCAAGTACTACCGGCAGATCCATATCTTTGCTGGCTGTTACGATGAAGGTAATGATGCCATCCACACTTTCCACGGCATGCCACATACCACCGGAGTAGTAGGAAGCCCAGGGAGCGGTAGTCTGGATCGTAATGGTCCAGGGCCCGGCACCGATCAGTTCCAATACGAATTGATCCGCAATTACTATGCTGCCATTGGGGATGGGAGGAATATCGCCTTCCATGTCGTAATTGGCACTGCCACCGATGATGGTAACCGTAGCATCACCAACAGGTGTTGCTGTGTCTTCCGGAATGTCTGCAGCGGGAGTGATAACTACGCTGAAGCTTACTGAAGCTTCAAGGCCGGCACCCTTGGGGGACGCGGGAGCGGCACTACGCAGGTTGCGATCGTTGATATTTACTCTGGAATAGATCTTGGCCTGAGGCGCATCGATTACCCCTCTTACCGCAAAGGTGTAGTTGCCTTCGGCAAGTTCCGGAGTATTCCACTCGTTAGCATCAAGTACATTGGTCCAATCTCCTTCCATCCATTTTACTTCATAGTATTCCGGCATGAAACCATCGGGATCGGTCCAAGTGATAGTCACGGTTCCAGGAGCTTCCATGGTTATTACCTGATCGGCTTCCGGGTAGGTGATGGCAGGAGCATTGGGGTCTACCATGGCCATCACTACATAGTTCTGAGCATCGATGTCGGCACTTACATTGGTATATTCTCTGATTGCGGGATCAAAGTAGTAACCATCTTTGCTGGGTACAATGTTTCCGGTCCAGCCTTCAGGAACAGTAACGGTGTATGTGGAACCTTCAACCTGAATCGCTACATCATCTGGGTTGGTAGTTTCAATGGTTACTCCGGTCGTCTCCCATGTTGTGGAAGTGAAGTTTCCGCTGATGGTGTGGGTGACGGGAGTGTCCCCGAGAAACATTGTTTGGGGAAGAAACCAAGAGTCTACATCACCGTATGTATAAACAGACCCGGTACCGCTTGGAGCAGTAACACTAAAGGTTGCTGAGTTGGTGTCAGGATCGTCATTACCAAGGTAGGTGAGCACTATATGGAAAACTCTGCCTTCAGGGACATTTCCGGTAGTAGGGAAGCCTTGACAATCAAAAATGACCCAAGCAAAATTGGAAAATAGTGTGACTCTGGCAAATGTTGGTATGTGCGTGTTAGTAGATATCATGTCTCCGGTAGCGACATCAGTAACTACTATCGAGAAATCCTCATCATGTAGATTTTCGTGACTTGTGTAAACATATTCCAAAATATCACCATCTGTAATCCGGATCTCGGTCCAGAAGTTTCTGGGATTGAATGCAAAAGCACTCATGGCCAAAGCAAGTATAAAGCTTACTAATAATATTTTTTTCATCATCGACTCCATTTATTTCTTTGTGCCTTTGCTTTGTATGGCGCGTCCGGCAGGTGCGGGCCATGTTCCGGCAGTGTCTGTGCTTATCCAAAGGGGATCGCCGATTGCCGTATCAAAATCACCGGACCAGCCAAAGGGAGTGGCATTAGCACTTTCCCAAGCTTGTGTAGCAACATTGAAATGTAATACATCTGTCGCCCCAATATCGTCGCCAACAAGACTGGCAAGATTCAGAGCACTTTCATTAAGTGGCACCATTATCATGTTGTTGCCGGCTACTAAAGAATAGGTGGGTATAGTCTCCGGCATATTGCCCAAGCTGTAGAAGCTGCCTGCACTATCAACACTAATCCAGAGAGCCTGTCCATTAGTAACGGCAAAATCACCAGACCAACCAAAGGGAGTGGCATTAGCACTTTCCCAAGCTTGGGTAGCCGTATTAAAGTATAGAACATCAGTCGCCCCTATTGCATCACCAATTTCGCTGGCGAGAGCATAGGGTTGATCCATGGGCAAGGCGATGGTGTTATTACCAGCCACCAAGTCATATTTTACATAGCCGACCACTGCGGAAGGCTCAGATTCAACCGCCATGATTGATCCCACAAAGAGCAGGAGCAAAAGCGGTAATATAAATTTCTTCATAACGTTCCTCCTATAAGGAAGTTTTGAATTCAAAAAATACGTTTTTCAAGCCAAAAGGCTTCTCAAAAAACACGTTCATTACCATCCGGTTTCACCATAAATACCGCAACCGGGATTCATTTTTGAAAGTCCAAGTCTTTGATTCATCGCACATTACACTTTTTATAAATACCTTTCTGTTATCACAATGGCGAATGTATCCCGGCTGTGAATCCTGTCAAGCAGAAAAGAAAAATAATTTCCGTGAGGCATTAAATACTGTTGATAAATATGAACAGGTATCATGCTGCTGCGGCTTTTAGCCGCATAATTGACGCCTCAGGAGAGGCGCAATAACGGGAACGTGCCGGAGAACCGGCACTCAGATTCACGCAGATTACGCGGAGCTAGTGTAGAAGCGTCATCTTGACGCTTTTTATCTGTCCACGAATTTGCACTAATTAACACAAATTTGGCGCTTGCGCTCAATGGTGAATTGAGAATTGAGGATAATGAGGTCTTAGGAGTAATGGCGAAGCTGAGGCCTAAGCCCAGTGTGGGTGCGGCTTTTAGCCGCATAATTGACGCCTCAGGAGAGGCGCAATAACGAGAACGTGTCGGAGGCACGAGATACACCAGCTAAACAGAGATCGGGCCCCCGCAAA
>DHSO01000023.1:78079-78939 GCA_002410505.1 Cloacimonetes bacterium UBA5284 | reverse complement strand
TCGAATATTTTCCCAGAGTTTTTCAAGGGATTGACGCCTCCGGCACGTTCCTGTGCCCTCGTGCCTCTGGCACGTTTAAAAGAGCAAATATCTTCCAAAAAATAGCCACGATAGAATAAAGACAGTCACATGAGTCAGTATCAAAGCTAGATACTGTTATTAAAAAATATCTGAGGAACTACATGAAACCCATCGTTGATTACAAACGCTTTCTTCCGCACAAGCAAGAAGAAAACTCAATAATATCCGTTACATGGCGCCAAAACTTGACAATCCCACAGTCAGTATTAGATCTGCTTCAGGAACAAAGCGATATTTGGCATCAAACGCATTCCCCGCAAGAGGATAAGAGATATCTGCATGAACAGCAATTTGAGCTATTCGATACAGAGCTTGCAAAATACAATCACCCGGATTACCAATTATCAGATCCCGAAATAGCATTTATCATCAAAGGCACACTTCATTTCTATGACAACAAAAAATACCGTCTACATGCCTATTGCATCATGTCTAATCATATTCATGCCCTAATTCAGCCTATACCCGGAAATGAGGGTATTATACCTAGACTCCAGGATATAGTACGAGGGATCAAAACCTACACTGCTAAAAAGATTAATGAAAAGAGGGGTAAATCCGGCTCAGTATGGGGGAAGAATTTTTATGATAGCCTCATACGTGATGACGACCATTATTACAATGTACTCAACTATATTCTGAACAATCCTGTTAAAGCTGGAATTGTAGATAAGTGGCAAGATTACAAATACGTTTATTGGAATTCTATTCTGGTTGATAGGAATGATTCGAATAACGGTTAATAAGGTGCAAGAATCGAATATTTTCCCAGAGTTTTT
>DHSO01000023.1:0-77680 GCA_002410505.1 Cloacimonetes bacterium UBA5284 | reverse complement strand
ACCAGCGAAACGGAGATCGGGGTGAAAGAAACGAGATACAATTTACGATGTAGGATGTAGAATGTAGGATGTAGAATGTAGAATGTACGATGCACAATGGTCTTTCCACAGATTTACACAAATTTTCACAGATTAGGGCGCTTTAGTTTTGGGATGGCAAGATGTTCTTGCCATAAAGCTCGGAGGACTTTTTACTCAAACATGCGGCTAAAAAGCGCATTCACACTGGGCGCTACGGCGAGCGCCCCTACTCACACTACGAACTAAACAGCCGCCAACTAAGCACTACGCACTAAAACCAACCGTACGCAGCACTCCCCCGAAGCGCAGCGTCGCCAACTACGCACTAGTACCAACCGTACGCAGCACACCACCGGCTGAAGGTCGCCAACTAAGCACTACGAACTACGCACGACTTATAACCCCTAACGCATAAAGCAAAGCCTAGTGAGCCCCTTTGCGAAGATTAGCACTGTATCTCAACGGCTT
The DNA here is from genome assembly GCA_002410505.1 of Cloacimonetes bacterium UBA5284. Taxonomy (GTDB): domain Bacteria; phylum Cloacimonadota; class Cloacimonadia; order Cloacimonadales; family Cloacimonadaceae; genus UBA5456. Next base: position 77,191 of record DHSO01000023.1, on the reverse strand, counting down.
TGTCCAAACCCCGGAGGGGTGACATTTGATAGCGCGGGGTGTCAACCCCGGGTCCAAGCGTGACATTGGCCCCCTTTTTAAACAATATCCCGCCTCCCAGCACCAAAAAAACCGACGGTTTTTGGGGCTGGGAGGCGGGATTAAAAACAAACAAAATTGTCCCAGAGCTGTCCTCTATATAGTTTATGAAGGGATTCATTTCCCTATAGTTCTTTGAAGTATATAGAGTGAAATATTGTGTTGTTTTGATTTGTCTTGCGCTTGGGCGATGCTGACGCGTCGGTGGTATGGCCTGCGCAGTTAACTGATCGCCAAAGATCGCGGTTGAATAATTGACGCCTCAGGAGAGGCGCAATAACGAGAACAGTCCGGAGATCGGGACCGAAAATGAACATGATATCCATTTTGGCAAACAAAAACAGCCCCGGTCGAAACCGGGGCTTATATGAGCTAATCTGTCACTGTTTATTTCATCAGCATCATTTTGCGAGTTTCGCTATGACTATCTGTGCTGAGGCGGTAGAAGTAAAGACCGCTGGTAACGCCATTGCCATTGGTATCGGTGCCGTTCCATACTACAGAGTTTTTACCAAGGGAGGCTATGCCGTTGAACAGGGTATTTACGAGCTGTCCCTTCACATTGTATACATCCAGTCTGGCTTTGCCGTTTTTCGGCATATCGAAGCTGATGGTTGTTTCGGGGTTGAAGGGGTTAGGATAGTTTTGTTTCAGGATATTGTTTACCACAGGAGTAACATTGTCGTTGGTGGCAGTACCGGGGAATTCAATATCAAGTTCCATATAATTCACTGTTCCACCATCGTTGCTTGGGAATAAAGCAGCTTCAATGACATATGATCCCCAAGTGTTATCGTCGTAGAACATGAATCCTAATCTTCCGATGGGATTGCCATTATCTGACTCACCAACATATTTGATCTTATCAGCGGGATATACCCACATTGGGATCATTCCGGCCAATTCCGGAGTATCCACAGCATTCAGGCGCAGTGGATCGCTCCAAGTTGTTCCATTGTCTTTGGAAGTAGCAATCATGATTTCAGGTCCGGTGGTATAAGCTACGTATTCAGGGTAATCATCTGGCCAGTTGATACCTAATCTTGCCTTTTCGGAATCCTGCCACACTGCGACCATCATTCCTTGTTCATTCACTTCAGTGAGTTTCTGGTTGTTATAGTGGAAGCCCATTGAGCCAGCTGAATCGGAGTGAAATTCCCAATCATGGTGCGGTAAAGGCAATGTGGTTTCGATAGTGGGATAATAACCATTCGTCTCGTCGTAATTAATTTCGTCAATTTCACCGAAAGGAGCTTCGATATCCCAGGGTACATAGTGGTCGTTTACATCATCACCCGCAGGTTTTTTGGGATAGAAATCCTGAACCATAAAGCTTTGACTATTGGTATCATAAATGATGTTTTTCACGTTCTGGAATCCCGGGTAATAGGTGTTCTCATTGGTGCTCTGTGCCCAAATACCGAGTGAATGGATACGTCCCAGATTGTCAATCACAGCATTTTGGTGACTGGAATTGAAGCCAAAAAACAATTCATAATCATCGAAATATGTGGTACCATCAGGCATAACAGGATTCTCGATGGGATATGAGCCGGGGGCTGAAAATCGGATCCATTCACCTTCACCGTAATTCGAGCATATGAAGACATCCATATCCGGTTCATCGCTACCGGTACCATCTTCGTTTCTGGCAATATGGTGACCAAAATAGTAAACATTACCCAGATCATCTACAGCTAGAGTGTGGTTCGGGCGGCGGAACATCCCGGGATCATGGTTCCAGGAATCCAGTTCCGGAATAGTGGTGTAATTCCAAGTCAGGTTATTCCCAGATGTTAACATCTGGGTGCTAAAGTCCGCATACGCGAATACTGCATTCTCGCTGGGATCGCCACTGCCGGTGTGAGAAACTGAGTTTCTGGCAACTATATACACTCTTCTCATATCGGCATTGGGAGAAGGACCGATTTTGATGGTAGGCCAGATAAACTCATTGTCAATGCTTGGCTCACCAGTAAAGGGGTCGTCAATTTGAATTAAGGGATTGTCTATGGGGGCGACTACAGTGTTCCATGTACCCGGTACGTCAAACAGGAATGAATCCCAGACAAACTGGACTTCCAGAGGAACATCCGCGTCGTGGTTAGCATGCCAGGCATACATCGGCTTTCCGCTTACTGGATCTACACCGATTGTGGGGTATCCTTCGTTGTTATCATTGTTTGTAATTTCGTTGGATTGGACGGTTGAGCCATCTCCCGATACATATACCCAGTATACGCGACGTGTGCTCGCGGCAGAGCTCTTGCCGTGGAAAGTCATAAAATACCCACCACCGGCTTCATCCGGAATAACCTGCATAGGCAGATGATTGTAGGCACCGATCATATAATCGTAATAGTTGTCCATAATCGCAACAGGGGGGGTTACCATAGTGTAGGTAGGTATCTCTTCACGACTTGGAGCGGTGATTCTCTTTGCAAAGTGAGGGTAAACAGGCTTCTTCTCATTACCGGGATTCATGGTGTCTGCGAAGACAGCTCCGATAATGAAGGAGAAGCACAAGGTCAGTAACAGGACTTTTTTCATTGTTCCTCCAGTAATTATTATCATTGTTTTAATATCTCATCTTGAGTGAAACGCGATGAGCGCTCTTTATCATTGTTTCAGCAAGTAGGCCCATGTCTGTGTAGGCGTAATCTATGTTGAATACTCCAATACCAGTGGGGACCTGCCAGCCGGCACCGGCACTGAATCCGGCAGCATCATAGTTGATTTGGTATCCGGCTCTGAGGAATAGATTCCCCAGCTTGTACTCGGTACCCAAGTTCCATGTCTCCTGACGGTCAATCACGTTATCCATTTGAATGGATGCAATCAAGTACCCGGTATCGTTGCGCATCAGGTCTCCGGATACACCCAAAGAAAAGTGCATTGGAATCTTACTTTCCAGTTCAGGGCCGTCTTCATCAATTAATCCGTCACCGTCGTTATCGATCAAATCGAAAGGATCTTCGTCAGTAAGACCATCATCATCGTCGTCGACTCGATAGCGAATATCAGGACCAAAGTTCTTTAATGCCATACCGATCTTGATGTTTTTCCATCCGGTGTTATACATGGAACCAAGATCCATCGCATAGCTGTTTACATCATACACATAGAGGTTTTCACGCAAGTACTTTACACCAATGCCAGCAGAGAACTTATCGGTAAATTGCTGACCATAGGATAGCCCTAAAGCTATATTGCTATTTGTGAAAGTTTCCCCTGTGGGGCCAAAGACCTCTTCTTCTGTTACGTCAAGTTTGTCCATATGCAAAACCGATCCATACGCCGCGAATGTGGATACGCCGTTGGTGTATGTAGCTGCCACAAACTCGTGCATGATGTCGGCAACCCAATTGGTATGGGATACAAACACCTGGTTTTGGAAAGCAGGAGCCAATCCGGCAGGATTCCAATACACAGAAGAGATATCGTCACTTACCGCGGTATAGGCCTCACCCATACCTATGGCACGAGCATCGACACCCAGCTTCAGAAATTGCATACCTACTGTGCCAGTCTTACCAAAAGGCTTGGCTTGAACACATAGAGGCAAAAGCATAACGGCTAAAGCGAGGATCAGGATAATATTCTTTTTCACAGTTCCTCCCTATTTAATCACGACAAACTTGCCGACTTTAACTTTGTCACTGTCTTTATTTTCGACACTGAACAGATACACGCCGGGGGCGATAATCTGGTTATTTTTGGACAGTAGATCCCAAGACTCCATACCATCTGCTGCGATACCCTGTGTGGCAGCTTTGGATATTGTCACTATATCGGTTACTGAGGCACCATCATGATGAATAGTGTCCACCAAGTCTCCGGCCAGAGTATAGATGCGAATCGTGCAACGTCTGGGGAGGTTTGTGAACCACAAACGGCGGCTCTTATCTCCCTTTTCGTCATTTTCGCGGCGACCATCAAACTTGCTGCGACCGATATAAGGATTGGGGATTACCATGATGTCTTTCATATCATCCCGAGCCAGGGTACCGGGGAAGAGAATTTTCATGTTTGCGTCCGCGTCACGACCGGTTTCCAGATAGCTCAATTTCTGCTCCGGAATACCGCGATCGTAGGCGGTAAGTGCTACATAGTATTCCACGCCTCGAGGTGGATGATTTATCGTAGCTTTATAGAATCTGCGAGCAAGCCGTTGCTTTTTGAGTAGTTCTATCTGTTCAGCTTCCGGATCAGCATCGACACCCGGGAACGCAAAGCCCTTCAGAGGGATCATCCTTGTGTCGTAGAGCACATCGAACAAATCGGGACGATTTATCTCGTCTTTCAGATATGGATGCATGAACAATCTTGCCTGCAGCTTCGAGATATCAGTATCGGAGAGCATTGCGTTATCCTCTGCGATCTGATCTGCTTGAGCTTGAATTTCCGGAGTCCAATCCTTATCGGGATCGTACAAAGGCCAGCCATGGAATATGGCACCATTGGGCTCGAAGCTGTAATATTGGTCAAGCTTATAGAATTTTTGGTATTCTTCTGTGCTCGCTTGCCATCCTCGCTCACTCATGATCGATGAATTGGATGGATTGGGCAGATCCATGTCGATGCCGGTGTAACCGCCATAATCCTTGCGCAAAGAATCATAAACAGTATGCATGGCGACGTCATAGTCAAGCCTGTCTAAATCTGTGTCAATTTTGTCCCAGCGGCGGATCTGTTGCCAGTCTTCGCTGCTTCCGCTACCGGAACGGCCCCACATGGTGTAGCCTTGAAAATCGTGTCTTAGGCGAAAACCAGTAAAGGGATTTACCACGGCGTTGTTTTTGTATGGGTATACTTCGGTCGAGCTGGAGGGAAATCTAAACTCCTCAGGCCAATAATCCGGCCAATTCCCCGCTATCTGATCCGGAGTAGGCCAACTGTCCAGGTCCGTGACAGGAGTATAATCGCTAGAATGAGGATTTTGCCAGCCGATTTCTGCAGTGGGCACGTTCATAAAGTCATACGAAAATTCGGAACGGTTATCCCAATACACATCGATTGAAGTCCCGGTGTCGGATTGCACGATTTCTGCATGCATATTTGGAATCTCCGGTGGTTCAGGCGGATTGTAGTGAGGGAAGGTATCAGGCAAAATCACCGTAACAAGATCTTGAGCCTTACCGTAGATAATCTTTGCCCAGGATGCTTGGGATTTAAGCTCTTCCTTGGTGTCACCGGGGAATACCGCAACCACGATCTTCATGGTCTTTTCGGGGGCAAGGTTCCAGCGTTTGTAATAATTGCCATACTCATCAGTCGCATTATAATCCCCTGGGTTATCCGGTTGAGCACCGTAGAATGCAAAAAGGAAACGGGTGTCGTTGGGAGAGGGCTGTTCCCATTCCATTATATTGGAATCTTCAGGTCTGAGTGGCGTGTATTTAATATCGTCAGGGTTAGTACCTGTAAGCAGCCAATACTTCTGATTTGAGGTTTTTATAGTGGGACCTACATCCCTTGGATCGGAGTCGTCGGGACCGTTCCCAACTTTCCAATACCAACAGTGGAACTCAAGAGCATCGGGATCTGGGCTGCAAACACGAGCCCCTACGAGACCCGGGCTTAGACCATGATCAAAATCCGCATCGTAGGTATAAGCAAATTCATAGCCCTCACCCTTCACATAGCCGGATTTATCGTCCGCAGCTTTTTCAGATCCATATGTGTTTGGGCCGATATCGGAATCCATGTATATACCCATTGCGCAGTCATACAAAGTATCTGCTACGTTCATGTTTGTAATGTTGAACTCAATATACACCAAGTTTTTGATGTAATCGTAGCTCCATTGATAACTCATCTGACGCACCTTGATGTTTAACGGATAATGTGTGTTTTGACCCTTACTACCGCCATAATCTCGATCCACAGTAGTGATTCCCAGAGGACAGTAGTCATAATAATAGCCAATAAAATCCTGTTCCGACACAGGGGCACCATCCTCATCCATGCGTCCGTCAAAATCATCATCGTAAGGCTTGGAATATGTGTATGTCCTTGCTCCATGCTGAAGGTCGGGATCGTATAGATTCATAAAGCCCAGTGGGAACCATATCTCGTAGTTTTCAGGCTCGCTCAACAGAGCTAAATCCATTGAAGACAGTTCACTGGGATACATGCTTCCAAAAGTCTGGAAGGCCTCGGGTAACTCATTATCCGCCCGGAAGGGAAAGGTATATCCGGGGAAGTCTTCATCGATCAAACCATCACCGTCGTCATCGACTCCACGCTTTTGAGTACGTGTAGACGCGGTAGCAATGGCATCGTATCGGTTATACAATTCATAAGTTGGATGAGTCGCAATTAAGGGATTGTAGGCCGGTAGAAATTCATAAAGGTCATCGTCTCCATCGAATCCAACCGTAACCAAAGTATCCAATAGTGGGGTCATGCTGGAATCCCACAGATCGCTACCTTCATAGGTATAATCATCCTTAGATTGCGGAGGATAATGCTTCCAATACAGTTTTCTCCCAGAGATGTCGCGTCTTTGTTTCTTGGCTCCGAACCAAAGCGCGCCCTGGTAGAGGTAATCAACTCCGCTACCGCCGGGATACTCCAAGGACGGATATTGAGGCACTGCGTCGTCTCCGGATCCAAAAAATCCATAGTTACTAACCCTCAACCAAATATTACCCACATTGTGATAATAATCCAGATCCAATTTCTTGGTTCCGGTAGAGGGTGTTGCCTTGTTCGCAAAGACATAAGTGACCGCTAATAAGGTCATTATGATCAAGCAGAACACATGTTTATTAAACTTCATTAATCACTCCCGGGTTAATTAAGTTTAAATTCAACCGGTATAATGAGCAGCACATCAACTGGCTGCCCGCTACTTTTTCCAGGTTGAAATTTTACTTTACGTACGGCTTCGATAGCAGCTTCATCCAAGCCGCCCGGAACCGAACGTTTCACGTGTATATTGCGGATAGAGCCATCTTTCAGCACTTCCACTTCCAATACCACAGTACCTTGAACACCATTGCGTTTGGCAAATTCCGGATATACCGGATTGATGCTGCCAATCACAACCGGCGGATCATCGTAGGGCACAAAATACGCCGGGCGTTCATCTACCTGGTTCAGGCTGCCGGTAGTTGTTTTCGTAATGTCCCCGATTTCCGACAGTGCAGCCGTATAAGCTTCCATATCTACTTCCTCGGTTCCCAACACATCGCTGATCACCAGAGGGATGACTATCTGAACCTCAGTTTCCGGGGCTTCTATCTTCTCGCGCTCTTCCATCGGTATATCCACAAGCTCCATTTGCTGGGTCTTGAAGACTTGCTTGCGCACTTCAATCTTGGGAGTAACCATCATCGCAAAGAGCAACATTGTAACGGAAAGCGCAAAAGCTTTGCTGAATTGGCTGTTTGCTACGTCTTTCCAATCGTTCAACTGCTGTTTCATCTTTGCCTCCTAATTTTGCCGCTGTTGGGTTTCAAAGGCCACTACCAGGGTTTGTGCATCCTGAAGCTGGCGCATAACATCGGACATTACTCCATATTTGGTGTCCCGATCGGTTCTGAAACAAACCACCAATTCGGGATCATCAGCTTTTTTCCTGATCAGAGTGGAAGACACAAACACATCTTCGGAACTCTCGATACGGGTGGGGATATCGTCGATTAAAATAGTCTCATCCCTCATCACGTAGATGGTTGTAGTATGATTACGCGGGATGCGCTCAATGCTTTCAGCAATAGGCCAGCGATCGCGTTCTACCCAGAATTTCTTTTCCTGAACGAACACAGTACTAACCATGAAGAAGAGCAACAGCAAAAACGCGATATCGGACATCGATCCATTGGGGATGCTGACGTCGCGGTTTCTTTCTTTTTTAAACTTTGCCATGTCTCTCTCCTAATTTGTTGACAGCGAGATCTTCTCTATCTTGGCCGCTTTGAGCCGGTCAACCACGCGGATCATGCTGTCGTATGTGGCTTCACGATCGGTGATTACCTTGAAGATCATCTGTTGGTTAATCTTTACTTTTTGCTGAATCAGGGCATCCAACTCACCGCTCTCATAAGCGCGGGGAGCTTCGTTGTTTACCGCAATTCTTCCATCTTCCGTAATTTGCAAACGGGTCATCTCTTTTTCTGTAAGAGTAAGAGTCTGAGCTTGCTCAGATCCTTCTTCGGCCGCTTGGGGAAGGACTATCTTAATCCCTTCTTTCACGTCGAACTTGGTAGTTGCCATGAAAAAGATGATCAAGAGGAATGCAATGTCGGACATCGACGAGGTCGGGATCTCGGCTTTGCTCTTCCTTTTTCGTCCTATTTTCATTATCTATCTCCCTTGGGGCCTTTACAGCATTGCTTCCACAACTTTCTCAGTTGCTTTCTGCATATCGATAACCATACCATCTACCATTGTTACAAAGATGTTATTGAAAAACTGCACGGGAATAGCTACGATCAGACCGGCTTCGGTAGTGATAAGAGCGATCTTGATACCACTTGCCACGATGGTTGCGTCCACCGCACGAGCTGCAGCGATAGCGTCGAAGGCACTGATCATACCGGCCACGGTACCAAGGAATCCCAGCATCGGAGCAAGAGTAATGGCGGTTGAAAGCTCCAGGAAACCTTTTTCGAGATAGCTCATTTCGATCATGGCAGCATTTTCGATGGCTTTCTCAACGGCAGGGATGCCACCATCCGCTTTCAAGAGACCGGCATAAATGATTGCTGCCACGGGACCGCGAGTGTTTTTGGCAATCTCAACAGCTTCTTTATACTTCTTGTCTTTCACAAGAGGAAGAATTTTGTTCAAGAAGGCATTCAAGTTTACCTTGCCGTAGATAAGAGCGATGAATTTCCATACAACATAGGCAATACCATATAGCGCTACAAGGAGGATAGGCCACATCGCCCATCCACCATCTTTAAACCATTTTACCATGCCACTGCCAAATACCAATTCGGCAAAGCTCTCCATACCACTGCTGCTCGCAGCCGCGGCTGTTTCCTCAACTGCTTCCTGGGCAAAAGCCATACCAGGGATCAATACACTCACCAGTGTGATCAGCAGCACTATGTACGAGAATTTTCTCATTTATGATTCCTCCTTGGAATAATTTAGAAGTTAAACGAAACTCCGAAGGTCACCCCACGGTAGTTGTTTATAAAAGCCGGGTTCAATATGGATTTGCCATATGTGTATTCCACTTCCGGGAACACATATTGCAAAATGTCGTCTTCAAGATCCTGCCCATCCTCATAGGGAGAACCGGTGCGGGGATACACTCTGTTTATGTTTTTGGCCTTAAAGATGTTTTCCACATCGATAAAGACACGCATGCTGTTACCGCCGGGAAGCTGAATACCCTTGGTTAGGCGGGCATTAGCTTGATTGGTGGGGTCCATGCGTTTGCTGTTTGTATCCAGAAGCGAGCTGCCTTCCATGCTTTGCGGGGTATAAGGCGCGCCGGATACAAAGCTCCAGTTCAGGTTTGCCGTGAAATCATCCAGAGGCAATATGAAATTGGTAAAGGGAACAAAGAATTCCTCGCCTCTGCCGATACGGAAGGTATAGTTTATGGATGCATTATGACGCACATCCCAATCCAGCGGGAATTCACGCAGAGAGGTGCTTTCATCCTGAATCACAGTGGCAGAGTTGTTGCCTTGCGCCCATGCCAGAGAATAAGCGATACTCCAAGTATTGAAGTTCGAAAGCAGTTTCTCAAGCTGTACATCTATACCGCGTGCAGAGCCGTAGTCTTCAGAGATGAATTCGTACCAGGATACACTTTCTTCGTCTTCCTTGCGCACGCGCATGGTGCTCACGTAATTATACAGGTTTTTATAGTAAGCAGTCATATCCAGCACATAGTCGTCGCTCAACTGATGGGAGAGGCCCACTTCGTATGTAACTGTGATCTGAGGTTCCAAGGTGGGATTTCCAACCGTGATGGCGACATCAGAAAGGTTGGCATCTTGCGGAGTCTTTGAAGTGAAGATATACTGCATTTGAGGCAATTGATTCTGGTAATTGTATGCAAAGCGCAATACGTCGCGCTCGGTAATGGGGTGAGACACGCCCAAACGCGGAGAAACCATCATCTGAAAGCGGTCACCTTTGGCAAATTCGCGATCTGCAAATCGACCATCATCCTGCAACACCTGGTAACTGGAGCCCAGATACCAGAAGTCCAGACGCAGACCCGCGTTCACGATCATTCCTTCCCATTCCATTTTATCCTGCAGGTAGTATGCCATCTGCCAGGGGTTGGCGGAGTAACCATCGCGTTTACCGGCAGCAGATTTGGCGGCATTGTAATAATCCAGGGGTTTGTAGATGGGTTGCAAGTCGCCCGGGCCTTGGGGATCCTGGCTTTTTTTGTGAATAGTATACAGAGCATCCGGGATTATACCGTTTTCGATGAAGTTTGTAGCATCTGCTTCGTTCAAGGTATAAATTCGGCTGAGATACTTATCTCTGCGATCTTGGTATATACTTAGAAAATTCTGAGTCTGGTCTTTTTCGATGTTGTGATTGATCAGCTCAATACCTGTCTTGGCCAGATGGGTCTGATTTAGCTGCCATTCAAAGTCTGTACGGAAGTTGATCGTGGCAGTGGTGTCGTCGATAAAATCTGTATATATGGTTCCAGGAGCACGGAAACCCGGTATACTGCGCGGTTCTTCCAGTGTCGCGATACGATATTTCCATTCGGTAGCTGGCAGAAAGCCAAAATCGTGCACACCGTCACCATTGGCGTCTATGCTGGAGTAGCCATATCTTTCGTATGTCACTACGTCATCTACATAGTTATCTCCTGGATTTTCGGGGTCGACAGTCATATAAAGAAAATTGTCCCGATCCACACCACGGGGGCCGTCCTCATAGTCCTTTTTGTAGTAACTGGCCTTTACCTTTAGGTTCATCGTGGGTGAAAACATATGATCGTAGGTACCTATATATTGTTGTTGTTTTACATCTTCGTATCGATAATGCTGCAAGGCATGGCGCCACCAGTAGTAGTTACTGCTGCTCAAAGCAGGATTGAAGGGTGTAGAGTAAGATCTGTCTCCGCGTACCGCCAGAGTAATCTTTTGAGCAGGATTTATATCGTATTTGGTTTTCAGGTTTACATTGTAGCTGTTGTAATTGCGGTTGCCAAGATCAACACCCAGGAAGCTATCCCGCCCTTCATAGGGATCGTAGCGGGGATATTCTGCTTCCAATATGCTCACACCGTCTTCGTTTACATATTCCTGGTTCGGATCGGAAACATAGAGGTCTTTATAGCGGCCATCCAGCCATTCTCCGCCTCCATTGAAGTAAAACGTGAGGCGTTCTTTAAGATCGTCGGAGGCGAATGGAACGATTGGTCCACCGATAGCGAATTTCAAGACGTCAGAATTGCGGCCTTCACCGATGATATGGTCTGTATTATACTCCACTTTGCCGGAGAAGAACGGATCGCCGTCTTTGGTAACAATGTTCACAACACCGGATTGGGCGTTGCCAAATTCTGCAGGGAATCCGCCGGTCATGACCTTCATGTCTTTAATCGCGTCTGTGTCTACGGAAAGCGCGCTACCACCGTCAACAGGGTCGGAAACGCTCATTCCATCCACAGTAAAATTAACTTCATTTGCCCTTCCTCCACGGATATGCAATTCGCCGCCGATATTGGTGACTCCGGCTTGCAATGAGATGATTCCGGCAACGTCGGTTACTGCTGTATCCGACAGACGATCCATCTCGATCTGGCGGGAGGAACCGGTGCGGTCGCGCTCCACTTTATCCTGTTCTGCCACAACAGTAACTGAAGGGCCGACAATGCCTTCTCGATTCATTACGGGGGATAAGTTTGCTGTTTGTCCTACCTGGACTCTCACATTTTGAAATGTCATGGTAGCATAGCTGACTAATGTAAATCGAACCGTGTAGGTTCCCGGTGGAATATTGATAATGATAGCCTGACCTTTAGCGTTGGTCTGGCCTCCGGTAATGCGTTGAGAACCCGACATCACCACAACGTTCACAAATTCCAGCGCTTTCCCTTGCCCGTCGCGAACGCGAACGGCGAGACGGCCGGTAGTTTGTGCCTCGAGGCATGCTATGCCGACTAGCAACACAATTAGCAGGATCAATGCAGTTTTTCGCATCGATGGACCTCCCTTCATCCTGGCTTATTTACTATTATGTAATAATTTAGTTTAAGGCTAACCTCAAAAAGCAAAAAGGCTATTCCTCTTAAAGCTCTTATATCTGAGCAGTAAAAATCAGTCAAGCAGTTTTTTTTCATGAGCTTCTGTACTCTCTTCTTGAAGAGCACGGATAAGCTTGAATAAAACGCATTTATGTTTTTTCTTTGAATATTACTTGGGGGCCCTGATGGGACTCTCTGAGCTCGCCCAGAGCAAAGGCCTCTGTCCCGGCGATAAACTCTGTGGCAAGATCCGGATTCATCACACATATCATACCAAAGCCCAGATTGAAGGTTTGACGCATAACTTCCCAAGAGACATTGCCACCGTCGCGAATGAGCTGATATATTGGCGGTATTCTCTCTTCCGGAAATTCAATGACTCCTTGCAGATTCCCGCTGAGAACACGCTTCAAGTTTCCAGCTATTCCACCACCCGTAATGTGGGCCAGAGCTTTCAAACCGGGGTTTTTTAAATATGGAGATAGATGCGGCAGATAACTGCGATGTACCCTCAAAAGCGCTTCGGCTAGGCTGCACTGCAATTCCTGAACATAAGAATCGACTCTCAAGCCCATGCGTTCAAAAAGAACCTTTCGGGCCAGCGAATATCCGTTTGTGTGTAAACCTGTGGAAGGAAGCCCCACTAGGATATCTCCGGCTTTCATTGTGGGTCTGGGCAAGAGGTTTTCCTGTTCCACCATGCCCACTATCGTGCCCGCCAGATCAAATTCACCCGGACGATACAATCCCGGCATTTCCGCCATCTCGCCGCCGATCAGAGCGCAGCCGTTTTCCTGGCAGGCTTTCACAAAGCCATCTATCACCAGAGAGATGTTTTCCACACTTAGCTTTCCTACTCCGATGTAATCCAAAAAAAACAGCGGGGTAGCGCCTTGAACCAGGATATCGTTCACACAGTGGTTTACCAGGTCTTGGCCCACGGTATCGTAGATCCCGGCTCGAATCGCCACCAGAAGCTTGGTTCCCACTCCATCGGTGCTGGCCACCAGTATGGGATTGTTCCAGGCGCTATCGATGCGGTAGAGACCGCCAAAGCTCCCCAGTTCACTCAAGACGCTGGCATTGAATGTGGTGCGCACCTTGTCTTTGATCTTTTGTACGGCTCTTTCGCCGGCTTCAATATCCACTCCGGCTTGTTTGTAATCCATGGATTCTATATGGTCATCCGGCATAAGTTTTCCTTGTATTCATCAATTTTTTCGCGGGGAATATCGAGGATTCCTCCCACGCTGAATTCGCTTACATTCAAGCCTGCCATCACCGTGGCATATCCGAGCGCTTCTTTGATGGCGTATTCAGACAGCTCCAGATGTTCCTCCAGGCAAGCCATAAAGGTCCCGGCAAAAGAGTCTCCGGCACCAGTGGGATCTTTTACTACACCAATAGGGTAGGCGGGGGCAAAATAGATCGCGTCTTTTGTGATGGCTGCGCTGCCGTATTCTCCCCGTTTTACCAGCACCAGCTTGGGCCCCATATCCAGTATTGCCTTTGCTGAGCTAAAGATATTGGTTTCTTTGGTAAAGGATTTTACTTCGTCTTCATTCATAAACACGATATGCACCCGGGATATTACTCTGGCCAGCTCATCCGGACAGCCTTCGATCCAGAAGTTCATGGTGTCACACGCGACATGTTGATAAGATCCGGTCTTGTCCAGTACCTGCAGTTGCAGATTTGGATGGATATTTGCCAGTAGCAGAGAGTGGCAGCTGATGCAGCTTTGAGGCAGTTGAGGCACAAAATCCGCAAAGACATTTAGCTCGGTTAGCAATGTCTCGGCTTTGTTCAGATCATGATACTCACCTGTCCAGCGGAAAGTTTTTCCCTCTGCCCGCTCCAAACCATCCAAATTTATATTATGGCGTTGCAATACCTTGATCGCGGAGGGAGGATAATCGCTCCCCACCACGCCGATAAGCTTCACCCGGGTAAAATATGATGCCGAAATGGAGCCGTACACCGCCGAGCCTCCGATCGCGTCTATCACGCTGCCGGAGGGTGTGCTGATGGTGTCTAGACCGATGGAACCGACTATTACCAGACTCAAGGTGATTGCTCCGAACCACCGGCTTCCGGCATATCCGATCCGGTTTCGACAGAATCACGTTCAGCGCTCATGATCATACCTTGATTGCCGCCCATTCGCTTCAACATGCTCATCGAATAGATCAAAGCTATCAAAATCAATAGCATCACTATCAGACGAGGCCAGTTGTAGCCTTTTTTGCGGCGGCTGCGCCAACGTTCTTCGATCTTATCGTTCAGATCGCTCATGAACTGATCTCCTGCAGAAATGAGATAAAGCGATTAACGCCCTTGGTAATGTTTTCCATGCTGTTTGCGTAGGAGAAGCGTACGGTTCCTTTCACTCCAAAAGAGCCGCCGTCCACCATCGCCACATGATGTTTTTCCAAAAGCGCGTTGCAGAATTGGGCCGAGGTCTTCAGGCCCAGATTGTTGTTTTCCAGATACCAGCTGATATCCGGCATTATATAGAAAGCGCCTTGAGGCTTCTTGCACACGACATGAGGAATCTTCATTAACATATCATACATATAATCTCTGCGTTTCCAAAATTCCTTGCGCATGTTTTCGATGGAATCGTCTTCTTCATTCAGGGCGGTCACACACGCTTTTTGAGTAATGGAATTCACGCAGGATGTAGTGTGTTCCTGCACTCTGCCGGCTGCTCCGATGATGTGCGAGGGCCCCGCGGCATAACCCAGTCTCCATCCGGTCATGGCATAAGCTTTGGATACTCCGTTCACGATCACGGTATGATCTTTTGCTTCCGGGCTGATAGATGCAATGGAGACATGCTCCACATCGTCGTACACCAATCTCTCGTAGATCTCATCCGAGATAACGAGGATATCGTTTTGGATGCAGATCTCTGCTATTGCTTCCAGTTCCTTGCGGCTGTATACGGCGCCGGTGGGATTGCTGGGTGAATTTAGAATCAGAACTTTGGCACAGGGACTGTCTTCTATCGCTTCCTTCAGGGCCTCGGGGTGAATCTTGAAGCCTTCGGAGGCTTGGGTCTGGATGTAAACCGGAACCGCATCTGCCATCATGGTTTGATACGGATAGGTTACCCAGTAGGGTACGGGAATCAGCACCTGATCGTCTGTATCACAAACCGCGATCAGCACGTTCAGGATGGACGCCTTGGCGCCTGGAGATACCAATATGTCCTTGGGCGAATAATCCAGTCCGTTATCTCGTTTCAATTTAGCGCACACTGCCTCCCGCAGTTCGATGATACCGGCATTTGCAGTATAGCGGGTGAAGTTTGCGTCAATAGCCTTATGAGCAGAAGCCTTGATGTATTCCGGAGTGTTAAAATCCGGTTCTCCCACTCCGAAGTTTACAACGTCGATCCCGGCCTGTCTCATCTGCGTCGCTTTGGCAGATAAGCTCAAAGTAGGCGAGGGTTTGATCAATTTGGTGCGGTTGGACAGCTTGATAGCCATCGTTTCCCCCTATATCTTTTATTTTTTTGTCATTAATAGTACGAGGATGGCAGTATTTACAATATCCTCGGTGGAACAGCCCCGGGAAAGGTCGCACACCGGAGCCGCCAAGCCTTGAATGATGGGGCCGATGGCCTCATAGCCGCCTAAACGCTGTACCAGCTTGTAACCGATGTTTCCGGCTTGGAGATCCGGAAATACCAGGGTGTTTGCATGTCCTGCCACATTGCTGTCAGGAGCTTTGGATACCGCTATTTTTTCTACTATTGCTGCATCCAGTTGCAGTTCGCCATCATAGGCAAAATCTACTTTGCGGGCATCCAATATTGCTTTGGCATCGCGCACTTTTTCCACCAATTCATGGTCGGCACTACCTTTTGTAGAGAAAGAGAGCAAGGCCACAAAGGGCTCATCTCCCAGGATCGCGCGCCGGGTGAGCGCGGTGGAACTGGCAATATCTGCCAGCTGTTCGGAATCAGGGTTTGGCACCACTGCGCAATCCGCAAACAGATATGTGGGATCATTTTCTCGTGGAGAGACCATGATAAAGGTAGAGGACACTGTCTTTAACCCGGGCATCACGCCCACAACTTGCAAAGCGGCTCGCAATACATCTGCTGTGGTATTGGCAGCACCGGCCACCATACCTCCGGCCAGACCCTTTTTCACCATCATCGCGCCAAAATAGAGCGAATTGTGCATGATCTTCAAAGCTTCCTGCTTGCTCAGACCCTTTTCTTTGCGGCGTAAATAGAAGGTTTCGGCAAAATCTTCCAGTTCCGTACTTTGCGCAGGATTGATGATATCGCAAAGTGAGATGTCCACTCCCAATTGGGTCGCATGGTTAATCACTGTGGCACGTTCACCCAGCAGGATTACCTTCGCTATCTTTTGTCCGGCCAGGCTTGCTGCCGCGGCCAGGGTTCTTTTGTCCTCAGATTCGGGTAATACTATGCTTCCGCCGATTGCGGCAGCTCTGTTTCTAAGAGTTTCCAAGATGTGCATTTATTCTCCGGTTCCATTTGATTCTACTACGATTTGTGATAAATCTGCCACTTTTATAAATTCCGCCCTGATCGCGGACAAGAGGCTGTGTCGGTTTTGTTTTAAATTGGGTTCATCGCAATTCACCAATACATTATCGAAGAAATTGTCGATGTTGGTGCCAAATTCCACCAATATTAACAGAGCGCCTGGATAGTCAAAACGCTCCAGAGCTGCTCCGATTTGTTCGCTTAAGACACTCAGCCCTTCATAAAGCTCGCGCTCTGCATCGCTCTCAAAAAGTGCCGGGTCTACCAAGTCAGGCTTTGCTTCGCCCTCAATAATGTTTGATACGCGTTTATAACCTATCACCAGTTTTATGAATCTATCGTCTTGTCTCAATTCTTCCAGCGCCCGGGCTTTGGCGATCAGGTGGGTCAAGCGAGAAAATCCCGCATAGCTTACACTGGCTACGATGTCATAGGATATACCCATTTCCTTCAGCAGCCAGTTTACCCGCTGAGCACAGAAACTTTTTACCTTGTCCCGGCCTTTATCCACCAACTTCACTTCACTCGAAGCCAGAATCTCAAAAGCATAATCAATCAAGCGTTGCAGATCGATATCCCAAGCCCGATCGGCTACAATCTGCACCAAGCCTCCCGCCGCTCTGCGCAAGGCAAAAGGATCGGCACTTCCGGTGGGCATTTGCCCTACCCCGATAATGCCACAGACGCTATCCAGCTTGTCTGCCACAGCGCACAAGGCACCGCTTATGCTTTCGGGCAGACCATCGTTGCTCCCTCTGGGCATGTAATGTTCATAGATAGCCTGAGCTACTTCGGGATCTTCACCCGCGGCCAGGGCATATTGCATACCCATATAGCCTTGAAGTTTGGCAAATTCTTTTTCTCCCAGCATCAAGCTCATCAGATCGGCCTTACATAGCTGTGCAGTTCTTAGAGCCCTATGCTTCTGCATATCGTCAAAACCCAATTCCCGACACAGATAATCGCAGATTGCCAGAATGCGCTCGGTTTTGTCCGCCATAGTACCCAAACTGGATTGAAATACCACATCCTTCAGATGGGGCACAAAGGCATCCAGACCACGCTTGCAATCTTCCTGGAAAAACCACAGAGCATCTTCCAACCTGGCGGCTACAACCTTTTGATTGCCTGCTTTGATGATGTCGCTATGCCGGGGATCTCCATTGGAGACAAAGACAAACTTGTTGCTCAGATTTCCATCGCTGTCATACACTGAAAAGTATTTTTGATTTTGGCTGATCGTGGAAGTGATGATTTTTTCCGGAAGTTTCAAAAAGGAGGAATCAAATTCCGCCACCACCGCGCAGGGATGCTCCACCAGATTGCATACCGTATCCAGCAAGCGCTCATCTTGCTTCACGGTGAAAGTTCCGTCGTTGAACAAAGCGGAGAATTGATCCAGGATCATCCCGCGTCTTTTGTCTCTATCCACGATCACGCGGTTCTGTGCCAGAGCTTCCTCATAATCGGTCGCGATTGCTATTTCGATGCTAGATTCCAGCCCCAGATAGCGGTTCCCATAGCTGATTCTGCCGGCTCTGATGCCCAAAATGTCCAAGTCTAAAACCTGAGTGTCCCACATAGCCACAATCCAGCGGATAGGGCGGGAAAATGCCAGGTTCTTGCTTTTCCAGATCATCTTTTTGGGCAGAGGAATCTGGGATATAGCTTCCGGAATCCAATCCCTCAAGATGTCCCGACTCTCTCTACCGTTTTGGACAAACCGAACCGCGATGAATTCGCCTTTTTCAGTTTTTTGGATATAGACATCAGTCTCAGCAGCCCCGCTCTTTCGCACAAATCCCATTCCGGCTTTTGAAAGTTCCCCACTTGCGTCGTAAGCGATATTTACGGATGGCCCCGTCTTGCATATCTCTATGTCCGCTTGTTTTGTGGGGAGCTTTGTGCAAGAGATTGCCAATCGGCGCGGTGTGGAGCCGATGCGGATCTCCGCGGAACTCAGGTTCTGCTCTGCAAGCATTTTTTCAAAAGATGCCCTGATGCTGTTGATGGCAGGCACAATCACATTGTCCGGCAGTTCTTCAATTCCCAGTTCAAATAAAAAGCTGTGCAAAATCCATCCTTATGTCAGTTTGCGAAATTGTATCTCAGACTCAGTTGATTGCTGATTCCCAGATCTCCATAAGACGCTACGGCGTAATCCAGGTTGAAATTTCTGAATTTCCAGCCAAAGCCCAGGCTGCCTCCACCGGTGACCCCGACAAGCCCACCCATGTTGTAATCCGCGGCATTGCTTTTAAAGCCGCCACGCAGGGCAAAAGCGGAATTGAGAGCGTAATCAAGGCCCACTTTCAGGGTGAATTGCTCGCCCGTGGCCTTACCAATGTCCAGAGCTGTATCCAGCTTTGGCATCAGCTTGATCGAGATCCCCGCCCCGTAACTGAGCGGCAGATGCTCCTTGTATTTGCTGTCGCTGTAATATGAGCTCTGAAATCCCAGATTCCGAATAGCCAGACCCACCTTTATATTGGGATTTGCCGTGTGATGCAGCACGCCCAGATCCGCCATTACTGCCGAAGCGGAATTGCCGTCGATACTGTCGTAGATAAACTTCAGGCTGCCACCGATGTCCAAGGCCGGACTGATGAACCTGGCCCCGCTTACTCCCGCAACTATGCTGCTTGCGCCAAAGCTTTCCCCGGTTTCGATGAGATCTCCGGAAGAACTGATCTCGGTGCGGTCCATCTGACCGCTATTCCAGTAACTAAGGCTGGCACCATAGGCTTCATACATATTTTTGGGATACACATAGTGAAAGGCTCCCCCGGCACTTCCTACCAGGTGATCCATAAAAGTGGTACTGATCCCATGATCTGGAACCCGCAGTATAGCTGCGGGATTTAAGTTCTGCGCTTCCTGATTTGCGGCCAGACCCAGCCCGGCACCGGCCATCGCGGTTGTGCGCGCAGAGTAGATCAGCTTCAGAGTGTCAAAACCTGTGCTGCCCGCGTCCTCACTCTGTGCCGCCAACGGCACGAGACTAATGAGCAAGAGAAGCGATAATGATATCTTCAATTTCATGTACATAATTATATAACTCCAGATCTGAACTTGCTCCCAGCAGTGTAGCACGATTCTCTTCCTTGCGCAAATATTCGGACAAATTGCGCAGGATTCGCATATACTCCTGATTGGAGTTTTGTGGAACCGCGATCATAAATACCAGATTGACCGGCTCGCTATCCACAGATTTAAAATCCAACGCGTCAGAAATCTTGCATACGGCTATTCTCAGGCATTCAACCGTGAGATCTCTGGCATGAGGAATGGCGATTCCTCTACCGATTCCTGTACTCATTATCTCTTCGCGGCCTTTTACCGCCGCCAGATAGCGATCCGGAAAGCTGAGGCAACCACTGTCCGACAATAGTTCTGCCATATAATCCAGACAGTCACTCTTGCTTTTAAACGCATCCACGATGCGCACTAATTCTGGTTTGAATAAAGCGTTCATATCCTACCATGGTTTCATTATAAGGGACATTGTTTTTGAACCCTGCCTTAGCGTCAATCAAATTTTCCCCGGGATTCGGAGGTAAAACTTGCTGCCGTTGTTTAATTTACTTTCCACACTCACTTCCGCCCCCATCAGGCGGGCAAAGTTTTCCACCAGGATCAAACCCAAGCCACTGCCGGATTCATTGGCGGTGCCATACTGATGTAAATCGTTATCCAGCTTGAAGAGCTTGGGCAAATGACGCCGGGATATGCCCAGTCCGCGATCCACCACGCACAGTTCAATCCAATCCGGCTGCTTCTGCATGCGCACACTAACCTTGCTTTTGGGATAGGAATATTTTATGCCATTGGAGATTAGGTTGCGCAAGATCGAAGAGAGCAACTTCAAATCGGTTTCAACCATGGCGTCCTGCTCATACACAAATTCCAACTCAATCCCCTTTTGCATAGCCGCCTTGCGATAGTGATCAAGAGCGTAATTCACGGCTTTTACCAAAGACACAAATTCCCTCTGGCATACTATCTGACCGGATTGCAATCTGGCCCAATCCAAAAGGTTTTCCAGCAAAGTATAGATACCTCTGGCGGCGTTATGCATTTGCAACAGCGCGTCTTCCACCTCGGCTCGACCAAAATTACTGAAGTTTTCGGCTACAAATTCCGATAGCGAGATGATGGCGTACACGGGATTCTGCAGGTCATGCGCCAAAAGCGAGAAAAAACGATCCTTTGTGGCATTCAGTTCCGCCAGATTCTTGGCAGCCAGTTTCATATCTTCTTCCGCTTTACGCCGCGCCGTAATATCTGAAATAAAGCCTTCCAAGTATACCGGATTGTGGTGCTTATCATATACCGCGTTCCCGCGTTCCCATACCCAGTGAATCTCATTGTTGATGTCTATGATACGATACTCCACCTGAAACTGTGTGTTACGAGATACCGCTTCCGCCACAGCCTTCACCACTAGTTCCCGATCTGCCGGATAAATCAGTTCTCCATAGCTTACTTTGGCATTGTGCAAAAGATCCCGGGCATGAAAGCCGGTTATATCCACACTTCCCTCCGAGATAAAGAGCATCGACCACTTGGAATCGTTCATACAACGATATGCCATACCCGGCAGATTGTGCATCAGGTTTGGCAGATACTTCGGGTTAATCTCTTGTTTCAGCAAAGCTTGCCGCGACTTTCCGTCAGTTTTATTCGTCAATTTCTCATTCTTCTGCATAAGGATTCACAATATCTTGCTTTCAGATATTGTCAAGTTTCAATTTTGTTTGGCATTCCCCCCTATTTTCGCCGGGCAATTTCTAATAAGGTATCCGGCAGGTCTTTCGTTACGTCTGGGCTGCTTCTGTATTGCAGCGCAAGCACAACGCTTGTGGTATCGCTTCACTTGAAACAATGGTATTTCAAGCCCCTCAAGCCGCCCAGACCTCAAAAAACCCATAAACACAAGCCTATGAATTTTGAAGCGATTCTGTTGTTGACGGATTATCGGCACAGATATTTATTCGTCCTTTGAAAAGGAGATAACTATGAGTCAGTTTTCAGCCTGCGGATTTATCTGCGAAGAGTGTGAAGCCTATAAGGCAACCCAAAGCATGGATATGGAAGTATTAACGCGCCATCAGGCAAATTACCGGGAGCAATTTGGCAAAGACATCAGCATCGATGAGCTGCTCTGCGACGGGTGCCGGTCCAGCGGTCGCCAGATATCTTTCTGTGCTATTTGTGAGATACGCAATTGCGCGATAACGCGTGGCTTCGACACCTGCGCTGAATGCCCCGATTTCCCATGCAGGAAAGGAGCATTTATCTGGAAAGAAGGTTCGGTATCACTGAACAACCTGAAGAGTATAAAGACCACGAAGCCATAGCAGCTCGATCCAAATTTGCAATGAAAAAGCCCCCGGCGCCGGGGGCTTTTATGTTATTGCAGTTTTACTTCGATAGTACCATCTTTTTGGTGTGGCTGTATTTGCCGCTGCTCATCCGGTAGAAATACACACCGGTGCTTACCTGATGGCCATTCACATCTCTGCCATCCCAGCTCACCTGATAGTATCCGGCTTGCTCATGGTTTTGCTTGAAGGTCTTCAAGAGCTGACCTTTTACATTGAAGATATCTATGCGCGCTTCTCCGGCTTCTTTCATGCTATAACGCAGATTGGTATTGGGGTTGAAGGGATTCGGGAAAGCTGAGAAGAGCTTGGTTTCCAGCGGAATTTCAGGAATAGGATCCTCGCCATCTGCCTTGATGGTGACTTTCAGCGGACCGAAGTGTTCGCTTTCGCCATTCAAGGCCACACTTTCCAGCCAGTAATAATAAGTGGCTCCCCTCAGTACCTCATCATCCAGGAATTGATAGCTTATCTGCGTCCCGTTCAGGCTGCCTTCATCCAACAGGTTTGAATTGATACGGAGAGCAGAAGCCAAAACATCTGTTTCGTTACGCAGAACATTGTATCCGGAATGATCAGTCTCGGTTTCCACAATCCAGGCGATATTCACCTGCAAATCCGCGGTGAGAACTGCGGTAAAGCTGGAAAGTTCTACCGGCAAAGTAGGATCAAGATCACCCAGAATGATCGGCAAATCCAGATCTTTTGCAGCCTCGATCACAAACGAGAATATGCCGCCAACGGGTTCATGAGCATGCCATGCTCCACCCTGATAATAGGCTATCCAAGGCGCATTACTTTGAATTGTGATGGTCCATGGTCCGGCACCGATCAGCTGGATTACAAAGCTGTCCGAAGCCACAAAAAGACCGTTGTTTACCGGTGGGATCAATCCATCCGGAACATTATTGGCAGAACCACGGTGTCGTTAAATACTATGCTTTCAGCAAAGACTAGGCTTAGAAAAGTACTAAGCACAAGCATTAACATAATTGATTTCTTCATACAAGTTCTCCTAATTGAGAGATGATTTTAAGCTGCGGCTGCATATCTGAACAGCCCATATTTGCGAAAGTTAGAATGTTTATCTGCATACAGAACGTCTTTGCAGAATGATATAAAATGAAGATTAACAGCTGATCCGGCACTTTCCGTGAATAATTTAGAAGCAGGCAAGTACACAATTACAATAAGAATAGGGGATAAACCTCTGCAACTCTGTGCCCAGGAAACAACAAACAAGCCCTCCCAAGCATTAACTGCCTTTTCTGCATGGCTTGTGGATTGATGCTTCGGGTACAAACAAAAATTCATCTCTTTCTCCATAAACACAACAAATAATCAATATGCAATTTGCTTAAGCCGGGAAGATGCCTCAAGCTGAGATAAGCAATTCAAGTACTTACCAATCAAACTTTTGAGTCACATAATTGCTTGGCAAAAAAACAATGATGACATAGTATTTGGGCTGCATCATGTTTGTCAACAAGAAAATCTGCTATCACTAATGTGGCCGTTTCTTTCGCCCACTCTTCACCCTCTGTGTTTCAACGGGTGCCGATCCTGATATCATCGGCTGATCATCGGGTGCTCACTGGAATGCTACGCCTTTATATCGGCTTCGGCACAGCTTTAGACATAAAGGGAAGATAGCTCAACCAACAGACGGAGCGGGGCACGCGGCAGGATAATCCCTCATATATGGAACAAATAATGCATAAATTTGTGATAGTAAATACTTTTCATTGGGAGCTTACCGTGAGAAAGACATACATATTCCTGATTCTATTGGCATCATGTACGCTGCTTGTTGCCAATCCCCAGGCCATGGTGGAGAAATACCGTCACTCAAAGCCATATTTCCCGCAAGAGCGCTTCCACGCCGTAAAGGCCGATAGCGCGACGGGATTCGACGTGCAGAAATACACCATCGACATCAGCATCAGTCAGAATCCCAATAGCATCGAAGGTAATGTGATCGCCGAAGTGCTGGCAGAAGATGCATTGACCCAGATCACCTATGAGCTCGAGGGTTTGAACGTGAGTTTGGTAAAAGTAAACGGCGAAAACACAAGCTTCAGCCACCAGAATGGACTACTCAGCATCCCCCTCTCGGTTCAAGCCGGAGAAAGCTTCAATACTCAGGTATTTTACGGCGGCAGCCCCATACTATCCGGGGCCCCTTACAATGTGGGTATGATCTTCCGTACAAATGGAATCTTCACAGTCTCCGATCCCGACGCCGCTCGCTATTGGTGGCCATGTTATGACCATCCCTGGGATAAGGCATTGGTGGATTTGATCGTAAGAACCAGATCAGATTGGAAAGTGGCGGCAAACGGACTGCGCGAAAGCATTATTGATAATGGCGATGGCAGCTCCACAACCATCTGGCGCGGGTATCATCCCATGACCACATATCTGGCCTGTGTTACTGCGGGAAATTATGAGGAGATCCAGCAAAGTGCCATGCAAGGAGAACTGCCCATAGTAAATTTCGTAAGCCCGGCTCAGTACAATAACGCATTGTCCGATCTTGCCAATTTACCGGATATGATCGACTACTTTTCCGGTCTTTTTGGCGACTATCCCTTTGAAAAATATGGCAATGCCACTGTGAATATGAGT
Source organism: Cloacimonetes bacterium UBA5284 (assembly GCA_002410505.1). Lineage (GTDB taxonomy): Bacteria > Cloacimonadota > Cloacimonadia > Cloacimonadales > Cloacimonadaceae > UBA5456. Next base: position 52,383 of record DHSO01000023.1, on the reverse strand, counting down.
ACTTTTTCTGCCATGGAACATCAGACTATGACTACTTTGGGCAATTTCATCATCGATGGAGCCGGCAGCTATGAGATAATAATCGCCCACGAACTGGCACATCAGTGGTATGGGAATGCCGTTAGCTTTCTGGATTTTAATGATGTGTGGCTATCAGAGGGTTTTGCCACCTATTCTGAGCACTTGTGGACCCACAGGCAGGAAGGCTGGCAAGCCGCTTGCGATTATGTTCTGAGCAATTATCACAACTACTATATCAATTGGGAAGCCAACAATGGCCCGGGGACTATCTACAACCCGGATTTTGCCAATTACTTCGCTCCCACTTCCTACGAAAAAGCGGCAAGTGTGTTGCATATGCTGCGCCTGAAGCTGGGTAATGAGGACTTTGTTCAGCTATTACAAACATATTTTGAAAACTATAAACACGGCAATGCAGTTACAGCCGATTTCAAGAACCTGGCACAAAGCATCAGCGGAGAAAACCTGGACCAGTTCTTTGATCAATGGATATTTGGCAGCGGTATTCCCAGTGTGCAGTACAGCACCTTTTACAAACCTGATACACAAGAGCTAAAAATACTTGCCACCAGCAGTTCACCTACTACCACGCAGTTCGAATTGGATATTCCCTTTCTGCTGCAGAGCGCTTCCGGCTCGGATTCACTCCTGGTCCTTGCCGGCCCTCAGGGGCATACAAATATGTATCAAAACTTCGCAGAGCCCCTTGAGGTAAGCGCTAACCACAACCACTGGACTCTTTTAAGAAACATAGAGAACCTGGTTCCCAATCTACATACATGTCTGGCAGCCTCCGGCGAAGTGCATCTGGGATGGGACGCCTTTAGCTACGCAGTATCCTATGATGTGTATCGCTGCGTTTTGGGCACCGGAAACTGGAGCAAGGTAAATCAAAACCCCATTGAGGACTTGAGCTATATCGACAATCAGGCAGATAATCAGCAGCAATATGAATATGCGATCAAAGCCATTGACGCGGAAGGATTTGCCAGTATGTTTTCCCAGATTTGCCTCGCGAATCCTGTGCACTTCAGCTTTGCAAATGATCTCTTGATCATAGATGAAACTTGGGATGGCAACGGAGCCATCATCAGCCCCGACGACGCCATGGTGGATGATTATTACGCAAACGCGCTGAACCCGCTGGAGTTCCACACTTGGGATTTTGCCGCACAAGGCCTTCCTGATCTGCAGACGATGGGTTCTTACAAAGTAGTATTGTGGCACGACGACGAGATGGCAATGCCCCAGATATCCGGCGCGGAAGATCTATTGAGTGCATATATGATGGGTGGCGGCAAATTGATCATCGGCGGCTGGAAGACAGCCAGTGCTATCGGCGAAGCCTTTTGGCAACGTTTTGTGCCATCGATTGAGCTGTACTTTGATAATCCCGCTTGCCTGATAAGCGCCGAAAGCGATGAATATCCTTCTCTGGAAGTGGATCCCGCAAAAATGGCGCCTGTGTGGAATGGGATGTTGCCCATGGTATATTCGTTTGAGGGAGATTTCGTAGAAATGTATAGTGGCACTTTTGCCCCTGACAGCCAGGGAATAGACAAGAGCATAGCTTTTAAGCAAGATAATCTCATCTACTTTGGATTTCCGCTCTATTTCATGCAAGAGGATGGGGTGCGAGCTTTGTTGCAAGCCTTGATCCTGGAATTGCTGGGCACATCCACTGAAGACCAGATAGCAAAGCCTATGCCGATGACCTTGAAAGCATATCCAAATCCCTTTAACCCACATACCGAGATAGCTTTTGTACTGCCCCGGGCGATGAATATCGAGCTTTGTCTCTACAATCTGCGGGGCCAAAAGCTGGCGACTCTGGCGCAAGGTGAATATCCCGAAGGCACCAACCGCATCAGTTTTGATGGCACAGGACTCTCGAGTGCTGTGTATCTGCTAAGAATACAAACCGCAGGAAATAGCATAAGCAAACGTATTACTTTAATGAAATGATGCCATGCCGGGAGATCAACATCGGCCAAGCTGATTTTTAGTTGACTATATTCTGCCATGGGAAAAATGGGCGAATACTATATTTTATTGATTAAGGTGGATATTTTGAAGAAAATTCTATTTATACTAATCGGATTGATGATGATGGTCGGTTTGAATGCTCAGGTGGGCCTCTTTGAACTTGCTTATGATATGACATTGGAAGAAGCAGATGGCATACTGGCGCTGATGGGCTTTCTCCCGGAAGAAAGCGAGGAAGATGCGGTGAAATACTACAGCGACCTCAATCAGTTTGTCTCGGCTATTCTGGTGTTTGTAGAGCCCAATACCAAACGCGTGGCAGGATGGTTTGTAAAATACAACTCCGAAAATGGAGAAGATAACGACCACTTGACCATCAGCCGTATCGCACAAATGCATGGAAAAACCAACCACTTTGACGAAGAAACCCAGCAACTGATCTGGTTTTTGACCGATAGCCGCACTCTGCATGTAATGTATGCTGCCGATGGCAGCCTCACCGCACTGTATTATAATTCTTTGTTTCCCGAGCTTTTTACGATGCGGGAAAAACCGGGAGATGAGATCAAGGAAGACATCATCCCCGAAAGTCTGCAAAAAAAGTAAAACGGCACAGGACAGCATTATATATGAAAAGCCCGACAGTTGATTGTCGGGCTTTCATTTTTATAGTAGCAGATATCCTAAAACGGCACAGGACAGCATTATATATGAAAAGCCCGACAGTTGATTGTCGGGCTTTCATTTTTATAGTAGCAGATATCCCGGAACAATAATCCTGTGCGGTTAAGCGGGAACTGCGGGGTTCAAATACTGCCGCATCATATCTCGTATCTTTTGCTTCTGGATTTCGAATTCCGCCATCTGGTCTTTGTTCAAGCGCTCCGCACCCACCATCCTCAGTTGATTGGGATTTATATAGCGTCCGCTACTCATCAAACCAAAATGGAGATGTGCGCCGGTAGATCTGCCGGTGGAGCCCACACGGCCGATGATCTGGCCCCGCTTTACCGTCTGTCCGCTACGCACGCTGTAAGAATTGAGATGAGCGTAAAGCGTGATCATTCCGCTGGGGTGCTTGATGCGCACTTCATTACCATAACCTCCGTTGTATCGGGCAGACGTAACCGTACCATTTGCCACAGCGTAAACGGGAGTACCTCTGCGCGCACGATAGTCTACACCTTGATGGTTTGCCCATCTACCCGTGAAGGGATCCAGACGTTTGCCGAAAGATGAGCTTACATGAACGCTGGCTAGAGGATAGCCCACTCCGCTGGCATTGTTGCTTTTGCCATCTTTGTTGTAGAGTCCGTTGAGAACAGATTTTTCGTCGTCCTGTTCATAGCGAAAGAGTTCATGGGAGCCGGTTCGTTTCCCCTCATAATTCACAAAGAGGATTTTAGCGCGAGGCAAAGGCTTGCCCTCGAATACGCGCTCTTCGATAAAAACTTGAAATGTATCTCCCTTGCGGGCATCGCGTTGGAAATCGATCTCGCCTTCCAAACCGTTGTTGATGTTCTGTTTATCCATCGGGGAAAGGCCCAACGACAATAGAGCGGCATCCAAAGTGCTATCCAGATTCCCCTGAATCATGCGTAAACGTTTTTGAACCGGTAATGCCTCCATGGTGTATAGCAGGGAATCTCCCCGGGCCTCAAAGTGATGCCGGATAGTGGGTTCTTGCACAAACATCATCCTGTCAATCTTGTCGCCCTCTTCGTTCAGAATCACGCGGAGAGTGTCTCCGGGCTGGATGGTGGTTACGTCTATAAAATCTCCAAATCTATATGAAATCATGCCGATTTCCGTGCCGGGAAGTTCCAATTTTGCCAATACAGAAAAGATCGAGCCTCCGGCAGGGATAGTCTGAGTAATCCAGGGATCCACTACCGGTTCCGGGTTCTCTGCTGCATCAACATTGCTGGAAGAGGAAATGTTGAACAGGGATGAAAGGCTAAATATCGCCAGCAGCAACAGGACAAGGGTCAAGAGTATGTGTTTTCCAAAACTCATATAGTAGATACTCCTTTGTGATTGGGATTGGTTCCCTCGTAGGGATGGTAGTGGATGTGTACCTTGCGCAGGCCGTTATCAAAATGTTCCATGAGGCGTTCTTCCACGGTATTGGAGATACTGTGGCCTTCATCGATGGAGATATCGCCGGCCACACTGATCGTCATGCTGATGGTGTAATATGGGCCAAAACGGTGCAAACCAAGATCATCTATGCCTTTCACGCCCTCCACCAGCAGCGTTACATCACGCAATTCCCTGCCAAATTCATCGTCCGGTACGTGATCCATCAACTCTGTGGATGAATCCATGATGATCTCCACTCCTGTCTTGATGATGTAGACAGCTACTATCGCCCCTGCGGCAGGATCCATCCAGAAGTAGCCCAGTCTTCCCAGAACTACACCTATGATGACCGCCACAGAAGCCATGATGTCGTTCAAATGATCATTGGCCAAAGCCCGCAGGGTCGGGTTGTGCGTCTTTCCGGCAGTTCCACGGGTGTAGAAATACAGGCCCAGCTTGATCACAAAAGTTGCAAGCGCTATAGACAAGGCCCAGATGGAGGCAGATCTTCCCGTCTCTACGCCGATGATGAGTTCATAGACCTTATTTACGCTTTCCCAAAAAATGGTGATTCCGGTGGTGAGAATGAACGCTCCCACTACTATGGCGGAGATGGATTCCAGTTGCCTGTGACCAAAGGGATGTTCCTTGTCCGCGGGTTTCCGGGCTTGCTTCATAAAGATCTTCACAGCTATGTAGTACACTACGTCCGAAGTGGAATTGATGCCATCAGCCAACACTGCCGGACTGTGCCCCAATATGCCGATGCTGGTCTTTAGAGCAGCCAGCACGATGTTGCTGAACAATCCCAAGTTCACGGTTAGAGAAGTTAAAAAGTCACGATCCCGTGTCATCTATATCTCCATAATATCATAAAATGTCTCTTGGGGAAATGCGGTGCGAATATCTTCTCGAAAGCGATCCGCAGAGATGGGATCTCGGCCGGTGGCAGTGGAATTGAGCGCAAAAGCTGCCAGCTTGAAAGGAATCAGGCAATTGAGCTTTGTGTGCTTTTGCAGTTTCTTCAAATTGCCAATGTTTAGCTTCATGCATTCCGGATGGCGCAAGATCAGCTGAAAATCCGGTCTCGCCATAGCTCTGCTCAGTTTTTCATACAGGAAATCAGTAAAGGATGTGGGCACAAACAATGCCCGAGGATTTTTGTCCAATAGCTCCAAAACCTTTTTCTCGTTGTTGATCAGGCTGGCGATGCCGGTATCTTGCCAGCGTTCTCCGGCTTGGACCAGGATAGTCCGGCTTTGTTTTAGCCTTTTATAGCGGTAGCCGCTGAGTTTTACTACCGGAATATCCCGCAAGATAATCAAGCGGAGGATTTCGCCGATGATCTGCTCCGGGCTGCCAAAGCTGGCTCCGATGGCCAGTATCAACGCGTCGATGCTATCGTCCAAGGCGATTGACTTACGATCCAGAGAACCGTCCACAAACACCTTTTTTGCCCCAAGCCTGTGCATCACATCGATCATCTCTCGCTGATATCGAAGAGCGGAAGGGCCGGTGATCTGAGTATCCAGGTCTGCTTCAGCTTTGGCCAGATATAGCTTCCGTCCGGAATACCGGGATGAATGCAATACGCTTACCGAGCTTCCGTGGAGCGACAGCGTGTCTGCGTCGCAACAGAACATATCTCCCCTGTACAGATGTACCTGAGGTTTGGGAGTCTTAAACACCCTGTCTTCGCTTTCCCCATCTATCCCGGTGCTCATTACAGCCCGACTGAGCCGGGGAAAATCTTTTAAGATGGAGTTTAACAGCGAGGTCTTGCCCGCATTTTTACTGATTCCCACCAAGGCTATGTTCTTTATAGCCCCGGTGGAAATCAATTTCTTCATATCAGCCTGTTTGGATTAGTGTTTGCGGCGTTGATTACGTCTGGTCTCGGCAGGGCCGATCGACACATGCTTTCCTTTCAGCAAGCTCATCACGCCTTCACTGCTTTCTCTTTCACGCGGGCACAAATCACGGTAATTCGCGTCTTCCAAGGCTTCAAAACCGGGTTCGGTATAGCTGGTTATAAAGCCTTCATAGTTTCTCAAGATCACTCGGCCCGGCATCTGTGAAATGATGTAGTTTGGCATTACGGGGATCTTGCCTCCGCCACCTGGAGCATCCACTACAAAAGTGGGTACGCACAATCCGCTGGTGTGACCACGCAGGGATTCTATGATTTCGATACCGCGGGATATCGGAGTGCGGAAATGACTGATCCCTTCAGAGAGATCGCACTGATAGATGTAATAGGGTCTCACTCGGTTGCGCACCAGTTTGTGAACCAAGGCCTTCATCACATCCACATGGTCGTTGATGCCTTTCAAGAGTACAGATTGATTGCCCAGGGGCAAACCTGCTTCTGCGAGACGTGCCAGCGCTTTTGCTGCTGTTTCACTGATCTCTTGAGGATGGTTATAATGAGTATTCACCCATACAAAGGGATATTTCTTCAATACCGCCAAAAGTGAATCAGTGATACGCTGAGGCAACACAACCGGGGTTCTGGTGCCCAATCTCACGATATCCACATGGTCAATCCGGCTCAGTTTGCCCAGGATGTTGTCCAAGCGTTCATCCCCCAAAGTAAGGGGATCGCCGCCAGAAAGGATCACATCGCGGATTTCCTTGTGCTCACGGATATATTCAATGGCTTTATCCACATTCTCCGCGGGCATGGGGGCATCGTGTTCCCCGGCCTTTCTGCGGCGAGTGCAGTGACGGCAATACATAGCGCATTGATCTGTGAGGAGCAAGAGAACGCGATCAGGATAGCGGTGAGTCATCCCCGGTACCGGTGCATCCGCATCTTCATGCAAAGGGTCTGCCATGTCGGAGCTGGACAATTCGCTTTCATAAACACGGGGAATGGCCTGCATCCTGACGGGATCATTGGGATTACTGTGATCGATCAGAGACAGGTAATATGGGGTGATAGCCATGCGGAATGAAAACTCCTGCTTGGCAAAAAGTGCTTCTTCCTCCGGAAGCAAGGTGATGTATTTACGCAGCTCAGTCGCATCTGTAATGCGATTTTTCAGCTGCCAGTGCCAATCATTCCACTGTGCTTCAGTGGCGATTGAACGAATATCTATGATGCTCATTATTGCTCCTGTCCTAATCTGTATAACGTTCTTTAAAAAGTTTCATTAGTACGGGGTTTCTGCGCAATAGATCCAGGGAAATCATCGCGTGATTTCGAGCGTAGCCATTGCCCAGGATCATATCCACATCCGCTCCGATACCCTCTGCACCCAAAGCGGCTTTGGTGAATGAAGTGGCCATCGAGAAGAAATATACCAGGCCTCTATCCCGGGCTGCCATGATGGTGGGAAGTTCGGTATCTTCGATGTTTACCACGTTTATCACCACATCAGCCATTTTTCCGTCGGTGAGACGGGAGACTTCTTTCTGGATAGTGATCGCGTCTGTGGCATTGGCGATGATCACTTCATGACAGCCGGTGTCCTTGCAAGTGGGTATGTAATCCGGATTGCGAACCACACCGATCACCTTACCGGACACTCCGGCCCGTTCCCGTGCCACAGCATTACACAGAATTCCGCTCTTACCATTGGCACCGATGATCACCACATTGTCGCCGGCTTTTACCAGGCGCTCCACCTGAGCGGGCGCACCGGCCACGTCCAGTACCGAGAGCGCGAGGTTTTCGTCCATGTCGTCCGGGAGCTTGGCATAGATGCCACTGCTGAAAAGGATGGCTTGACCTTCGATTTCCACCTGATCCTTGTCCAGCAGCACTCTCTTTACTTCATTGATCTTCAGTGGAGTAAGCGAGAGAGATACCAGGCTGGCAATCTTGTCTCCCACTTTGATCTTGTCTTTCATTTCAAAATTCGGGCCGATCTCAGAGACTCTGCCGATCAGCATTCCGCCGCTTCCGGTATCTTCGTTTTTGTGTTTTCCGGTGCGATTTGTGAGATCAACAGCGTGATCAGCGAAGGCATTTTCCATGTCAGTATGGCCTTGGACTTGCAGTTTATTCTTGATCTGATGAAAAGAAGCGCTGTCCACATTCAGTCTGATAACGTCGATTTTCAGTTCGTTGTCCCAAATCTCGTTCATATCGTTATTCAGAACGCGGGCAGGCTGAGGTAATACACCCTTGGGTTCTATAACACGATGGGTTCCATAGCGGCATCCGCCAGTTTTCATAATTCCTCCACAGTATCTAATCTATTATTTGATATAAACTTATCTTAGTCTTTCCAGTATTTTGGAAATGCTGATTGTGTCAATAATAAATCCGCAAAGCAGATAAGGATTCATGATCCTGCGGCCTGCGATGTCAGCTACTGGTGGAGACGATTCAGCGCGCTTGATGCTCTGAGTGCGAAAGATCCTTACTATGAGGCCAGAGCTTCCTTTATGGCCTTGATCAGTTCCGGATCCGAGGGCTCCACTCTGGAACCAAAGCGCCCGATAAGCCGGCCATCTTTGGAGATCAGGAATTTATTGAAGTTCCAGGTAACCTTGCCGGCATATTCCGGATTTTCCGTCTTTGAGGTGAGCCAATCGAACAGGGGATGGATATTTTTGCCCCGCACGGAGAGCTTGGCAAAAAGCGGAAAGCTCACCCCAAAATTCAAGCGGCAAAACTGCGCTATTGTATCGTTTTCCCCCGGTTCTTGATTCATGAAGTTGTTGGCGGGAAAGCCAAGTACCGCAAAGCCTTGTTCTTTGTAATCGTCATAAAGCTTTTGCAGACCTTCATATTGCTTTGTAAAGCCGCATTTGCTGGCCGTATTTACGATCAGCAGCACCTTACCCTCATAATCACTCATTTTTTGAACCGTAGCGTCGATCAGCTGCGGCTCAAAGTCGTATATATTCTTCGCGTATGCCATCTGTACTGCTCCTGTTAAGCTTAAAATCAGTAAGATAAGTAAATACCTTTTACTTGATCTGCTGGTCATTTTTGCTCCGCTGATTTTTAATGGTCTTATAATAAAGTAGGCAATTATTTGCCGTTGGCAAACATGCCTTAATGATGTGCTGTCACCGGCGCTATCCCAAAACCTAAACATCTGATGCCATAAAATTCTGCTTGACCTCATTGGCAGATTTTTATATACTGATTTAATAAATAATAACTGGAGGAAGGGATACATGAGCGCGAAAAATGAAGTATTGATCGTTGGGGCGGGACCGGGCGGGCTTACCGCCGGGATGCTGTTGCAACACAACGGATACAACGTCAGCATCATGGAAAAAGCAGACCGCGTAGGTGGCCGAAATGCCCGCATAGACTTGGGGAATTTCAAATTTGATACCGGGCCCACTTTTTTGATGATGAAATTCATCCTGGACGAGATGTTTGATGCGGTTGGCCGCAGAACTGAGGATTATCTGAAGACCTTCAAGCTAGATCCCATGTACAAGCTTTATTTCCCGGAGTTTAGCCTGAATATCCGCACCGATCTCAGAGACATGAAAAATGATATTGCCAAGCTGTTCCCGGGCGAAGAGGATGGCATAGACAAGTTTTTGGAAGTGGAAGAAAAGCGATACAAAAAGCTGCTTCCCTGTCTGAAAATCCCCTACTCAAAACCCCAAAGCATGGTTTCCAAACATCTGTTGGGTGCGCTGCCCATATTGTCTTTGGGTAAATCCCTCTATGGCGTTTTGGGAGATTACTTCAAAAGCGAAAAGCTGCGATTGAGCTTCACTTTCCAATCCAAATATCTGGGTATGTCGCCATGGGATTGCCCGGGAGCGTTCACCATCATACCTCATGTAGAGCACAGAGAAGGCATCTACCACGTGATGGGAGGTCTATCCAAAATCTCTGAAGCGATGGCCAAAGTAGTGAAAGAAGATGGCGGCAAGATCGAGCTCAACTGTCCCGTAAAACAGCTGATTCTGGACGGCAAAAAAGTGATAGGTCTGCTTTTGGAAGATGGCCGCAAACTCTTTGCCGACGCGGTGTTCTTGAATTCGGACTTTGCCCATACCATGCACAATCTGGTTCCCGAAGGAAGCCTGAAAAAGTATTCTCGTTCCAAGCTAAAAACCATGAAATATTCATGTTCGACCTTCATGCTATATCTGGGTATCAACAAAAAGGTGGATCTTCCGCATCACAACATTCGTTTTAGCCCCACATACAAAGAGAATGTAAGCGACATCTTCGCTCGTAAAGTACTGCATCAGGATACAGCCTTCTACCTGCACAACCCCTCCGCGATCGATCCCAGCCTGGCTCCCGAAGGGAAGTCTTCGATTTACATTCTGGTTCCGGTGGCAAACAACAAGAGCGGAATCAATTGGGAGCGTGACAAGAAAGCTTTTAGAGATCAGGTTTTGAAGCTGGTGGCTCAGACCCTACCCGAACTGGAAGATATAGAGGACTGCATCGAAGAAGAACTGATTATCACTCCACAGAACTGGCATAACGATTATAATGTATTCATGGGCGCTACATTCAACCTCGCACACAGCCTTGATCAGATGCTGTATCTGAGGCCTCGCAACAAGTTTGAGGAGTTGGGAAATTGCTATCTTGTTGGCGGCGGTACTCATCCCGGATCCGGATTGCCCACCATATACGAATCTGCCCGCATCAGCGTTAACCTATTAACTGGCATGAATATATGATATCGGTACCACTTCATCTCGAGCGGAATCAATGCGGCAAGAGAATTTGAGACTGAGCGGATGCTCGTCTGGCACCGACGACAAAAACACTTATAATATACTTGAAAGATAGCTTTCAGGGAGAAGATTATGACAGAAAAAAATGGCAAATCGCGAGTTAAATACTACATAGTAGCGGCTTTAATAATAATCATAGTAGCTCTGATATTGGTGATACCGCGCTGGAACGCCTATCAGACGCAGAAGCGGGCCGAAGAGGTTCGCGCTGCTGTGGAGGCCCTGCATTCGTATGTGGACAATTTCTGGCAGACGCAGGGAAGTGCCGGAGGCTTTGATCTCGACGCAGCCCTGGTAGAGATCGGTTTAAAGAGCAAAGTGATTGAGAATTGGAACTTTGCCATAGCTTGGAAATCCTCGGAGATTTACACTACTCAGATGGTAGAAAAACTGAAAAACGTGAACGAGAACGAATTCGTATTCGTGGCTCCCTACAAGGTAATCATGGCAACCGCCACCGCCAGGAATCCGGTGGGAGAAGGCAGAAAACTATGGTTTGATGGCGATAACAACAGCTATCACGGTTTTGGCGCGGATGACAAAATTGAGCCAGACTGGGGCAGAATCTTTCCCAATCCTTGATACTAATACGAAAACAGGCTTTTGAGCTCTTCAAGGCTCATCGATTTCAGAATTCCGGTTCCGCCTTCGATGACTTCATTGAAGAGCTCGATTTTATTCTGTTGTAGCGATAGTATTTTCTCTTCCACACTAGCTTTGGTGATCAGCCTGAACACCTGTACCTTCCGGGTCTGTCCTATGCGGTGGGTGCGGTCTATGGCTTGATTTTCCACCATGGGATTCCACCATGGATCATACAGAATCACCGTGTCCGCGGCAGTAAGGTTCAATCCGGTGCCACCCGTCTTCAGACTAATCAAAAACAGGCGGATATCATCATTGCTCTCAAATGCCTTCACCTGCTCCGCACGATCTCTAGTTTTGCCATCCAGATAGCTGTAGCTTATCGCCAAATCATCAAAGACCTTACGAATGATTTGCAACATCTGCACGAACTGAGAAAAGACCAGAATCTTGTGTCCGGCAGAGATTGCGTCTTGCACCAGTTCTACCAGCATCTCCAGTTTTGCCGATAGTTCGGGCACAGGCAGGACATCACTGTTTGCCAGATGCGGATGGTTGCACACTTGCCGCAACTTTGTAAGTGCCGCCAGGATGTGAACATAGCTCATTTCTTCGGGAGCACCCGGCATTAATTTCTTTTGTACGGTATCCAGAATCTGCAGATACAATTTTTCCTGAATGGGGCTCATCTTGCACCAAGATATCTGTTCCTGCTTATCCGGCAATTCCAATAGCACTTCCTTTTTTACGCGGCGCAGCAGGAAGGGGGAACTGAGCCGATGCAAAGCTTGTCTGGCTTCATGATCGTCTTCCGGCTTTAGATACCTGTCCTTAAAGCTTTTAAGACTGCCCAGATATCCCGGCATCAGGAAATCCATGATGCTCCACAATTCGGTTAGATTGTTTTCGATGGGAGTTCCGGAAAGGGCCAGACGGTAGTTTGAATTCAGTTTCTTGATCGCCTTTGTCCGTTGCGCGGAGACATTCTTGATATTCTGGGCTTCATCCAGGATCAGCCAGTCGAAATGCATTTTTTTTAATTGAGCGGCATCACTGGAGACCATCGAATAACTCATTATGTACAAGCGGATATTGGGATTCTGTAGCAGCTCGATCCGGTTGGCTTTGCTGCCTTCGACAATGGCGTAGGGGATATTTGTATGGAACTTCTCTATCTCGCCAGCCCAGTTGTAGAGGAGGGTTTTGGGGCAAATCACCAAATTGACGCTGCCTTCCGGAGCCATGGCGATCATGGCGAGAGCCTGAATGGTCTTGCCCAAGCCCATTTCATCTGCCAGTATACCGTTCAAACGATAGTGTTTCAGCATAGACAACCATGCCACCCCTGCCTTCTGATATCCACGCAGAATCGTTTGCAGATATGATGGTAAATCCGGATTGCGCTTTAGTTTGCGCTCGTGAAGATCTTCAGACAGGTTTTCCAGAAAGTCGTCGCCCATGATCTTGAAGGCAGGGTTTTCTTCTCTCAATCGATGATAATAGGGCAGGTTCAGGATGCGTGCCCGATACACGGTATCTGTATCTTGCACGCTGCGAGCCAGAAGTTGATCTACTTCAGCAAAGATTTGAGGATTGCTGATGAAGAAGATTCTGCCATCCAAGGTGTGCAAAAACTCGTCTTTGGATTTGAAATAGCGAGCAAGCTCATCATGACTGAAACGCAGATCTTTGTGGCGATAGCTTACCTCGTAGCTGAACCAATCAATATCCTCCGTTCTTTGCACTTGAATATCGGCCTCCAGATGGATCTTCATAATGGATCTACGGTTCAAGCTATCATCGATTATCAGTTCCCAATCCTCTTCATCGATGCGAAACACCGCCTTTTGCAGAGCGGCAAAATCTTGGTTTCGAAATACTAATTGTGAGTTTTGTTCCAGTTGATTGACTTGAGGAGGAGGCAGCATATCCAGCAAAGCCTGAGCTTTGTCCTGCAGATAGGGAGAGAGATAAAACCACATTTTGTCCTCCGCGTCGCTACCGCGATATGTACTATACACCAATGGCTTACCGTATTTCAACATGCCGATGGGCAATTCATACCTATCTTGATAGACCCAGAAACCGTCGATGAGTATATCTTCTCCCATTTCTTTTACATAGAGCCTGCCTTTGGGGTGGCTATCCATCACGCGGGGCAGTTCGATGTCTTCGCTGAAATCCAGATATATGCCGTGCTCCGCAAGCTCGTTGTGTACCACGCTGCGATAATACACCAGGTCGTTTGGCATGATCTGCATTTCGCGCTTGAATATGGCATTGCTTACTTCTTCCTTGAATGGGAGCCACGTTTTGTGGATTTTGTTGCGAAAAAACAGCCAGGTGGGATAGCCCGAATACCAGGCTGAGAGTTCATCAACCAGTACGGGGGTGAGGGAGTAATTTTTTTTGCCGGCTCTCTCGATGCGCAAAGCCAAAGGATAAGCTTGAGACACAAAGGCAAGCTCTTCATCGGTTTCTTTCACAAAGAGACGCCCGGGCATGTGCTCCAGATGCAGCAGCAGATCAGCAAATTGTGTTTTCGGCAGCGACCAATACGAATTCTTCGCACTGTAATGTAATCCGGATTTGGCGATATACTCAAAAAAAGCTAGTTGATAGCTATCGAACACCCGGTAGTTTTCCCTAATATAGTCACTCACCTCCTCGCCATCTTTCATCATCTTCAACAAGCCCGGAACATCCACATCTTCCAAGCCCTGATGGTAGATTCGGATCTTTGAGGTGCCGGGATTGTAGATGCCTTCAAAAAGAAGCTTGAAGCTGTGGGAGTTGCTGATCCAGCGAAGATTCCCCCTCAGACTGTCCGAATCACAGGTCTGCACCGGTTCTTCTTTCAAGATGTCATCGGAGATAAAATTGTAGGCATAACGCAAGAGAGAAAGATAGTGACGGCAGCTTTCGTCTTGAGCGCATTCGGCACACCGGAAGCTGAGGATGCGTTGCTCGCGGGGATCGTATAGCACTTCCACCCAGGCACTGAAATACTCGCGTTTGTCTCTGGTGGGGTAAAAGCGAAAGAGCACATTATCAGATTCGTCCAGGGTGTGCCAATACCACAAATCGCCATCTTCAAGCAGAATAATAGCATGGTTGAAATACCAACTGTTGGATTTGTCGTGGTAGTCCTTGCTGAAAAGCCGAGCCATTTTGCATCCTTTTATATTAATCTGGAATTAAGGACCTCCATGCAGCTATTTTGTCAATAGATTTGTTTAGTTATGATCATTTTACTCGTTTTTTAACGGGCAATAATCAAAGCTCTTTTCTACTTAAGTGCTGTTCTGACCGGTCAAAAGAATTACCCCGATCACCTCATCGGACTAAGGCGCTCAGCCGGCATTTTATTGTTTTTGAACACACAACGTATAAGGCAAATGGCTATGTAAACAATCCGGGGAAGGCGTGATAGCAAAATTGGGGAAAAACCATGCCGTAACACATGAAAGACTCGCCTTATCTCCCATTATCATCGCCTATAGCGTCAAGCTGTGCAATCAATCCTTAGGGCGTGATCCCCATGCGCTAAGCTTTTTTAATTCAAGAAATTAATCCGGCTCAAAAAAGTATTTGACAGATATGAGGCCCCGGCGTTCATATCTAACAAATTATTGAAAGGAGCTGCCATGAATCAGCCAAATATTCCCAAGGGGACAAAGATCAATGTCGACATAAACGCCTTTCGTATGAAGCCATGGCTTGCTGCGATCTGCAGTCTGTTGCTTGTGGCTTATGTGCTTTATTTTCATCTTCCGGTTCTGAATCTGAAGTTTTTGAGCTGGATTCCAGCCCTTGCTATTGTATTGCTGCCGCTGTGGGGAATCAGCAAACTGCGCAAAGGGCTTACGTTTTTCTATGCTGTCATGCTGGTTCTGCTCATTATTTTACCGCTGATTTTCAGCCCACTGTTTGTTAGCAGCAAATACCGAGATTTGATCGGCAAGGTGCAGGAAAGTGATTTTTCCCGGATGGTATCTCCCATCGACATGAGCCGCGTACCCATTATTGATCAGTATTTTGCGGCTTCTTTGGCAGAGAAAAAGCTGGGCGAAGATTTTGCGCTTGGTAGCCGCGTGGTATTGGGCACTCCTACCATCCAGATGGTGGACAGCAAGCTCTATTGGGTGGTTCCACTTTTGCACAGCGGTTTCTTTAAATGGCTGGTAAACACGGATCAAGGCACACCGGGATACATCATGGTATCGGCTACCAACTCCCAAGACATCCGCTTTATCCGTGAAGTGAACGGGAAGGCTTTGAACATCAAGTATCAAAGCAATTCTTTCTTCAATCAGGACCTGAAGCGACATATGTATCTTGCCGGCATCACCGGCGTAGCCATGGCGGGAGATACCTTTGAGATCGACGACAACGGGGAGCCTTACTGGACCATCACTTTATATTCCAAGAAAATCGGCATCCGCGGCAATGAAGCCCTGGGCCTGGTAACCGTTCACGCGTGCACCGGAGATATCGACTACTACCCGCTAATCAAGACAGAAAAGGGCTTTAGCGACGAATTGATCCCGGATTGGGTGGATCGCGTGCAACCATCATATTTTGTGATACCGCAGCTGAACTGGTGGGGCAAGTACGTGCGTGGATTTTGGAACACGCTGTTCGGCAAAAGAGATATGCTTTCTACCACTGCCGGTTACAATGTGATATACAGTGATGACGGACGCAGCTATTTTTACACCGGAATGTCCAGCGTGGGTGCGGATGAAGGAACGGTGGGGTTTGTTCTTACGAATACCCGCAATAAAAACACTTCCCTATACTTGATCTCCGGCGCTACTGAACATGCCGCCATGCGCTCAGCCGAGGGCAAAGTACAGCAATTTAAGTACTACGCCACCTTCCCAATCCTGGCAAATCTGGATAATGTACCCACATACTTTATGACCCTGAAAGACGCCGCGGGCTTGGTGAAGATGTATTGCTTCGTTTCTGTAAGCGATTTCTCCCTGGTGGGTGTGGGTGAAACAGTGAAAAGCGCCAGAGAGAGTTACCAAATGAATCTTGCCACCTCCGGCAGTGCGGATAATGCCCTTATTCAAGATAGCATGAGCCTCCTGGAAGGAAATATCGTTCGTATCGCTACAGACGTGAAAGATGGCAGAAGCTACTACCATTTCTCACTGGACAGCCGACCGGGATATATATTTGTTGCCACGAGTAACTTAAGTTCCTATCTGCCGCTTACAGGCTCCGGAGACAAAGTGAGAGTGCAATTCATAGAAACTGAAGCCAAAGAGATCAATATCAATAAATTCAACAATCTCAGCCTCTCCAACTAGCCGCCACATCTGTAGAAGCAGCTACGTTTCACGAAGACTGTGTTCCATTGTCGGGCGCTGTTCAAGATGGCTTGTGGACGTATTTAGATACGCTGATGATTCGAATCCACATTTTTTGCTTGCCATCCACAGGCAGCCACAATAAAATGCTTTCAGATAAACAAGGAGGATAAATGAAAGGACTTAAACGCATAGGATTCTACCTGTTACTGAACCTCTTGGTAGTGTCCATGTTGAGCATAATTCTCGCTTTTGTGCCGATGCCGAAGAATCAGGTATATAGCCTGCTTATCTTCTGTGTTATATTTGGTTTCGCGGGATCTTTCATCTCTCTGGCACTCAGCAAGTTCATGGCCAAGAAGGCCTATAAGATACAATTGATCGATGCCTCTGTGCAAGACAGCCGGTCCCGATATATCTATGAAACCGTGCAGGCTCTGGCGCAATCAGCCGGAGTGAGGACCCCGGAAGTGGGCATTTACGCTTCAAACGACGTGAACGCCTTTGCTACCGGAGCTTCGAGGAATAGTTCTCTGATCGCCTTTTCCACAGGTCTGCTGAGTAATCTGGACGAAGCGGAAATCGCCGCCGTGGCAGCACACGAAATGACCCATGTATCCGAAGGAGACATGGTTTCCATGACTCTGGTAATGGGCCTGATCAATACCTTCGTGATGTTTGGCGCGCGCATCGTTGCCACGATTTTGGACAGCGCTCTGCGAGGCGATCGCGGACGTGGAGGATTAGGATACTTTGGCTATTATCTTACTGTGATTTTTTTGCAAAATGTGCTGATGTTTTTGGCGATGATCCCCGCTTCTTATTACTCCCGATACAGGGAATACCGTGCGGATCGCGGAGCGGCAAATCTCACCAATCCGGACGATATGATCGCTGCACTGGTAAAGATCGATCGCCATTATAACCCGGATAAACGCCAGGATAGCTTTGCTATGGCCAAAATCAACAGCAAGAAAACCGCATCTCTGTTTGCTACTCACCCTTCTATCAGCGACAGAATTGAGCGCTTGAGGAATATCTGATGTATATCGAACACCTGAAGATAGAAAAGATCGCAATGGGCGGTATGGGCCTAGGCTTCCATGATGGCAAAGCGATCTTTGTGGCAAACACCGCCGTCGGAGACACAGTGGACGCCCAAATCTATCTGAACAAGAAAGATCATGCCTTTGCCAAGGTAACAAAGTATCTTGAACGTGGCCCCGGAGTGATCCCATCCGGCTGCGAGGCTTTCGAAGCTGATGAACCCTGCGGCGGCTGTGACTGGCTGATGTTAGATTACCATACCCAATTGCAATACAAAGATATACTGCTACGTGAGCTTTTCAAGGATCAACTCGATGTATACGGTGGGATGGAAGCATCGGAACTGGATCGAAATTACCGCAATAAGGTGTTTATGCCGGTCGGGCTACAATCCTATGGCATCTATGCCCGCTACAGCCACAGTATCGTGCCGCATGAGAGATGTCTGAATCACCCGCCCGTATTTGACGATATTGCCGGAACCTTAATGCAATTGTGCCAAAAGGCAAAAGTGGAGCCCTACAATGAGCTTGATCACAGCGGTTGTCTGCGTCACATCGGCCTGCGTTGCAACCGAGATCAGAGCGAAATCCTGCTGATTCTGGTGTGCCGGAGTGCACGTTTGCCATTTTCCAAAACCATCGTTCACGGCATCACAAGCGCTTTCCCTCAGATTTGCGGCATTGTGCAAAACATCAATCGGGACAAGACCAACGTGATCTTGGGTAAAGAAGACAAGCTGCTGTATGGCAAAAGCTATCTCAACGACATTCTTTCAGACATTCGTTTTGAGATCAATTACAAGAGCTTCTGGCAGATCAATAGCGGCTGCATGGAGAAAATCCTGTGTGCCATGCGTGCCTGGGTGAAGCCGGATTACAAGGTGATCGATGCCTATTGTGGAATCGGCGCCATCGGTCTGGGCATAGCCGGCGAGATTTCAGAATTATTGGGCATTGAAGAGATCCCGGAAGCCGTGCAGGACGCCAAAAAGAATGCCGAAAACAACGGATTTGACCGGGCAAAATATGTCTGTGGCAAATTCGAACAGAAATTTGAAGAACTAAATGCTACTTTTACAGCGGATTGCATCATTCTGGATCCGCCCCGCAGCGGGGTTCCCGAAAGCTCTTTGTGGAACATCCGAAAAGCCGGCATCCCCCGTATTATATATCTCAGTTGTTCACCCATGAGTCTGGCGCGAGATCTCAAGATCCTGATGCATGATGGTAGGTATAATCTCCTCAGCCTCAGCGGCTTCGATATGTTTCCCAATACCTGGCATATCGAGACCCTCGCCGTACTAGAAAAGACATGATGAAAGCCTCCTTTGCCATAATCATGTTACTCAGCCTATTCTTGCTGAGTTGTGATCTGGACAACGAAGAAAGTCTCTCCCAGAAAGAGATCCGCGACATACTATACGATGTTTCAATGGATTTCAACCTGGGCAACACCTTCGGTATCATGGATCACGTACATCAGGAATACCGCCACAATGGAAAAATATCCTATCATCTGAACGAAGAGATCAACCGCCGCCGCGACCGCTTTCAGCTCTTGGAAATCGAGGTCATCTTCATAGACATAAATGGAGATTACGCGGTGGCACACACTCGGGATCACTACCGGTCCAGCATAGAAAACGTAACCTTCAATGAACCGGAAGACAGCGGATACTTTTCATACTTTTTCCGTTCCAACGGAACCTGGCTGATTTACGGCAATCAGCAATGGTAGAGAACCTTCCCAATCAACCATGACAAAGCTAACATCACCGGCAACCGAGGCTTTTTGATTGACATTTTTGCTGCCCCGAATTGTCGTGTAACTACTATTATGCCATTTCATTGAAGAGAGGAATTATGCGTAAAAAGCGGATCCTGATAATCCTGATTATCGTGCTGATCGTGGCAGCCATCATCGGCTTTTCCACCTGCCGGAAAAAATCCACTCAGGTCCCGTCTACAGACTCGACTGAGACAAATACTTATACCGTGAAATATGGCAATATCGAAGCCCGCACGGAGATCACCGGGGAAGTGCAACCAAAGACTATTGTGTCTCAAAAATCCCGGGTATCGGGCAAAGTAGTGAAATTCTACGTGGATGAAAACGACACCGTGAATATGGGAGACATCATCGCCGATATCGAACCAGACTACAATCAGGCAAACACTCTTTTCAACACCAAAGCCGCGCTGCAAAGAGCCGAATTGAGTCTGGAACAAGCTCGCAAGGATTTCACCGATAAAAGCCGTCTGAAAGAGATGGAGTACATCTCTGAGGAAGAGTACGATAAAGCGGCAGACGCCCTGCAAGAAGCAGAAATAATGTACGCCCAGGCCAGCCGTCAGTACGATATGATCCGCGATTTGGACGTCCCCGGTACCGTGATCCACATGTATGCTACTACTTCCGGCACCGTGATAGAGCGCAATGTGAATGAAGGGGAGATGGTGAGTTCCAGCCTGAATACCTATGGCGAAGGTACTGTCATCATGCAAATTGCGGATCTGAATCACATGATTGTAAGCTCAAATATCAACGAAGTTGACATCGTTAAATTCAAAGTGGGACAAACAGGAAGCATCAAGCTGGACGCTTTGCCCTATGAGGAATTTGAAGGCCGGATCGACAAGATATCTCCCAAAGCAGTCACCATAAACAGTGCCAAGGTATTCCCCGTAGAAATAAGCATTAACGCCCGTGGAGACAAGGTTATGCCGGGAATGACGGCAGAGATCAGCATCTTGGGCGATTCGCGAGAAAACGTACTTATTATTCCAATTGGAGCGGTTTTTGCAGATGATAAGAATCAGGACATCGTGTATCTGAAAGATAGCTCCGGCGCAAGCAGTGCGGAAAAGAAAGAAAGCACTATGCCCCCTACGGCGCTTGTAAGCTTGGGAGCCAACGACTTTCAGATGGTTGAGGTGATTTCCGGCTTGAAGGAGAATGATATTATTCTTTTGACCGAACCCGAAAACGCCACAAAGATGCCTCTTTTCTAAAACACGGAGAATATTACTGCATGATTGAAATAAAAGATCTATGCCGCTCTTTCGGCTCTATATGCGCCGTGGACAATATCAGCTTTTGCGTGAACAATGGTAGCATCACAGGCTTTCTGGGTCCCAATGGTGCTGGAAAGACTACTACCTTACGCATGATGGTGAGCTATCTGAAACCGGATAGTGGCAGCATCCTCATCGATGGCAAATCCATCTATGAAGACCCAATCGATACCAGCGCGAAGATCGGTTATCTGCCGGAACAGAATCCCCTCTACGAAGATATGCTGGTAATGGAATTGATGAAATACGTAGCCGATCTGCGCAAAATGCCTCCGGCCAGATTCCGTGAACGAAGTCAATATGTGAGCGCGAATTGCGGCCTCAATGGCGTACTGCATCAGAAGATCGGAACCCTGTCCAAGGGCTTCCGTCAAAGGGTAGGTTTGGCTCTGGCAATATTGCACGATCCCGATATCCTCATCCTGGACGAACCCACCAGCGGCCTGGATCCAAACCAGATCATCGAGATAAGGGACTTGATCCGCAAATTGGGACTGGAGAAGACCGTGATCCTGTCTTCCCACATCATGCAAGAGGTTCAAGCCTTGTGCGATAGAGTTTTGATCATAAACAACGGTAAGATCATAGTGGACGACGAGATCGACCACCTGAACAAGTACTTCAACGATTATCAGGAAATACGGCTGGAACTGGAAGGTGAAGACATCGACCTGCAAGAATTTCTGGATTATCATCCGGAGCTGGAATTGATAGCTATGGAACTCGACGACACGCATTGCAAGCTGCAATTGCGATGCCCGGCAGATAGCTCAATCAAACATGATCTATCCCGCTATGTAAGCGAAAACGGCTGGTTAATCGAGAGCCTCTATACGAAGCAGATCAGCTTGGAAGAGATTTTTTTCAACCTCACAAAAGGACAGACATTACAAGCGGAAAACAAGCCTGAAACTAAGCAACTGTATCCTGATACCGAGGACAGCCGGGGAGATGAACAATGAACGCAATCCGAACCATCGCCCGCAAAGAATATCAATTGGCAATGCGCTCCGTAACCACGTACATAGTGTTTGTACTGTTTCTGGTCATCAGCGGCAGTTTTTTTGCAACCACGGTTTTCAAGGTGGGGCTGGCGGAATTGAGAGCTTTGTATACCTTTCAGCATCTGCTCTTTGTATTCTTCATACCCGCCATCACCATGGGCAGCATAGCTCGGGAGCGCGGCAGCGGAACCATCGAGCTACTCAGCACCTTGCCGATCCGGCTCAGCCATGTGATTTGGGGCAAGATCCTCTCTGCTTTCATGCAAGTTTTTACCATGATGATCTTCAATGTGATCCCGCTCATAATAGTCGCGATATTTGGGCAGAATATAGATTATAATGCCATAATCCTGGGATTCTTTGGTATGATGCTATTGAGCGCTGCCTTTGTAAGTATCGGTGTTTTCGCCAGCAGCTTACCCTCAAATCAGGTTCTAGCATTTGTGATTGCATTCTTCATCGGCGGCAGCATCTATGTGATACGTTACCTGATGGCTCTGGTGCCTTTATCTCTGGTGAGATACGTGCAATACTTCACTTTTGATTATCACCTCTCCAGTTTTATGAAGGGGGTGTTCGATCTGCGTGATCTGCTCTTCTTCATAGCCGTGATCGTCATTTTTGCCACACTGGCAGAATTGAACCTCCAATCCAGAAACATGATGCAGGAGCGCTAGATGAACAAGAAATTTGGCATCATAGGTTCGCATGGCATCCGCATCGGCATTGTCATAGCCTTACTCTTGATCAGTTCACAGCTTACATATCGACTGGATCTTTCCCGGGATCGGGCTTTCAGCCTCAGTAAGATCAGCAAGGATCTGGTGCGTGATCTTGAAGATGTGATGTTGGTAAAGATACTCTCCTCAAGCGATTTACCCTCGGAATTGAATACATTGGAGCGCTATACCAAAGACCTTCTGGCCGAATTTCAAAGCGCGGGCGGAAACAAATTCCGTTTTGAAGAGATAAGACCGGCCAGCCGTGAAGAATTGCAACATATGGCTTATGGCAGCGGATTAGGCGCCATGCAATTCCGTATCTTCGAAAACGACCAGGTAACCAACAAGGAAGTCTTTTTTGGCTTGATCTTTGAATACCGGGGACGGGTGGAATCCCTGAACCTAAGCCCCAGAATCGAACCCAGACTGGAATATGAGATGACCACACGCATCCAGAGCCTCTCATCGCAAAACTTGCCTAGGGTAGCTGTTTTCAAAGATACTACTTATTTCCACTTTGATACTCGCAGTTTTGAAAAAAAACTGCGCAGCAACTTCATCCCCATCGACGCCGATCTCTCGAAACCACTTGAAGATGTGGACGCTCTGCTATTTACCGGCAGCGCACGTACTTTACCCGAACTATGGATGTACAACGTTGATCAATACCTGATGCGGGGCGGAAATGTGATTTTTCTGCAAGACAAAGTGGACACAGATGGATCACACCTCTTCCCTTTACAGAACAATGTGCCAAAGATGCTGGAACATTATGGTTTGCGCCTTTCAGACGACGTGGTTTTGGACATGAATTCCGACAAACGCCAGATGGGAATAGGCAGAATGGCCAGCTTCCCCATGTATCCCATCATGCAAGGAAGTGAGCACCCCATCTCCCAGAATATGGAGAACATCATTCTCTATCTCGCCAGCGGCATCAGCTTTGTGGATAAACCCAATCTGGAGCATGAGATCATCCTGCGCAGTTCGCAGTACTCCGGCTGGATGAAATCCCCTGAATATCAAATGAGTGAAGACCTCTTTTACAATCCCGAATTGGAAGATTTTGCTGCGGGTCCAATCGTAACCGCCGCCTTGATAAAAGGGAAACTGAGCAGTTGGTTCACGGAAACGGATTTGGCAAAGAACGATCCCAATTTCGTTCAGGAGATAGATAACGGCAGAGTGATCCTTTTCGCGGACAAGGAATTGGTGATCGAACCGGACAACCCGGCATATAGTGATCGAACAAACGTGATCTTCAACGCCTTGGACTATGTCTGCGGGCGTGAATCCATGATCCGCATTCGCAACCGCCATCTACATAAATCGCGGATTAACGTCCGAAGCTATATGAAGCAACACAATATCGTCTGGGGAGATCTGGACATCATAGAAAACAACATCAAACTGATCACAAAGGTCATTGCCATCGCGCTGGCGCCGCTGATACTAATTGTCACCGGGCTGTGGCTGGCATATCGACGCAAGCTTAGATTGAGGCTCATCAATGAAGAAATCTAGACTTATTCCTCTGATAATACTTGTCGTGCTGATCGCCGCGTATTTCTTGCTGCGTAGCAAAGAACCGATTCAAAAACGAGAAGACCTAGTAACTTTAGAATCCGGAGAAATCGAAAAAATCGAGATTTGGGATTCCGAGGCCAGAGTGGATATGATCCTCGAAGACGATGTCTGGAAAGTAACCCAACCTTTTCTGTGGCGAGCAGATACGCTTATGGTAAACGATTTTTTCCGAAAGGTGGTAAGCGGCTATTACTCCATCACACCGGTCAGCTCAAGCCGGGGCACGCTGGAACGTTACAAACTGGACGATCAACAAGGCACTCACGTCCGCCTCAGTGCCAAAGATAAACAAGAACACTTGATCTTTGGAAACATCGGCAATGCCTGGGACTATTTCCGGGTCGCAGGAGACACGGTGGTGTATCAGACCCAAAACAGCATAGTGCAACGTTTTGCTCCGATCATCATAAATTGGCGAGACCCCATGATAGTACGATATTGGGAAGATGAGATCAGCGAAATTCGCAGCAAACACCGCAAAAACGAATTTACCCTTCGCCTTGATAGGGGAAAATGGTTTTATAAAGACGCCAAACACGACTTTGAAGTGGCACCATACAATTTTGCCCTCACCAAAATCGTGAGCATCCTGCAAAATATGAATACCTATACCTTTGAAAGCGGAGACGATCCCGAGCTGATGAAGGCCTTTGAAAATCCTTTCTGCACCGTGTGGATCACCGATGTGCAAGGTAATACAAAGAAATTGAACATCGCCGAAACAACCAACAAGCGTTACTATATGATGGTTGACGATGAAGCGACAATCCTGTATCAATTGGAATACGATAGCGTATACCGCTTTACCCGGGATCCCGAAATCTTCATGAGGAAATCCATTTGATGATTATCAAACAGTATCATAGCCTGTCTGAAAATATCTATACCAAAATAATGCGCTTGTGGCAGGATACCGGCATCACCAATCCCGCCAGGGCAGATAGCTTGGAAGCCATCACACATTCATTGCAAAACACAGGAACCATCATCTGCGCCCAAGAAGGTGACGATATCATCGGAGCACTGTGGGTAAACCACGATTTTCGCAGACTCTACATCCATCATATGGCAGTAAGACCCTCCCGGCAAAATGAAGGGATCGGCAAACAGCTCTTGCGCGAAGCTCTGGACATCGCCAAGCATACCGGATATCAGGCAAAACTGGAAGTACATCGGGACAACCCGGCAGCACGGCATCTCTACAAGGCACTGGGATTCAAGGATCTGGATGGCTATATCACGATGATCAAGCGGGAATTGTGAGCCCCGCCATCAGCATAATCGGAGGGGGACTGGCAGGCTCAGAGGCCGCCCTGCAACTGGCTACCCGAGGTTTTGAAGTGCGCCTGATCGAGATGCGCCCCCGGCGCAACACAGAAGTCCACACCGGCTCTCTCTTTGCTGAATTAGTATGCAGCAACAGTTTAAAATCAGTCCGTCTGGATACCGGTGCCGGACTCCTGAAAGAGGAAATGCGCCTTTTGGGATCTATCCTGCTAGACATTGCCGAACAGTCAAAAGTACCCGCCGGGCATGCCCTGGCTGTGGATCGGGAACTTTTTGCCCAAAACGTGAGCCGACACATAGAAAACATGCCCAATATCCGGATCATCCGGGATGAAGCCACCACCCTGCCTTCGGGTAAGGTGATCCTGGCTACGGGACCTCTCACTTCCGATGCCATGATGCGCCATCTGCAAAAGCTTCTGGGTGAAGATCAACTCTTTTTCTTTGATGCCATCGCTCCAATCATCGATGCCGATACCATCGATATGGACACCGTCTATGCCAAAGCACGCTACGATAAAGGAGAAGCCGACTATCTGAATTGCGCGTTTACAAAAGAACAATACTATGATTTTGTGGATGCCCTGCTATCGGCCGAAAAGCATGAAGCGCATGAATTTGAAAATGAATTCTTCAACGGCGATAAATTCAGCTTTTACGAGAACTGCATGCCCATCGAAGAAATAGCCCGAAGAGGAAGAGATTCCCTGCGCCATGGCGTGATGCGGCCTATGGGCCTGGAAAACCCCGCCACGGGCCAGAAAGCTTTTGCCGTGCTGCAACTGAGGGCAGAAAATAAAGATTTCACCGCTTACAACCTCGTCGGATGCCAAACAATGCTACGCTATCCGGAGCAAAAGCGCGTATTCAAACAGATCCCCGGCTTGCAAAGCGCCTCTTTCCTGCGCTATGGCTCAATCCATCGCAATTCCTACCTGAATTCCCCCAAGATAATGAATCCGCTACTAAGCCTGAAAGTCCGCCCGGATGTGTGGGTAGCAGGGCAACTGAGCGGTGTGGAAGGCTATATGGAATGCATCGCCAGCGGCCTTATGATCGCCAAAATAGTGGCGAATGAACTAAGCATCCTACCGGAAGAAAGCATTATGGGGCAGCTCTGGCGCAGACTCATCAACATCCCCGAAAAAGGCAAGTTCTCACCTGTGAACGCGAATTTTGGCATCCTCCCCGCTCTGGACAGCAATATCCGGGATAAGAAATTGAAGCGGGAACTGATGAGCCAAAGATCGCTCGCGGCAATCCGCCGGATCTCCCAGATCTGCCCAGAAAAGCTCGTATAAAACCATCTAACCTGCTTTGCTCCATAAATACAGGGAAAGCTACGTAATGCTGTAGAGATTTTTGAACAGTCTACTATAGCCTATGGCTGAATCCTTACAAAAAAAATTGACCGAAATTGCTTGATAGCTTTTTGTGCAAAGAGATAATGAATACAGATGTTTTGGAGACGATAATGAAATTTACACTTAGATTGTTTTGCATAATGGCAATTGTATTGATACCGGTGCTGTCTGAGGGGCGCATATTTGCCCGCTGGCACACGTCGTTGGGCAGCTTTAGCGCGGAGTTGTATGACGAACTGGTCCCCATCACAGCACTCAATTTTCGAGATCTTGCCAACGATGGTTTTTACAACAATCTGATCTTCCATCGGGTGATCGAAGGCTTTATGATCCAGGATGGATGTCCCAATGGCACAGGAACGGGCGGGCCCGGATACAATATCCAGGATGAGTTTCATCCCGATCTCTTGCACGACAGTGCCGGAGTGTTGGCAATGGCGCGCACATCCGCTCCAAACAGCGCAGGGAGCCAATACTACATTACCCTGGCTCCACAGCCTCATTTGGACGGCGGCTATGCCGTATTTGGCCGAATTATCGAAGGACTGGAAAACGTGATGGCCATAGGATCTGTGCCCACCAATGCCCAGGACCGCCCCATCACTCCGGTAAATATCTTCCAATTGCGCATGCTGGATCTGCATTTACTGGAGTTTTATCCCTCTTTGGAAGAAACGCTACAGATCGAAGCCAACACCATGCAGATGTTTGTAACCCAAGCTTATACAAGCGAAGCTACTCTGAATTATACATGGTACTTGAACGACGAGCTATTACCGGACGATATGTTTATGATCGAACGCACTTTCAGCAGCGGGAATCATACTTTGCGCTGCAATATAGCCTCTTCCGACAGCATTGCCTTTGATGCCATATGGAATATTCAGGTGTCCAGCGCCAATGCAGACTTGCAGATAGCGTCTGCCCCACAGATCAACCTGAAAGCCGGGCCCAATCCTTTTGGCGACAAGATCGCTATACAATGTGCCAGCACGAAGGAACAAGTGGTGGCCGTAGCGGTGTTCAACCTACGCGGTCAAAAAGTGAGAGAGCTGCAGAAAGGCGCTCAGAAGCAAGGCTCGTGGGAGCTGGAATGGGATGGCTGTGACAATAGAGGACACGAACTCTCACCCGGCATATATCTGCTAAAAATGAAAGCAGAATCAGGCAGCTTGTTCCGCAAGATAACAAAACTGAGATAAAGGCTTATTATATCAACGGCTTTTATGAATGAAACGAGAGAGAAACTGCTCGTAGCTGGCCCTTAGCTTTGGGGCAAAATCCGGCTGAGTATGATCTGAGATGGCCCCTTGGGCTTGCTCGTAGCCAAAGTCGAAGAATTCTCGTGCTTTTTTGAGATCCGTGAAGCCCAGTTTCGGCTGATGAGCGTCAACCAGGATGTCCGGTTCCAGGTCCAAAATGCTTTGAATGGCCATAAAACCCTGGTTTTGCATCAGAGATTGCATGAAAACATCATAGCGCAGCAATTTATTGGGTGCTTTGGCCTTGTTAGCTCTGTAGCGCTCGGCTTGATTTGCTACGTGAGGAAGGACGTTCACCGCGATGATGATGTCTCCCGGCAATTCATCGGCAAAGGCCAGAGGCAGGGGATGAGACACCCCACCGTCCACAAACTGATAGTCGCCCAATTCGTGAGGGGAAAATATGAAAGGCAAGGAACTGGAAGCACGCATGGCATCCGCCATAGAGCCCTTATCGATCAGAATGCTGGCCTGACGAGTGAGATCGTAAGCAACTGCTATATATGGAATATTCGCATTCTCTATCACACGCGAATCGGTCCAGTCTTCAAACTTCTTCAATATAGCTTTGCCGTCAAAAATTCCACTGCGAGAAAAATCCAGATTGAGGGGATTGAAGAGTTCCAGAGTGGACACATCTTCTGCCAGATCCAGCATTTCCTCTGCCTCATAACCGCAGGCGAGGCAGGCACCGATGATGGCACCCATGGAAGTACCGATCACGGAGCTTACTTCATACTGCTCTTTGATCGCTTTGATCACGCCGATGTGGGCCAGGCCGTAAGCAGAACCGCCGCCCAATACAAGTTTTACTTTTTTCATATTTCGACCTGTTTATGGATTTTTCGATATACTCTGTAATTGTGCATCACAACTGCCAGAAATATCAAGTTACTTACCAGAAGTACGATGTTTATGATGAATACATCGTGACAGGAATAGAAGATCATAGCGGGGATCAGGATGGCCAAAAGCACCATCTTGAATACAATGATCCCCCGGGGTATTCCCATCCTGCGAAAAGCCCAGCGGGCCACCGGATTGCGCTCTCGATGATAGTGGTAAGGACGCATCACAAGATAGGTGGAATGGGCGTCAAAACCATTCAACAAGACAAATGTGACCAAAAGCGGCCAGAATAGCTTTGTGGAATATAGGGTGTTTATCATTACATTTCCTTGATTTATATACAGATATCAATTCTGCACATGCTTTACTGTTGTCAGGATTTTGGCAAGAGATTTAGTATCTCTTTGCGTCGGCGCATGACCCCGGCCACGTCCGGGTATGAGCTTCACGCCCGGTTCTAAGCCGATGTGTAGATGGATTGTTGCCAGATCAAGCTCGCGCCGGGTCCCAAATAAACTAAAAGCTAATCCCCCCCCCCCGATGATACCAAATATTTCTTTACAAGTTTTGACCGCCTCGATTTAATGACATTCAATGAGCTATGGAATCAGCATCGAGAATTGGAGATAGTACAAAAGAGATCAGAATCAACCGCTGAATAATGGCTCTATTGCATTGATAATAAATAAAATGAATAAAGGATAAAGCATGGACAAAAAGTGGCTCATCCCACCGGGTCTGAATGCTGAGGAAGTAGAGGCTATACGGAGCATAAGTGCAAAATTGAAGGTCGGCGATCTGATCGCGGAGCTACTCTATCGGCGTGGCTTGCAACGGGCAGAGGAAATCGATCAATTCTTCAATCCGGATCTTTCTCAGATCACCGATCCCTTCCTGTTTGAAGACATGGAGATTGCCGTGGAGCGCATCCTGGCGGCAGTGGAACAAAACGAAGTGATCACCATTTACGGAGATTATGATGTGGATGGCACCACTGCCACAGCTCTCTTGTATCTGGGCCTGAAGCGCATCGGAGCAAACATCGATTTCTACATACCCCATCGCATGATCGACGGTTACGGGCTGTCTTTGGGCAGTTTGGACCAACTGCGTGAAAACGGCAGCAAGCTGATCGTTAGCGTAGATTGCGGAGTGAACGCTCTGGAAGAAATCAAAGCCATTGGGGATTTGGGAATGGAGATCATCATCACCGATCATCACAATCCCAAGGCAGAATTGCCCCCGGCCCTGGCCACCATCAATCCCAAGATACCCGGTTGCAAATACCCCTTCCCACATCTTGCCGGAGTGGGTGTGGCCTACAAGCTCCTGATGGCGGTTTACAATAAAATGGGCATTGACAGCACAGAAAATGTCTTGAAATACATGGATCTGGTTGCTGTGGGTACGATCGCAGACATCGTTCCCTTGATCGGCGAAAATCGCATCTTTGCCTCCATCGGATTGCAACATCTCATCGAGATGAAAAACCTCGGATTGAATGCTTTGATCCAACTCTGCGGTCTCAATCAGAAGACCCTGGATACCACGGATATAGTATTTGGCATTGCACCGCGCATCAATGCCGCGGGAAGAATGGGTAGTGCCGCCCTGGCAGTGGAACTGCTGATCTCCACGGACGAAACACACTCCATGGAGCTGGCTGAGATGATCGAACGCGACAATTCTCTACGTCAACAGGAAGATCAGAAGACCTTCCACGAAGCCTGCGAAATTATCGAAAAGAAATATAAAAATATGGCGCACACACCTTGCATGATCGTATCTTCGGACGATTGGCATCAGGGTGTGATCGGGATCGTGGCCTCCAAGCTGGTGGAGAAGTATTACCGGCCCGTAATCATGATCTCGTTCAAGGATGGCTTTGGTAGCGGATCGGGACGTTCTGTGGCGGATTTTGACCTCTTTTCCGCCTTGCAGCATACAGAGCACAATCTACACAGTTTTGGCGGTCACAAATACGCCGTGGGACTCACCATATATCAAGAGTATTTGGATCGCTTTGAGAATGAACTCTCCCGCTATGTGGCGGATAACCTGCAGTTGGAGCAGATCCAGCCTCCCCTGGTGATCGATCACGAGATAGAACTTTACGATATCAATGAGTATCTTTTGGACAGCTTGGAAAGATTTGCCCCCTTTGGGCCAGATAACCTGCGCCCGATCTTTATGACTCGTGAGGTAAGCGTGGCAAACTATCCTTATAACGTGGGCAGAAATCATCTAAAGCTGAAAGTGCAAAAGGATGGCATCGCCCTGGACCTGATCGGATACAATCTGGGCGATTACCTCACTTTGCTGAAAAAGAACAGCATTATAAACATCGCTTATACTCTGGAATACAATAAGTTTGGCAACAAATCCACCATCCAGGGAAAATTGAAAGACCTGCAAATAATAGGAGCTTGAGATATGAGAAACATTGCCTTTCTTCTTCTGCTGCTTACTTTATTGGGCTGTTCCGCCTCCAAAAAGGGCCTTCCCATGGAGATAAGCACCTTCACCCTGTACGAAACCGTTAGCTTTGAAAAAACAGTGCAAAAAGCCTATTACCATCCCGGGACAAAAACCCTCTATGCCCTACTAGCCGGGAACCAGGAAATCGAATTCTGGCGCGATGGTAAACGGCAAAACACTATCGGGGGAATGGGAAGCCTGAGCACAAACTTCCGCAGTTTGGCAGATTTTGCCATGGCACAGGACGGCAATATCTTCGTGCTGGATTCTGTGGCCAAGATCGTAAAGAAATTCAATCCAGACGGAAAGATGATTGGCGAGATGGAACTG
This sequence comes from Cloacimonetes bacterium UBA5284, assembly GCA_002410505.1. Classification (GTDB taxonomy): domain Bacteria; phylum Cloacimonadota; class Cloacimonadia; order Cloacimonadales; family Cloacimonadaceae; genus UBA5456. The sequence continues at coordinate 20,700 of DHSO01000023.1, read as the reverse complement.
AGCTATGTGCAACAACCCACAAAGATGGCTTTGGGCAATAACCAGAACATCTTTATCTACGACGCCGCGGGTTCAGAAATCATCGCCTACGATCTGCTGGAGGGCTCGGAATTATACCGTTTCGGCAAGTTTGAATTGAGCCATGTGGATATGCTTTATGCCAACAAAGATTATGTAGTGGCATACGACAACAACAAAGCTGAAAACACCCTGTTTTCCAGCTTGGGGCAGAAGATAGCCGTAGACAGCGGACAATTGGTATACGATACCTACAACAACGCTATTGGATTGAACAACGAATCACTGATCAGCAAGATGAGTGCGGCCTGGCTGCCAATGACCGGAGAAATGGGACTGATGACCATCTGTGGCGACACCATCGCGATTGTGGTGGGAAAACAGGTACGGCTCTTGAAACTGGATTATGCTGAGGTTCTTTAAAACCTACTATCTTCCCCTACTTGCGGGGATTTTGCTCAGCCTTTCCCGACTGCCCCTATATCTGGGCTGGTTGGTGTTTGTGGCTTTTGTGCCGCTGCTGTTTTACTTTAAACAGGGCAAACACACCCTGAAGCAAAACCTGATCTCGGTTCTGATCTTCAGCCTGGCGCAGATCGCCATCGTATTCTACTGGATAGGCTTGGTGACTCCGGGCGGACTGCTGGGGATCTGGTTGATCTTTACCCTGTTCTATCTGATCGTATTCTGGATCATTGAACAGGTCCGGCATAGATCGGCTGCGCTTACCTATCCGATCTTTGTGTGCGCACTCATCAGTTTTGAATACCTGCAAAACTTTGGAGAAACGCGCTTTCCCTGGTGGAATGTGGGCTATTCACTGGCGGATTACACCGGTCTCTTGCAAGCTCTTGATCTTGGCGGCATGAGCTTGCTGGCACTGCTGATACTCAGTATAAACTATCTGGTCTTTCAGCTTTCGCTGGGCAAATGGCGCTCCCTTATCGCTATAGTCTTGTGTTTTATAATGTGGCTGGCTTATGGAGAGTATCGTTTACGCTCTTTGCCTATCACGCGTCATAGCACGAAAATAAGCGTAATGCAGCCTTCAATAGAGCAAGACGAGAAATGGGACATCGAAAAATACCGGGAGATAATAGAGGTCTATAGGGAGCTCAGTGCAAAGGCTGCCCAAAACGGTACTGAGCTATTGATCTATCCCGAAGCCGCCATACCGGACTATCTGATGCTTTCAGACCAAGCTTACAGCGATCTGATCGACATTCTAAACAGTAATCAACTGAGCATTTTCACCGGCTTCCCTCATGTGGAAAAAGCGCCGGCGGATCATCCTCAGACTCATTTATATTACAACGCCGCGGCCTTGTTCCATCCTTACCCGCATCAGCCAGAACTCTTCTACAAGAATGTTTTGGTCCCGGTGGGCGAAAGGATGCTGTGGCTGGATATATTCCCTGTTTTGTGGAAGCTCCAGTTTGGCCAGGCAAACTGGGAATTTGGCACCAAGATTCCGCGTTATGCCTTTGGTGGCAAAGAATTCTCTCCCTCCATCTGCTATGAACTGGCCTTCCCGCACTATATGCAGCGGGCAAATTTCAATTCAGACAGCCAAGAGCATCCCAAGGCGGATTTTCATGTGAACATCACAAACGACGCATGGTTTGGCACGTCATACGGACCCTGGTTGCACGGTATTATGAGCAAATTCAGAGCGATCGAATCTCGCGTTCAGATATATCGCTGTGCAAACACCGGCATATCCCAAATTGTGAATCCCAAGGGGGAAATCCTGAACTCCGCGCCGCTGTTTGGAAGAACCAATATCGACGCTGAACTCTACACTTGCGATGTGATCCCACTTTATCATAAAATCTACCCCTATCCCTGGATTTTTGTGTGCCTCACGGCAATCCTGACCATATTTAGCTTCATTATTCCGAGGAGAGCCCTATGACCAAGCATTATTACAGTATTGGCGAAGTAAGTAATCTATTGGATGTAAAACCTCATGTTCTACGCTATTGGGAAGTAGAGATTCCCGCCATCCGCCCCAAAAAGAGCGGCCATAAACGCCGTTATAATCTGCAGCAGATTGAAACCCTGAAGAAGATCAAGGATATGCTATACAACCAGCGCTACACCATCGAAGGCGCCAGACAGAAGTTGCGGCAAGACAAAGAAATGAGGCAGGAGCTGCGGGCAGAGGCGGTGGCAAAACAAAAGTTACAGGTGAACGCGGCTATGCCGGCAATCGCCAGAGAACTGATGGATATCAAAAACGGCCTCATCAAGCTGAAAAAAGATTGTAAGAAACTAACAGGAAAATAAAATGAAATTTCAAAAGATCATCCAAAGCCTTCAAGAATATTGGGCGGAAAAGGGCTGCGACCTCATTCAGCCTTACGACATCGAAATGGGGGCCGGCACATTCCATCCGGCTACTTTTTTCGGTGCCTTGGGAGAAAAGCCCACCGCTATCGCCTACCCTCAAGCCTGTCGCAGACCAAAAGACGGACGGTATGGGGACAACCCCAATCGTTTCCAGCATTATTACCAGTTTCAGGTGATCATCAAGCCTTGCCCGGATGATATCCAGAAGCAGTATCTCAAGAGCCTGAAAGCAATAGGAATAGAGCTGGAAAAACACGATATCCGCTTTGTGGAAGACGACTGGGAATCCCCCACTTTGGGAGCTTGGGGTCTGGGTTGGGAAGTATGGCTGGATGGCATGGAGATCTCCCAATTCACCTATTTTCAACAGGTGGGCAGCGTAGATGTCTTCCCCGTTTCGGTGGAGCTTACCTATGGTTTGGAGCGTTTGGCGATGTATATTCAGGATGTATCGGATTATCGGGAATTGGACTACAGCGCCAACAGCAAATATGCAGATTTGTATTATCATAGAGAGTTGGAATATTCTGCCTACAACTTCGAGTTTGCAGACACCGCGCTGCTCTTTGACCTTTTTACCAGATACGAAGGCGAAGCACAGAAACTTATCGGAGAAAATCTGGTGTATCCGGCATACGACATGCTGCTAAAAAGCTCACACACTTTTAATCTTTTGGATGCCAGAGGCGTGATAAGCGTTACAGAACGCGCCGCCTACATCGGGAGAATCCGCAATCTGGCCAAAATCTGCGCCATCACCTATATGGCAAAATATTGTAAGGAGGAAAAATGAATCATCCTTATGTCGGCATGCTGAACGCGCTCAGCAACATCAAGGAGCGCCTGATTCAGGTAAATATCTACAAAGACTTTTGGGACAATTTCAACGCGGTGATTATCCTGGACGAGGACCCCGACGGCTGGCTGGAAAAGCTCAGTCCCCTGGCCAAATACATTCACAAACATAAATTGAACTTGCCGCTAATCATCAACCGTAGCTTTATCCGCTATTCGCTGGATTCATACCCTTTGGAATTCATCAACATGATCAGCAGCCAGAACTTTAATCTGGTGCAAATTGAGGATCTGCTGGCAAACCTGAAGATCGACCCCGCGGATGTCCGCTTGCAAATGGAACGCGAGTTTAAAAGTAAGTGGCTGCTTACTCGGCAGATCATTCTGGAAGGACGCATGAGCGGCCGAAACCTGCGCGATACCTTGCATATGTCCATCCGCGCATTGATCCCTGCCCTGAAAGGTTTCTTTTTCCTTAGCAATCAGGCCTATCCACAAAGCCGCAAAGACCTTTTCGAACAAGCCGCTCTGATCAGCAAGACAGATCTGACCGTGCTGGGCATCTGGCTGGAGCGTGCCAGCATAGAGCTCGCTGATATAGAGCGCTATCTGGCAATCTTGCAAAAACTGATGGAACTGATGGAAACCTACACCATAACATCATGATACAGACAAAGTTCAACCTTGGCAACAGCTCCGAACCTGTATTGGCACTCGCCATTCACAATGGTCACAGAATACCGGACGCTTTGAAGCGTTTCACTTGCATCAGCGCTGAAGATCGTTTTCGTGAAGAAGACCCCCACACCGGACTTATCGCTGCTCAGTTTGGCAATCACCTGATTGTGGAAACCAGCCGGTTCGCGGTTGACCTGAACCGAAGAAGGGAAAAATGTGTGTATCTGAAACCTGAGGATGCCTGGGGGCTTCAGACCAGAATCAGCGAACTGCCAGACCCACTGTACCACGATCTGCTCTCCAGTTATGATGATTGGTACAACACCCTAGTGTATCAGACAGACAGACTGCTACATAGGCATCCATTCCTGTTTGTACTGGATCTTCACAGCTTCAATCACCGCCGTGGGGGCCCGGACGCAGAACCAGATCCTCAAAGTGAAAACCCGGATATCATCTTGGGACGCAGCAATATGCCGGAGAAGTATCATACTATTGTGGAAGATCTGAGACAGAGGCTTGATTCACAAGTGTTTTTCGATAAGAGCCTGGATGTGCGCTGCGACGTAAAATTCCCGGGTGGAAATTTGCCCCGCTTTCTGCATGATCACTATCCAGACCGCGTACTCTGCCTTGCCGTGGAATTCAAGAAGATATTTATGAACGAATGGAGCGGAAAGCTGAACCCCGTGGCTCTGTATCACTTGAGAAACATCTTTATCAGCAGTGCTCGGGACTGGATCGAGGAGCTATATCCCAAGCTCAGCTGAGACTGTGCCCTATGCATAGAAATTGCGTGAAGCCTACAATAGGCAATGTTGGCCGATTTTAACGTCAATTAGTGCTGCTATTGTCAAATTTCTTATTGACAAAAGATACCAAGCTTTGGATACTTGGTTCATGAACTTAAAATCATGGAGGTAAAGATGATAACACTACGTCAAGTATGGCATTGTCCGATATGTGGAAACACAGTTGAAGCCGTTTATGGCGGCCAGGGTGAATTGGTATGCTGCGGAGAACCGATGAAGCTTTTGAATGAGAACACCGTTGACGCGGCAAAAGAAAAACACGTCCCGGTCGTAAGCGATCTGGGCAATTCCATCAAAGTGGAAGTAGGTTCCGTACCCCATCCGATGGAAGATAAACACTACATCGTATTTGTAGAAGTACTTACAAAAAAGAAAGTGTATCGTCACGAATTCAAGCCCGGCGAAGCACCTGTGGCAGAATTTCCTGTCAAAAAAGCCGAAGTGGAAGCAGTACGTGAATATTGCAACCTGCACGGCCTGTGGAAAGCGTAGAATAAACTTGGAGGTAAATAAATGTCTTTTAAAGATAGCAGAACTGCAGAAAACCTGATGAAATCCTTTGCCGGAGAATCTCAAGCCAGAATGCGCTATGAATATTCCGCAAAGACAGCAAAAAAAGAAGGCTTCGAACAGATTTCCAACATCTTTTTGGAAACAGCATTAAACGAAAAAGAACACGCAAAAGTATTCTTCCGCCACTTGCTGAAAAAAGGTATTGAAGGCGAAATGCTAAACATCACCGCATCTTATCCCGTTGGCTGGAGCGAGACCGAAAACGCCACCCTCAAAAACCTGGAATATGCCGCCGCCGGAGAACATGAAGAATGGACAGAACTCTATCCGATATTTGCGGACATCGCGGAGGAAGAGGGATACAAAGATATCGCCCTCTCCTGGAGACTGGTATCCAAGGTGGAAAAAGAACATGAAAAACGCTTCCGTAAGTTGTATGACAACGTGAAGAACTTGAAAGTGTTCAAGAAAGACCAAAAAGTATTTTGGAAATGCCTGAATTGCGGTTATATTCATGAAGGGGATCTTGCTCCCAAGGTTTGCCCCGTATGCGATCATCCGCAAGCCTATTTTGAAGTACACATAGAGACCTACTAAAAACCTGGAGGATAACCATGCAGAAATATCAATGCATCGCCTGTGGCTGGATTTATGATCCTGCTGAGAACGACAACGTGCCGTTCGAACAACTTCCTGAAGATTTTGTTTGCCCGGAATGCGGCGTCGGAAAAGACATGTTTGAACCGCTTGATTAACCAATCCTATAACGCCGGGAAGCTAAGTCTTCCCGGCATTTGTTTGTATCAATTTCCCAGTCCTGTGTTGAGGAATTATGACAATCTCTGAATTTAATGAAATCCTGGATTTTGCCGTTGAACGTGAACAAGAAGCTGTAGCATTCTATCGGAAACTGCAAGACCAAAGCAAATTTGCTGACCAGAAAGAAATGCTGAAAGAACTGGAAAACATGGAGATGGGTCACATAGTTGTAATTGAGAGCATTCGCAAAAAAGGCGTGAATCCCGAAGACATCCAAAAGACCCGAAACCTGAAGATCAGCGAATACATGAGCAAAGATCCTGATGAAAAGGAACTGAGCTATCAAAGCATCCTCATCAAAGCGATGAAGCGTGAAGAAAACTCCTTTAAGCTTTATACGGAGATGAGCATGAAATTTCCCGATCCCGAAATCTCTACCCTGTTTCGCAGACTGGCCTCCGATGAAGCCAAACACAAACTGCACTTTGAACAGCTCTACGACGAGTTTATCAGCAAGGGAAATTGAAACTAGCCATAGACAGCTCTCAGAGCTCAGGATCCATCGCTATCAGCGACCAAGGACGCCTGCTCTACAGCGCCTTTTTTGACATCCGCATCACTCACAGCGAGACCCTGATGCCCACTCTCGATTCGGCGATGAAGCTTTGCGGCTTCACTCCTGAAGATATCGAGGAAATATCTGTATGTTTGGGCCCCGGCTCTTTCACCGGACTGCGCATCGGACTGGCAACCGCGAAAGGCATCGCCTTTGCCCGGGGGATAGATGTCTTGGGATACAACTCTTTGGAGCTGGCAGCTGTGCCTTGTCTGATCACCGGCAAAAGAATCCTCACCCTGATTGATGCGAAGATGAAAGAGCTGTATGCTGCTGCTTTTGATGAAAAGCTGAACTGTATTGTCTCTCCTCGCGTGATCTCCCCCACAGACATTCTGGATTGGGATATCAATAGTAGCATTTTGACCGGAAGCGCTGTGCCTCAAGTGCGGGAGTTGCTGGAAGATAAAGGAATTATGGCAGAATACGCACCCGACTTTATGCTGGCGCCAAAAGCAGAATTGCTCTTCAGTCTGCCCGCATACCTGAAGCCTCGTGTGTATTCCGGACTGTCTCTGGCGGATTTGGAACCGTTGTATATTCGGAAAAGCACTGCCCAGATCAGAGCAAAGAGATCCGTTGTTCAGCCCGGATCTAAGGCCTGAACAAGAATATCAACAAGGGCAGATAGATAAGCGCGATTATAATCGAGAAGCTAACCATAGTTGCGGCAAATTCCCGGTCCATATTTTCCAAATTCGCGAATATCAGGGTATTAAAACCTATTGGCAAGGCCGAACAGACGATCACTGTAGTTGCCGTAAGCCCTTCCAAGCCAAAGATATATGCTAACAAGTACCCAATTCCCAAGCCCAGTCCCATGCGGATGAATATTGCAAAAAAGGCCTTGCTTACATTCTTTTTTCGAGGTGCGAAATACAATCCCAAAGCGATCATTACCAACGGCGTTGTCGGCATGCCGATCAGATTCAGAAAACTAAGCGATACCGGAGACAAACCAATCCCCAATGCCTTGATCACAAAAGCGATCAACATCGCATACAGGGGCGGCAGCTTCAAAAATTTGCCCCAAGCAATCTTGTCTGTGTGGGAATTGTCGCCATATTTGATGGCATTGAAATAGGTAAAAGTGAAGATCATAAAGGTATTGCCAATATCGAACAGCGAAGCCCGCGCCAATCCTTCATCACCAAAAGCCGCTTGAAAGAATGGCAGCGCGTAGGCCGTATTCATGATCATCGTGCCTACCAAAAAGCTTCCAAACATAGCTTTGGGCAGTCGCATCACCCGGTTTGCCAGCATGGATAGGCTATACATCACCAGCACCACTGCCATGGCAAAAACAGGGATAAACAGCATACCGGCGCTCACCTGAACGTTGTGGATGGCAATGATAGTGAGCGCGGGCAAGCTGATATTCAGCACAAATTTCAAGAGAATGGGGGCATCGTCTCTGCTCAGCATGCGCAGTTTCCTGGCACTTACGCCCACAAAGAATGCCACTATCAGCGGGATGATCTTTTCTACAAAAGGATTCACAACAATTTACCTTAGGGAGTCGCAAAGGCCCGATACAATATGTTCAATTTACCCTCCAGTATCCGGTTATGATTCTTCTCGATCTCAGTTTGTGCATTCGCGATGTACAAAAATTCCGGCTCACCGGCCAGATCTGCTTCAAGCTGCCACTTGTGCCTGTATTCGCGTCCATTCACTGCCTGCAGGCGCGCTTGCTGAGCCGGGCTAAAGCTTTCATGCATGTTGCCTTTCAGCAATTTCTCATAGTCTGCTTTCAGATGGTGAATCTCCGCCAGTTTGATGACACGAATCATCTCGTCACGTTTCAAGCTATGCTGATCACTCAATTCCCGATATATATCCCGTTCGGTACTGAATGTCCTGCCGTTCACGGTGGATAACGCGCCGGTATCAAAACCTTCTTCCGATATTCGGGTAATGGACTTTCTATCAAATATATAGCTGGTAGCCTGGTATACTTTTTGCTCGAATACATTTTGGATGATGAAAAGCAGGGTGAAGCTGATGAGTGCTGCCATCAAGGGAGCCGCAACCCAGGCAAAGGAGACACGTGCCAATATGTTGTAGCGAATGTTTTTCCCGCCTTTTGCCAGCCCGATACCCACAACCGCACCCACGATCACTTGCGTGGAGGATACCGGCACCAGCGGGATCGTGGGCATACCACTGTTCAGCAAAAGATTATACAAGCCGCGAGAAGCAAATAGAAACAGCACTATCGCTTCCGCTGTGATGGCAACCAAAGCTGTGATGGGCGACAAGTGAAAAAGATCTTTTCCCACCGTACGCATCACTTTGTGAGAATAGGTGTATATGCCCACCACGATGGAGAGCGCGCCTAAAAGATAGAGCTGTTGCACACCGCTGATCGAGATTCCCGCTCCCAGGGCGAGATCCTTGAACGGAGAAACCGGGACAAATACTCCCACTACATTGGCTATGTTGTTCGCACCCAAAGAATAAGCTCCGAAAGCACCGACCACGATCAAGGCATAGCGGATCATCATATCCTGCACCAGGAGATGCATTCGGGAACGATTTATAAATGGCCTCACCAGATAAAACAGCAGTGCCGCAATGCTCGCGGACAGCACAAAAGCCATCACCCACGATGAAGCGATGGTGATAAGCGACGAAAAATCAGTGAGCCTGCCCGTAAACAGATTCCAGCCGATTATCGCACCAACGATGGTCTGCGAGGTGGAGACAGGAATGCCGATGCGCACAATCAATGTGATTGTCAAAGCCGCAGCCAGCGCCACCGTGAAAGCTCCCGCCAAAGCGTCTACAGAGCCCAATCTGCCCAGTGTGCCCGAGGGTCCACTTCCCTCCAGCACGGCACCAAGGGTAATGAATATCGCTGCGATGAGTGCCGCTTTTTTGAATTTGAGCATGTGGGTTTCCACTGCGGCACCGAAGATGTTTCCGGTATCATTTGCTCCCAGCGACCAGCCCAGGAATAGCCCGCTCAATAGATAAAAGAAAAACATGCCGGCTTACAATTGCCTTTTTATAGTGTAGATAGACAGCCGATCACATACATTTTGCGCAGCATCGGAGATCTTTTCGATATGTATGGCAAAGTAGCGCAATTGACTCTTGCGCGAAAGCTCGATCTGCATGGCAAATATCTGCCGGCGCAGGCGTTCCCCGATGTGATCCGCCTCGCGTTCAAAGAAATACACCTTGTGAATATAGTTGTTCACTGCGGAAAGATCCCTGAAAAAGGAGCGCACGGCATAGACAAGTTGCTCTACTGCCGCCACCGACGCTTTGGTGGTCTGCATCCACAAATCGTTCAGTTCTCCCGGTATTTCGGGCATTTCGATGGAAAATTGCAACAAGGAATCCTTCATATTATCAATCACTTCGTCTGTATTTTCCAATATTGCCAGCACATCACCGCGATTTTCCGGTATCAATGTGCGCTCATACAAAAAGCGCTCGATACTTACTCTCAGGTCGTCTGCGCGATGTTCAAAATCGCGAATCTGGGTCAAACGCTCTTCAAATTGCTCAATGCGACCTTCCAAATAGTCTTCCACCGCCAATTGGAAAGTGGTAGCGGAATCACTGACGATATCCAGAAATGTATCTATCTGAGATTCTACGAATCTGGTGGTTTTTAGTAGCAGAGCCATATTCTCACCTTCTATTACATTTTCATCTTTTTTGCAAGTTATCCGTAAGCTGTTTTTTGTCAAGCATTTCACGCCCTGTATTGATTGCGTTCATCACTTCTTTATCAAGCCTTCATCAAGCGTTAATTATTAACGCTTGATTAACGCTTGATGACCACTTGATTAACACTGTCTACAGAGCTGACAGTGAGTTTGGGAATTGGATTTTTCTGAAAATCTGAAAATTCACTGATGGAAATCCACTGAAAATTCACTGATAATCACAGAAGATCACATCGAAGTATACAGGCACCATGACGACTGCCATACATCCCGGAAAGACCGGGTGGATGCCATTGATACTGAGGACGGGATCACACATGGAGGAATGCCAAGCCCCCTTTTTACCTTGACATCCAGAGCCATAGCGCAAAATCTGAAACAAAGGATCGGATATATTGATGAATAAACTGCAGAACCGGCTCTTGGGGCTGGACAAAATTTACGAATTGATCACCGTGCCGGGTGATTTTTTTGAAGCGGTAAAGCGTCAAAAGCTTGGCTCTCAATCTTTGAAGCTTAACGAAATCACTGCTGCGTATAGCCGCCGCCAGACTTTTATGGCGGATCTGGCCTGCGATACCCGTTCAAGATGGCAAGTTCTGCTGGCGCACATCACGGATTTCAACTTCAGCGTCTGCAAAAAGGGCAATCCCGCCATCCACGATCTCTTTGAACTAAAAAGCTTTATCTATCATTACAGCGAGATAAAAAGCTTTGCCGAAACCCGTGACATCTCCTCCTATGATCTGCCGGACTTGCAGGAACTTTTCCGCTTATTGGATCCCGAGGGCGGCAAAATTCCGTCTTTCCGCCTATCTCCGCTTTACAGCACGGCTTTGCGTGATATGGACAAAACCCGCGCGGAACTGAGCCGCAAACTTCAGCATGGTCGCCGCGCATTTCTGGATGAAGCCCGCAACGAACTGGGCATCTCAAATCTGAAAGAGGAGTTTGTGCTGGCTCGCGCTCAGAGCGAATTGATCCATAAGATACAGAACAGCATATACTTCAAGCTAAGCAGAGAGAATATGTCGAACTTGACCTTCAGCCTCGCAGACAGCTCTGAAACCAACCGTATCAAGCAAGAACTCGCTACTTTGGCCAAGAAGATCGAAGCCGAAGAAGAACGTGTTCTGGAGTACTTGGGAGCAAGGATCGCAGCCCATTGTGACGATATAAAACGCGCGGTGACCAGTGTGAAAGAATTGGGTTGGGATTTCGCTCTGGCAGAGTTTGCGCTTCGTTACGATTGTTGCATCCCCAAGATCGCCAAACGGATCAGCCTGAAACAAGTTCGTAATCTGCCCCTGGAACTTATTGTGCAAGAACACAAACGTTCTTACCAAAAGCTCGATCTGGATTTTTCCACCGGTGCCAATCTGATCACCGGACCCAATATGGGCGGGAAAACAGGTATTCTGAAGTGTATGGCGCAATGCGCTGTCCTGGCGCGTTTTGCCATTCCTCTGCCGGCAAAACAAGCCAGTCTGCCGCTCTATGACTTTGTTTATTACAATCACGCCGGCGAAGCGGAAGACCTCTCCTCCTTCGGCTCGGAACTGGTGGCATTTTGCGCAGCTTTGAAACAAGCCGGGCGAGGTCTCTTTCTTTTGGATGAATTTGCCAAAGGCACCAATCCCAGAGAAGGTGAAGCCCTTGCCGCTGCAGTAATTACTCACCTCTCAAAGAGCAAGCACACTACGATCGCTGCCACCCACTTTACTGCGCCCGCATTGCTGAAAGGAATACGGCAATATCAGATCAAAGGCATCGATGCCAATACCGATCACGCCAAATCCGAGGATCTGCACGAGCGTTTGCGTGGATTGACTGAAGCCATGGACTACAGCCTGATACACTTGCGCAGTAACCGCAAACCCCCAATGGACGCCCTTCGCATCGCTGCGATCTTGGGCATGCCAAAAGAAATCCTGGAACTGGCAGAAACGAAGGATTGATGGGAAAAACAAGCCTGCGACAATGCATGAAACTGGCGCTGGAAACCGGGCGCATCATCTTGGAAAGCGGTGGCGCTACAAACCGCGTGGAACTGATGATCCATAAGGTTTGCAGTGGATTAGGCTATCCCGATTGCGAATCATTCGTAACACCCACCGGCATCTTTCTAACCATCAGCGACGGCGAGGAAGAGATGAGCACCAGTATCAAACGCATCGATCAGCGACGCATGGACTTAGGTAAAATCACCGAGATCAGCCGCGTAGTAAACTGCCTCTACAGCGGAGACTGTAATGAGATGACGGGTGGACTGACAAAACACGAATACTTTGCCGGGGAACTGAAGCGAATAATAAGCGACAAGCCATATCCAATGTGGCTCACAAACATCAGTGGCGCGGCAACCAGCGGTTTTTTCTGCCTGCTGTTCGGCGGATCCTGGTCTGAATTCGGCATTGCATTTGTGATGGGATTTTTGGTGAGCGCCAGCCTCAAATACATCTCGCGCCTGCCGGTGAACAACTTTTTGTTAAATGCTCTGGCCGCAGCCTTGATCGTGATAATCAGCAAAGTAATGGATATCTACGTCCCCTTTATCCGCTTGGACTACATCATCATCGGTGGCATAATGATCCTGGTACCGGGCTTGCAGATTGTAAACGCCATCCGAGACACAATGAGCGGCGATTTGGTGGCCGGAACAGCACGGGGCATGGAGGCCATCATCATCACGATCGGCATCGTGGCAGGCAGCGGCGCCATGCTGAAACTTTGGGAATTGTGGAGCTGAGATGCGTCCCTTCGACAGCCTTACTTTAATGCAGTTTTGTTGGGCATTTCTGGCCATTCTGGGCTTTTCCCTGCGCAGCAATCTCCGCGGAATTCGTATTTTTTTCACCGCTTTGGGCGGAGGAATCTGCTGGGCAAGCTATTTGGTGATCCTGTATTATTCAAAGTCGATGTTGCTTTCTGTGTTTCTGGCGATTATCTTAGTATGTATGTATTCGGAAGTGGTAGCCAGATTGATGAATACGCCCGTATCGGTATTTGTGATCTGTGTAATCATCCCTCTGGTTCCGGGGCGAAGTCTTTATTATGCGATGAGCGCTTACGTGAGCGGAAATACCGCCGAAGCACCGCGACTGATCTTCGACACTCTGATGATCTCCGGAACGATCTCGATCGCCATTGCTGTTGTAGCATCAGCCACTCAACTATGGATGAAGATGCGGCAACACAAATTCTTAAGGAGAATATAAATAATGAATAAATCTATAAAACAAAAACAACTGGAAGAACGCATCCTCTCGCTGCTTTCGGGCAAGGCTTTGAAAGCCACCGAGCTTCTGTTTGAGGATCCGGAAATTCAGGCCCTGCAAGAATACGCGAATATTGTGTCAATCAAACGACTGGGCTACAACGATCATGGCCCGGTTCATATGCGCAAGGCAACCCTGAATGCTATCAAGATGTTCAGTTTGCTTCACGATGCGGGTATTCAGATGAATCTGGAAAAAGAACGTGTCGGAACAGCGGACGACTCTCTGGTGGGCGTAATTCTGGCTTCGCTATTGCACGACTTGGGCATGACGATTGCCCGGGACAGCCATGAATTTCTCAGCATTCAGATTGCCACCCCATTCATCGATAAGGTTTTGAACAGTATCCACAGAAGCGATGAGTATAATATAAAAGCGGCTATCCGCTCTATCGCCACTGAAGGTATTTTCGGGCACATGGCAACGCACAAAATCCACTCATTGGAAGCCGGCTTAGTATTGATCGGTGACGGCGGAGACATGGAAAAGGGCCGCGCCCGCATCCCCGCCATGCTCTCCAAAAAAGTACGGCCCGGGGATATTCACCGCACCTCCGCCTCCGCTATCCAAAAAGTGAAGATTCACAAAGGCGAAGAAAAACCGATCCGAATCGAGGTGGAAATGTCTGCTTCAGTGGGCTTTTTCCAAGTGGAAGAGGTCTTTTTCCCAAAGATCAACATTAGCCCGGTCAAGCCATATATTGAGCTTTTCGCAGGTGTTACCGACCGGGAAAAATTGCGCTATCTCTAGTCAGATGTGCCCTTCGGGGCGATATATATAGTTTTTTGTCGCGGGAGTGAAAGATGTCTGCTGTGTCAAACGACACAGAGGAAAGTCCGGACACCATGGGCAGGATACTTCCTAACGGGAAGCTGCAGCAATGCAGAGCCAGCTCCACAGAAACAAACCGCGCGGCGTCTGTATGGTGCCGCGTAAGGGTGAAATGGTGGTGTAAGAGACCACCGGTGCCATTGGTGACAGTGGCAGCCGGGAATGCCTTATCCGGTGCAATGCCAAATAGGGAAGCTATGGTGCGCCCACACCGCTTCCGGGTAGGCAGCTAGAGCCAAAGCGCGAGCTTGGGCCCAGATGGATAGACATCGGTCCCCTTGTGGGATTACAGAATCCGGCTTACTGAACTCCCGCGATGAAATATCACCGGATTTTATTGCTGAATTGCCTCCACTGTGACGGCGGTTCCCGAGACGGAAACCATTAGCATGCTCTGTCCCACCACCTCATAATCGATATCCACGCCCAACACGGCATTGGCTCCCATTTGAGACGCCAGGTGCTTCATCTCCGCTAAAGCAGCGTTTCTACCATCGCGCAGCTTGCTTTCATACGCTCCGCTGCGTCCACCGACGATATCCGTAATCGATGCCATCAGATCGCGAACTATATTCGCGCCCATAATGGTTTCCCCGGTTACCACATCGTGATAGCGAGTGATCTTGAATCCTTCCAGATTTGGTGTTGTGCTTACAATCATGGCATACTCCTTCATGTAGGATATTTGCTTGTTATACAGCTGATTTGCCTCTATTGCATACTAAGTATAATAGCTTTAAAGGGCAAACAGATCAGCTTTCATCTCTCAGTTTCTTCCACCATGCGATGCGTTTGGCAATCTCGCGCTCAAACCCGAATTCTCCCGGTTCATAGTATTGCTCTTCATTCATCTTTTCCGGGAAATACTTTTGGTAGCTGTATTTGTGCTCGAAATCGTGATCATAGCGATAGTCCTTTCCATAATCGAGATCCTTCATCAGCTTGGTGGGAGCGTTACGAATGTGCAGCGGAACTCCGTAGTGACTGGTTTTGCGGGCATCGGCTGCAGCTTTTTGGTAGGCAGCATCCAGAGCATTGCTTTTAGGCGCTGTGGCCAGGTATACCACAGCCTGAGATAGCGCTACACTGGCTTCCGGCATACCTATATAGAGCAGGGCTTCCTTGGCTGCCAGAGCCTGTACCAAAGCTTGAGGATCTGCCAAACCAATATCTTCACTGGCAAAACGGATCATACGGCGGACAATGTAGCGGGGATCTTCGCCGGCTTCCAGCATCCGGGCCAGCCAATACAACGCGGCTTGGGGATCGCTGCCTCGCATGGATTTGTGCAGAGCGGAGATCAGGTTGTAATGCTCCTCACGATTTTTGTCGTAAAACATCGTCTTTTTCGCCAAAGTCTTGGCCAAAACCTTGATCTGAGGATGGGGATTTTCTTGGAGCCAATTCTGGATCAATTCCAATTCATTCAAAGCCCGGCGAGCGTCTCCGCCACTGTTGCCCGCCATCCAGCCCAAAACATCCTCGTCTATCTGTAAAGCCAATTCTTCAAATCCTTTGCGCAGGATTTCTTTGATGTCATCCTCCGCAAGCGCTTCCAGTACAAAGACATGGCAGCGGGATAGCAGGGCAGGGATTACTTCGAAGGAAGGATTCTCTGTGGTCGCTCCGATCAAGATCACCGATCCACTTTCCACAAATGGCAAAAACGCGTCCTGTTGAGATTTGTTGAAGCGATGTATTTCATCGATAAACAGGATGCTCTGTTCGCCGCGGCTGCGATGCGCGTAGTCCGCATCCCGCATCACTTGTTTCACATCGTTGATGCCGGAAAGCACTGCGCTGAAATGAATGAAGCGATGGGAAGCGCAAAGCTCGATGATCCGGGCAATGGTGGTTTTACCGCTGCCCGGCGGACCCCACATGATGAAGCTGTGATATTCATTGGCAGCGATCATCCGCGACAACAGGGAATCCCCGCGGATCAGTTTTTCCTGACCCCGAAGCTCATCCAGACTGCGGGGTCTCAGCCTCTCTGCCAATGGGACCTTGCGGTCCTTCTTTTCCTCTTCATCCAGGAAGTCAAATTGGTCTTTGTTCAAATTCTAGTATTCCATCATACCATTCAATTCGGAAGGATCGAACCATTGCAAAATGCCGTGTAGCTTTTCCAACTCGGCAAACAGCAATTCTTTGTGTTGCTCTTCTTCGCCGGCAAATTGCAGCAAAAGCTTTTCTGTGTCCTTATCCTTGCTTTGTTCGGCCAGTTTCAAATAGATGTTTTGCGCCAGTTCTTCACGCGAAATGGCAAATTCCAACACTTGTTTGGGATCGTCCAGTTTCACGCCCTGAAGCTCCATGGTGAGGTCATCCATTAGTTGCAAGGGTTCGTTGGGATATTCTTTGGCATACAACCCGCGCACTTTGGCTTCGTGATTTTCTTCGTACTTCAACAGTTGTTCAAAGAATTCTTCAGTCTCTTTGTGTTTGAAACTCTTTGCCAGTGCCCTATACAAATTCTGAGAGCGAATTTCCGCTTCCACGGCAATACGATACGCTTCTTTTCGTTCCATTTTTTACCTCAATGATCTTTTTTTATGTGTTGCGCCGGATAAGCTCCACCGCGTTGATTTTGTTCAAGCGAGACAGGGGCAGCAGTATGCTCAACCAGGTAAGCAGATAAGATGCCGCTATCACCAAAAGATAATCACTTATTTGGATTTGGACAGGTAAAACGATCGCCTGATCCAGCTTTACCAACCCGGTCTGATCCTGAATTTTCAAGAGCACGCTACTGAGAATAAGCCCGATGATGATGCCCAGAGTACATAGCATAAAAGCCTGCATCAGAAACAGTTGCTTCAGTTCTTTGTCGCGATACCCCAAAGCCTTCAACAGACCCAGTTCGCTCTTTTTGAAGCTGATTGTTTTCAAGAGAGAACCGGTGAGGTTGAAACTGGCTATGATAAACATGAAAAGCAGGATGATGAACATCAGATATTTCTCGAAGCGTATGGCACCATATAATGAGGCGTCAAAGCTACTCCAATCTTCCAGCTTGTAGTCTAAAAACAGCGGTTGCAATTGCTTTAGATGCGCCCGGCTGCGGGTGGGATCCGTACTTCGGATCTCGATGTAATCCACTTTGTCGGCATATGAATTGAAGCTCTGCGCGATCTGTAGGGGAATGTAGCAATAACTCTGATCATACTCCGGCATCCCGGCAGCAAAAATTGCCATCACTTCCAAGACCTGAACCTGGGGCAAGAGACCAAAGGGACTGGGGATATTGAAGATCGGAGAGATCAATTGAACCTCATCCCCCAGATACAAGCCCAACTCTCCTGCCAGCCCGGAACCGATCGCGACTCCGCCCTCCATAAATTCTGGCGAGTCTATGGTGCCGGCAACAATGCCATGCACTGCTCCGCGTTCGTTCTGATGCCGCAAGACCGGACTCAATTCACTCTGTTTATTTGCGTCGATGCCAAAGACCAGTGCCGGAGCTGTGAATTCCCCATGTTTTATCAACAATTCACTGCGTACCACGCCCGCCGCGTTGAAACCGGCAGCAGATATCCGTTCTTCCAGCTCTGCATAATCCGCGATGGGCTCTCCATCGATAGCGGAAAGCCGCATCTCAGAAAGAGTACCAATGATGCGCTCACGGATATCTGCTCGAAAGCCATTCATCACCGAACTTACCGTAATCAGAGCCATCACTCCCAAGGCGATACCACAAAGAGTGAGGATATGACTGCGGCTAACCCCCAGGCGGCTTCTCCCTCCCAGGTATTTGCGTGCTAAAAAGGTGACGCTGGCATTGCGAACATATTTCTTCATATCAGCAGGTTTTTAGTTAATGCCAAAAACGTCAAGATACTTTTTTTTATACTACGATCTCTTTCCCCTTTTCAGATGTGAAATATCTACTAAACAAGAGTGTGCATAGTATTCCTCCCTGTTTTAAGCAGCACAGAAACACCTTTACAGCATCTTCTATTGCCCGAATCTTCGGAGGATGAACGGTGAATAATATCTTTTTTGGCTCAAATATTGTATTCCAAAGGCTATAGTAAAATGTAAGAAACACAAAGATCAGGAGGTCTTATGACATATTACACTCGGCTGAAAGGCTATATATTATGCGGATTGCTGTTGCTGTTCACCATAGGGCTTTCCGCTACTTTTATCAGACCGGATCAAGCGCTGACAATCGCCCGGAACTGGATGCTACACAATCAACCCGGCTCCTCGTACCAGCTTGAAAAGATGAACAGCTTCACAGACGATGCCTTGAATCCTCAAAGCTTGCGCGCGGATTTCATTGAGAACGACCTACCCGAATTGTATCTCATCCACTTCGCCAATGGAGCCTTCACTCTGGTCTCTGCCGACAACAATATGCCCCCTGTTCTGGCCTATTCTTCAAACCCTTCAGACGATCTGAACGACATGCCCCCCGCCTTTCTGATGTGGTTGGAATATTACGCCCAAAACACCAGATACATCAGAGAAAAGTCAATTGTAAACCCAGATAATCAAGCCCTCTGGCAAGACTATAGCCGGAACGTCTTTTCCGGCCACTCTCGCAGCCGGGACATCAGTCCCCTCATAGAAACAAACTGGAATCAGGACTGGCCATATAATGAGCTGTGCCCCCAGGATTCTTCAGGCCCCGGTGGCAGAGTTTACGCTGGCTGCGTGGCTACTGCCATGGCGCAAGTAATGAAGTATTGGAACAAACCCATCACGGGCGAAGGCAATTCCAGCTATTATGCCTATGGCTACGGCTATCAAAGTGTAAACTATGGTAACACCACCTATCTGTGGGATGAGATGCCAAATGCGATCAGCACTTCAAATATCCCCGTAGCTACCTTGATCTATCACGCCGCGGTTGGCGTAGAAATGGGCTTTTCCCCGGAAGGATCAGGTTCAAACGGAATGAAAGCACGCAACGCGTTTCAAAACTATTTCCGCTATCCAAACGCCAACTACGTACAGAAGCAAAACTATAGTTCCGGCACCTGGCTGAATATGTTGCGCGAGCAATTGGATAATGGTTCGCCCATGTATTACAGTGGATCAAATACTTCCAGCGGTCATGCTTGGAATTGTGATGGTTACCAGGGCACAGATTATATTCATTTCAACTTCGGTTGGGGCGGTTCCTACAATGGGTATTTCTATCTGGACGACATCACTCCGGGAACCAGTGAATTCAACCTGTATCAGGCCGCGGTCATCAACACTATCCCGGAAAACTATAGCATCACTGATCCCAGAATTCAGCTGAAAGCAAACAACGGTGAGGCTGGAGATGATTTGACACTAAGGCTTACCAGCTATCCTGTACTGGCAGATTGGGGAGTGAATAATGTGTCTCTGAGCCTCTATTACGAAAACTCGTCCATGCAATATCTCGATTATGACCTCAGCGATACAATGTCTGAGGGTGGAATTATGGAAGTGACAAACAATCCTGATACCGGTTATCTGAATATCTCCTGGACCGGTACCACGCCTTTAAGCGGTGCCGGTGATCTCTTTAGATTCCACTTCAGAGCGCTGAACCCCGGCAATTTCTATTTTGGTCAGGTAGACATGAGCTACAATGGGCAATTGCTGCAATATGTAGATCCTGTTATCATAGACGTCACTGCCCCCGTTGCCACTCTGGCAGAATCCTCAATCTCCCTGAACAATATTGTGCATTTGGGCTATGAACAATTGGGAACCATGATCATGAGCAGCACTTACCTTCCACCCGCATGGGATGTGAATCATGTAGAATACAAACTTAGTTTCGATGATAGCAAAATCGAACTGGTGGATATCATCGGTGAAGAATGCCTGCTGGAGGGATACGAGAATGTGACATTCAGCCCGGTGGAACCCGGCGTGTATCAGATTACTTGTGACACGGAGCAGGCTCTGGGAGGTGCGAAGCTGCCTCTGATGAAGCTAAGTTTCAGAGCCATTGGCAATACCGATACCATTGAAATGGCGCAAGTTATCATCAGCGATTTCCATTATAATCAGACACAGATTACGGACATCCAAAATGGCTATGTCTTTCTATCTCCCATATCAGCCAATGAAGACCAAATCAGCCCTCTGGGCTTCACCCTGAATAGCTATCCAAACCCCTTTAACCCCACAACCACCATCTATTTGAACAACCCTGAAGCCCAAAATGTGGACGCTGCCATATACAATTTGAAAGGTCAACGCGTCTATGATCTGCATAAAGGATATCTTGACTCCGGCGAACATCATATTGTGTGGAATGGCCAGGATCAAAACGGTAACAGCGTGGGAACGGGAGTGTATTTATTGAGGGTACGCGTCAAAGATGCTACTTTCAGTAAAAAACTGAGTCTGATGAAATAGTATCAAATGAC
>DHSO01000006.1:62144-117232 GCA_002410505.1 Cloacimonetes bacterium UBA5284 | reverse complement strand
CTGCCAATCTAAAGCTCCTGCCTCCGGCACGTTCAAGGTTTATCAGTTCTGTTTAGCGGGTTTATCTCGCGCCTCTGGCGCGTTTCTGTACCCTCGTGCCTCCGGCACGTTTAAAAATAGATATCTGAGGGAGTATGTATCAGCATCGCTAAGTGCCATAGTTAAGACAGATAAGATGCAGCACCGTTTAATAACCCGTAGGCCATTCCGCCGAAACAACAGCGCCGCACAAAACCCCGGAGGGGTGACATTTGATAGCGCGAGGTCATTTATTGAGGCTAAGCTGAGAAAACATCCCGGCATCAGATCTGGCAACCTATATCATCATATTATGGACAGCTATCCTGAGATCAGCTTAGGAGAAATTAGCTTCCGCATGTATATGAGGAAGTTAAAGGCATCAATGCTTTTGATAAAGGGATATATTGGCCTTGATGGATTGCCGGACAACAGCTTTTTCCTTGACGGCATTTGCTTCGCTATTAATACTTGCATTTTGCAATGAAACTTGGAGAAAAAGATGTTCAGAAATCAACAAGGGATTTTTTTAGTATTTATCGCGGTGCTGATGCTGACAAGCGGTCTGTATGGCGAGCTTTCGGCTGGCTCGCTTTCATCGATACCCGGTGGTCGCATTGGCGGAGTGCTGCGGAGTGAAGAGGGCGTGGGGCTGGCAAGCGTACGGATCGACGTGTATATGGACCGGGTTCAGCAGAACAGTTTACAGACCGGAGCACGGGGCGAGTATCGCATCGAATCCCTTAGTCCCGGGCTTTATACTTTGGAATTTCGGCATCAAAACGCGGAGCCTGTCCGGCGGGATGTGATGGTGTACAAAGCTCGCGACAGTTTTTGCAATGTGCGAATGGAAACTGAAGACACCTTTGCAGCGGATACTTTTCTCCCTTACCGAGCGCAGAATTCTTCTCTGGATTTGCTGAAACCGCGGCCGATACCGGTTAGCGGCCCTTACGTGGCTCCATACATGCCGCCGGAGCCTCAGGAAAACTATGTGCCGCTCCAATCGCTGCCCTTTTACAATGTGACTCAGCGACCCCAGGCAGATATTGCTCTTAGCGCAAACACTGCATACTTCAGTTACTTGCGCCGGCTTTTAGCCGATGGCATACTCCCCGATCCCGAGGGAATCAGAGTGGAGGAAATGCTGGCATATATGCAAGCTGAGGGTCCCATCTCTTCCCCGGATAGTATCACTGTAAGCACGCAAGCATTCGAACATCCTTTCGATTCAAGCAGAATCTTTGTGAGACTGGACCTCATAGCTCCGGGGCATCAATCCCTGCAAGAAACTCCCTTTGATCCCGGCAGATTCATCTTCACTCCGGATTCCAATGCTGTGGAACAGCAGCCCTTGCCGGATAATCCCCATGATTTGTATGTGGTGTTGGATTGTTCGGGCAGGATGGGCACCGAAGCCAAGCTGTATCTTGCCAAAGAGTGTATGCGGATGTATATTGAAGAGATGGAAGAAGATGATCGCCTTACGATCTTTTGCGCGCGTCCGGAAGAGCGTGTGCTGGAGCTTGATGGCAAAGACAAAGCCTCAGCGTATTTGGCGCTGGATCACATATCGGCATCGGGGAGCGGGGACATTCTGAAGATCTTGGATATGGTGATGGAAAAGGAGCAGGAGTCAGGTGACTTGTGGTTCTTTACAGACGGCTTCTATCCCGAAGAAACACAAAAAGCTCTGGCCATAGCTCTGGCAAAAGCCCAAGGACAAGGTTTTCACTGTACTATTGCGGGGGTGGGCAGGAATCCTTACTGCGACGACAAGCTCTATCTCCTGGCCCGTGAACTTGGTACCGGATACATATATCTGGACTCTGTTCATGAATTCGCCAGGCAATTGCACTTTGGAGCTTTGAGATATCGGGAACCCTTTGTACAAGACCTGCAAGTAAAGCTGGAATTTGCCCCTGCTGCCGTGAAGCGTTACCGTCAGGTAGCGGAGAAGCCCCGGGCAGGAGCAGGTGCAGAATCCATGACAGCATCAGTTCCCGGTACGATATACTCCGGGCAGGTATTGTCTGCCCTGTTCGAAATTGAGCTGCAGGACGATGTCGATCCGCAAGAAGTGATGGCAGGAGAATTGATGCTACAGTATCGTAGCCCGGATAATGCCGAACCCATTTATGGAAGTTTTAGACTCAAACAAAAGATATGTCCGCCAACTCAGTCCTCCGGGCAGGATCATATGGCTGCTGCGCTCTTCGGAATGCTGCTCAGAGAAGAACAAGATAGCGCAAAATTGTCCTGGCAAAGCTTGGGAGAGTATGAGAAAGAAAACATAATGCATCCGGATCTGAAAACTATGATCCGGACAAGTGCGGAACTGCAACCTTAGATATGTGAGAGGATCATGCGTATGAGAAGAAGCTTTATCCTGGTACTTTTTATCTCCCTGTTACTGGGCTCCTGCCTGCCCACTCAGAGCTTTCGGACCCACGATCTGAAGCTGCTGCGAACAAACCCTTGGAACACACCCGTAAATTATATCACTATGGTCGATCTCAAAGGAGATGGCCGGGAGCTGCAAATTTCGGCTATCTTCGAAAACAACTTGGGCAGAGTGGAGGTGATCAATCAACAGGGAAAAGTGATCTCTCAGATCAACAGTTCCAATTTTCGTCCTTATGCTCTAAAAACTCTTACTGATCCCGAAAGCAAAGACACATGGCTGTTCTATAGTTTAAACAACGGCAATATCCTCTGGCTGCAAGCGGCAAAATACACCTGGCAGGTACCACTGTTGCGTGAAACAAAAGACTTCGCGCCCTTCTTCCGCGATGATGAATTGATGAGCGAAACATCATATTCCTGGAATGCTTTCTTTGTTCCGCGCTTGATTGAGGATATAGACGGAGATGGCAGACTGGAACTCGTTTGCACCGCATACGACGGCTATAGCTCCAATCCCCGGGGACTAATCGTTTACGATTGGGAGAGTGGGCGGCAAAAGTGGTTTTACTATAGTCCCACCATATTTACCGGACTCTTCTTTGAGGATTTTGATCTGGATGGCAAAAAGGAGTTTTTGGTATCCAACAGCGCTTTTAACAACAACACAATAAGTATCGACGGACTGGATGACTTCAGTGGCCATCTGGTGATTTTGAGTCCACAGGGAGAGATGCTGCATTCGCATAAGGTTTTCGATGGTTTGGGTTCACTGATCGTGAACATCGCTGATGTGGATCAGGATGGTAAACAGGATATCTATGCTGTAGCTTCCACGCGGGGGAACAACACAAATGAAGACTATATATTACGCATCAGCTACGAAGGTGGACGGCTGATCCGCAAGCAAGAACTGGCCGTGCCCAAAAGCTTGAAGATGGCAGATAACGATGAGTTTTTGCAGCGCATGGACAGCTCCTCTGAATACAGTTTGGTGCTATGTGACCTGGTGCGTGGCATTGTGTATTATGACGAGGATCTGAATGAACAACAGGTCTGCTCCTGCTTGAATGTGAAGAGGATCTATGAAATCACGGACATTGATGCTAACGGCAAGAAAGAGATTATCGCGCTCAATAACGCCAATGAACTGCAGGTCTTTACCCACGATCTCAAGGAGCTGGCCCGGGTTCGTTTGCCTTTGCATGATCAGAATCTCGTCGGCATAAAGGTGATCAACAAGGCAGAGGGCATGGACGCTGCCATCGCCGTGATGATGGATACTTCATTATCATTCTATGAAATGCAACATATCTCGGGCTTTCTCTGGTTCTATCGATTGGTGAAAGCTTTTGCCCTGTGGCTGTTGCTGATCCTTTTGGCAATCTTAATCTACAAGCAAATCTACATCAGCAAGCGCAAGCAGGATGCCATCACCTCCTACAATCTGCTGGATGAAGGTGTGCTATTGGTAAGCAAGAAGGGGCGCATTCTCTTTGCGAACAAAGTGGCAATAACCATGGCCAATCTGCATGATCCGGGCAATGCACTGAAGCATTTGGGCGAAGTATTGCCAGAATTGGATGAAACCATTTTGAGGATGCGACGCAGTATGTCCGTCAGCGAGCATCTGGAGATAATCGCGGATGGTAAACCGATGAAGGTTAGTGTGCAAAGATCCCATAGCTTTCCCGGCCGATACTTCATCTTTATGTATAGAAAATTGGCAGACGCGGAATCCGATACTCTGGAGTGGGCAGAGATCGCGCGGAGGCTCTCGCATCATGTCCGGCGTCACATCACAAACGTGATTCTGGCTTTGGACCCTCTGGAAAAGGATTGCACAGAGGAAGCAGCCGAATACCTGGGTATTATCAAAAGCGAAATCGAAAAAGTGCGTGTGTTCACCCATGCCTTCCAGCGCTTTACTGAAATGCACAATTACGACTTGAAAGTGCAGGATCTCATCCCCTCGATGGAACATGCTCTGAGCAACATCAAGATACCCGGGAATATTAATGTTATCCGCAATTACGACCTCAAATCCATCCATGCCCGAATCGAGCCTATCCGCTTTGAAGAAGCCCTTGTGAACATCATCAACAACGCCACCGAAGCCATGCCGGAGGGCGGAACACTGCACATCAGCATCCGCGAATTCCCAAGGCACCAAAGTTCCGGGGGCAAGCTCAGCGTGTTGCTAGAGTTCGAAGACACCGGCAAAGGCATTCCCAAGAAATATATGGAAGATATCTGGAAACCATTCTTTACCACAAACCAATCCGGTACCGGCATCGGAATTCCCGAAACCCGCAAGATCATCGATTCCATGGGCGGTATGATGGACATCCAAAGCGAGGAAGGGCTGGGCACCACAGTCTCGATCTGGCTCAAAGGAGCTCAGGATGAATAGGATCCGCATTCTTATCGCTGATGACGACAGCATCTTTTGCAAACTGACCGGGAACCTGCTGCGCGATGAAGGTTACATTGTCCACTCTGCCTCCGACATCGATGAAGCCCAAGAGGTTTTGGATAAATACAGCTTCGATATCGTGATGCAAGACATGTGTTTTCCCGCTCTGCAAGACGGTTTTACCATGTTGGAAGAGCTGCATGAACGTTATCCGGAGCTGCCTGTATTGATGATCTCCGGCGCAGGGCACATTCCGGATGCCGTGAATGCCATCAAATATGGAGCCACAGATTTCATCGAAAAACCCCTCGCCAAAGAACATCTCATTATACGCCTGGAACGGCTTAAGGACAGTATTCTGATGCGTAGGAATTTACGAGGACTTCAGCTTTCTTCGATCGGAATGATCGGCTCATCCGAGCCTATGCAGCAGGTTTTTGACGCTATTATCAAAGCCGCCCGCTTCGACAATCCGGTATTGATCTGCGGCGAAACAGGTGTGGGCAAAGAACTGGCAGCAGCTGCAATACATCGCCTGTCCGATTTCAATACAAAGAACATGGTAACCATCAATTGCGCCTCCATCCCCCGTGAACTGTTTGAAGCAGAATTGTTTGGCTATGAAAAGGGTGCATTCACCGGAGCGATCAGTTCACACAAAGGCTATTTTGAATATGCTCAGGGCAGTAGCATCTTTTTGGATGAAATCGCGGAATTGCCCATGGAGGTTCAGGCAAAGCTGCTACGAGTAATCTCCGAACAGGAAATCCAAACCCTGGGAGGCAACCCCCACAAGGTCTCTACCCGCATCATCAGCGCCTCGAACAAAAACCTGATCAGCATGATTGATAACGGAAGCTTCCGGGATGACCTATATTATCGTATCAGCACTATCACAATAGACATTCCGCCCTTGCGCAAGCATCGGGACGACATCATTCTGCTGGCGGATTACTTCGTAAACAGCTTCTGCACGCGCCACAATATTGCTCCAAAGATAATTACTCCATCTGCCGCTGCCTGGCTGTATGAACAGGATTATCCGGGTAATGTACGGGAATTGAAAAACTGGGTGGAGCGTGCGGTGGTATTCTCTCAATCTGAGACCCTGACTGTAGTAGATTTTACCACAGAATACCCTGAGCTGGATGACATTCCAACCACATATCGCGAGACAGTGCGGCAATTTGAGCGCAACTATCTGGAAAAGATTCTGCTGATTCACGATGGAAGCATCACTCGCGCAGCCAATTACCTCCAGATGGATAAATCCAATTTAAGTAAGAAAATCAACTCTCTGGGCATCGAAATTCAGAGTAAATAGTAGCCTTTCAGGGCACTGTTGATCCTCCAACTGCGTCTTTCGCGTGGTAGTATTTACCACATAGATAATTGCTGTATCCTTGCAATCCTTTGTGTATCATTGCATTAAGAAATATATAATCATTGGCGCAAATCATGCGCCAGATAATAGTACATTTGCTTTCGGCATTGGCTTTTTATTGTGATGTTGCAAGGCAGATTGTTCTGAGGGGCTGTCGGAAGGTCGTAGGATCTGTAGGCCGGGGCATCCTAATGGAGTTTTTAGGCCCACATCGATGATGTGTTTCAACAAATTGCAAGATTTGTTTGGCGAGAGTGTGCGGTCTGTAGGCCGGGGGCTGGACAAAGCAAGGCAAGCACTAGGATGGGGGTTGATATGGGGATGTCTGGCTACGGTCATCAAGTAAGAATGGCCGGACCTTAGATAAGGGATCTCACATATATACGCGGTGTGAGATCCTTTTGTTTATTCCGGACTTATCTGTTTGCAAACATAATCCCCTGCCACACACCCCGGGTGCTTACTATAAAGCTGTATTCCCGAGTGTTTTCCATGATCCTGCGGATGATCATCACAGCAGGCAGGATGATGTCCACACGCGAGGGATCCATACCGGGAATCTGGCGAATTTGTTCCAGAGTGAGCGCGCGATAGCTTTGTTCTTGCCTTATTATCTCACTTCTGCGCAAAGTAGAGCCGTCGATCTCCTTCAGAGCTTCACTTTCGCTCTTACCTGCGTGCATCAGTGCTACCATGGCACAGGTGTATACAGCACCGCCGCTACCCAGCAACTTTAGCTGCAGATTGTTCTTCCATACCAGTTTCCGTTCCAATTCCATATTAAGCGCTGTATACATACACTGCGTGAGGGGTTGTTTTCGGATGAATTTCCGGCTAAGATCCACTGCGCCCACGGGGAAGCTTTTGCTACGCTCTATCTTTTTGTCTTTGCCCTGGATGATTTCTGTGCTGGAGCCGCCGATGTCGAAGCAGATAATACGGCCTGAGGCTCCCGCTGTACCCAGCACTCCGCGATATGCTGCTTCTGCTTCTTCCTGCCAGGAGAGGATGCGCAGGTTTAGCCCGAATTGCTCTGCTATCCGCTGTTGGACGGCGGCACTGTTTTTGGCTCTGCGTAAGGCCTCTGTTCCAATCAACCGGATCTGGTCGTTGTTTGTAAAGCGTTGTTTTACATCAGCGATAGTGTCCAAAATGGATTTGATCCCTTTTTCGGAAAGCATTTGTGAGCTGTTGAGTTGTGATGCCAGTCGTAAGGGTAAGCGATAAAAGCAAGCGTCTGTGCTTTTCAATGCACTGCAGGAATATACTTTAGCAGTGTTTGAACCAAATTCGATCAAAACGTTTGTGTCATTTTTTCGTTTCATGATACCCCCATACTTTAGATTATAATGTGTAAAACGGAAATTGCCTAATAGAATCTGTATATTTTTAACAGTTGGCTTTTAATTCTCTGTTATGCAGTATCGGCCTTGCGCTGCGATCCCTTGTTCTTTTCATCCGCTTTGACACTGCTTGCATCAAGTGGGGGGGGGTGGCATTGGCAACTCCTGAGTTTTCCGGGGTATCTGGCTTTGCATGTGGAAAAAATCTTGACGTATCTTCTCCTTTTTCAAACTGGTATACATAAGAATAAAAGTATTCAGAGGTGAACGTGCGAGAACTAATAATAGCCGGCAATTGGAAGATGCATAAGGGTTTAGATGACTCAAAGAAGTTTTCCCGGGAGCTAACCGGAGTGTTGCGAAGTAATGATGGGGCAAAGGTGATACCGATCATAGCGCCTGCTTATCCTTTTTTGGCGGTGCTACAAAGAGAATTTGAGAACAGTCCGGTGAAAGTGGCTGCCCAAGATGTGAGTGTGCATGACGATGGCGCTTTTACAGGTGAGGTTTCTGCCTCCATGCTGGCATCGTTGCAATTGCCCTATTGCATTGTGGGGCATTCCGAACGGCGAGCCTATCACGCAGAAAGCAATGAGATCGTGCGGGAAAAAGCTGAAAAGTTGATGTTGCAGAAAATTGTTCCCATTCTTTGCATAGGTGAGACTCTGGAACAGCGCGATGCCGGAATCACAGCGAAAGTGATCAAAGAACAATTGACCGGATGCTTGCACCAGATCAATCTCTACAGTGGCAAAGAACTGATCATAGCTTACGAACCGGTTTGGGCGATTGGTACAGGCCGCACAGCCAGTGGCGCCCAGGCCCAGGAAGTTCACGCGCTCATTCGTAAGTGGCTGTCCGTTCAGTATAGCGAGCACTTAGCGGAATCGTTATGCATTCTGTATGGTGGCAGTGTGAAGCCCGAGAACATCGAGGAATTGCTCAATATGCCGGATATCGATGGTGGTTTGATCGGTGGAGCGGCGTTGAAGGCCGATGCTTTCGTGAAAATGGTGGAAATTGCCCAAAAATATGATATGGAGCACAACAAATGATAGATTTGAAGTATATCCGGGCAAATCCGGATGTGGTGCGCAACGCGATTGTAAACAAAAATGAAAAAGCCGATCTGGATCTGCTTTTGGTTACGGATGAAAAGCGTCGCAAATTGCAGTATGATTTTGATCAATTGAAAGCCAGGCAAAATTCTGTTTCTCAGATAATCGCCCAGAAGAAACGAGCCCGCGAAGATGCCTCCGAAGAGCTTGCCCGGATGGCGAAAGTGGCCGAAGAGATCAAAGCCATTCAGGCGGATTTGAATGCCGTGAATACTGAAGTGGAAGCGCGGTTGCTCACCATCCCCAATATCCCGCATCCGTCAGTGCCGATAGGCAGGGATGAATCCCTCAACGAAGTTATTCGCCATGAAGGTGAAGCGCCAAGGTTTGATTTTGAGCCCAAAGATCATCTGGATATAGCAAACATGAACCAAATGCTGGATCTTTCCCGTGGAGCCAAGATATCCGGCAGCGGCTTTCCCATCTATACCGGATTTGGTGCCAAAATGGAACGCGCGCTGATCAACTATATGCTGGAATACCATCTGCAAAAACACGGTTATACAGAATTGATGGTGCCGCTTGTCGTAAATCGCAAGACCATGACCGGAACAGGGCAACTGCCGAAATTGGAAGACGATATGTATCACATCAGTGAAGACGATCTTTTTTTGATTCCCACTGCTGAGGTACCGGTAACAAACATCTATGCCGACGAAGTGCTGTCTTACAAAGATCTCCCCCAAAAGTATGTGGCCTACACTCCCTGCTTTCGTCGGGAAGCGGGCAGCTATGGCAAAGATACCCGTGGTTTGCAGCGCTTACATCAGTTCAACAAGGTGGAAATGGTGCGCTTTGTGGAGCCCGAAAATTCCGAAGCCGCATTGGAAGAAATGCTGCATGATGCCGAAGACATTTTGAAAGCCTTTGGATTACACTATAGGGTGGTATCGCTTTGCACCGGCGACCTCAGTTTTGCCAGTGAAAAGACCTACGATCTGGAAGTGTGGGCGGCAGGCAGCGGGAAATACCTGGAAGTGTCTTCAGTAAGCAATTTTGGCGAGTTTCAGGCTCGCCGCGCTAATATTCGCTACAAAGATGCCGATGGCAAGATGCGTCATCCTCACACCCTCAATGGCAGTGGTTTGGCCACGCCCAGGCTGATGATCGCGCTTTTGGAAAGCTATCAACATGCCGATGGCAGTTTGCGGATTCCGGA
The DNA here is from genome assembly GCA_002410505.1 of Cloacimonetes bacterium UBA5284. Classification (GTDB taxonomy): domain Bacteria; phylum Cloacimonadota; class Cloacimonadia; order Cloacimonadales; family Cloacimonadaceae; genus UBA5456. Next base: position 107,391 of record DHSO01000006.1, on the reverse strand, counting down.
TGTGCTGAAGCCCTGGATGGAACTGAAGGTGTAGCAAAATAACGTGATAATATGTAAACGGATGTTTATTAACCAACATAGACCATCGGAGATGATATGAGACGATCTTACCGGATAATTCTGCTGCTACTGGTGCTCTGTCTGCAATTGGGGGCAAAGCATTCAGACGAATTTATGATAGGTACTTATTCCTATATCACCAATAGTTTTCCCTTCTTTTTTGAACACAAAGAATTGCTGAGCCGTTATATGCAAGAGATGGGCTACAATAGCAATGTGATCGAAACCAATAAGAACGATAAAGATCTGGAAGGATTGCTGGCAACCTTGGATAAATATGGGATCGATGCCTGGATAACAGATCGGGGTTATTCCGACGATCTTGCCGACGATGGGCATTACGCCATCACGCCACTGGCGACATCGAGTTATCAGAGATTTGAAGCGGAATATCTGGATGAAAAGGATCTGCATCCCGGTGATGGCAAGGATCAGAGATTCTGGTATGCTTCGCGCAATGATAATATCATCACCCGCACCGGAGCGGTGGCGACAGACTCCAAGGCTTCAAACGGATATGTGTGGCGAAGCGTTCGGGGCAAGGACAAGGCAGGATATGCCATGGGCGATCTGCGCTATCGTTGGCCCAACATCAACGGCTATTACGTGCGTTTCGGGCATCCCTTTCATGTGTATCAAAAGAGTCCTCCCGCTTTTGCAGACGATTATTTCTGGATTACCTATAGATTCAAGCTATCGGACATCGCCCCCGATGCAAAGCCGGATACGGAACTTCTACGTTTTGAAGTGCTGGGCTTTGAATTGGAAGGGACCGGTTTTGCAGCCAAAGCTACGCCTCTGATGGCAAGATCACCCAAAGGCAGTGCGCAAAAGATCAGCTATACTGTGGCAGATCACGAGCGCTCCCGCGATAAAGACGGCTTTGTGGATTTTGTAGTCAAGATACCCTATAAAGACCTGATAGATGCCAATTTACTGAAAGAACTGAATGCCACTTTGATGGTGCTGGACAACCTCAACGCGCGCATGTATTGGCAGGGCAATTGTAATCTGGAATTAGACTATGTGGAGATCGAAGATCAATTAAGCCGAGAATTGCGCACCATGGACTCCTCCTATCGGGAAAGGATTGTCCGGCGGGCCCGTGAATTGATCAGCAAAGGTAAGGGTAATGTGAATGGGCTCTATGCCTTCGACGAACCGTTTCAGGGACAATTTAACAGTTACCGTCTGCTGATGGATATCATGGCGGAAGCAGATATCGAAATCATAAGCGCAACCTACGATTATCAGCACATGAACATCGTGGTGGACAAGGAAAACGATATCCGCTACAATCACCTTTTGGGCTTTCTGAGCGAGGTAAAACCCCGAAACTTTGCGCCGGATATCTATCCCTTGATCCCGGGTTATAGCTTTAGTCCCGGAGTGAAGGACAGAGACTTCATTCAGGATGTTTTAGATAGAAATATGCTGCAGGTCTATGAAGCGGGAGTCCGCTATTGTGAAGAGGATTCCGAGCGTAAGTTTTACCCGATTGTGCAGGCTTTTGGCAGGTGGGCAAAGGGGAATCCGGATTATTGGATCAAGTGGATACTGCCACCCTATGCCACGCAAAAAGCTCTACTCTATCTGCCTCTGGTATATCAGCCGGATGGCGTGCTGCACTATCGTGTGCAGTCCTTCCAAGCCGAGGATGGTTCCGGAGACTATGTGGGTATAGCTGCCCGCATGAAAAACGGCAAGTATATGCCTCCGGTGCCAGATATGCACACCATGGATGCCATCAAACACTCCAATCCAAAGGTGCACCTGTATGGCAGCATACTGAAGGACAAAGAATGGCTGGATGCCGGTACGATCATGACGGAACAAAACAAAACGAAAGCCATTCCCAAATCCATCCCCATCAAAGCGATGTATGTGAAAGATCAAGCAGGCGTGCCATATAGCGGATACATCCAATGCGGATACTATGTGGACGAGGACAAGACACCCTATCTGATGCTGGTGAATCGGCGCGGAGACTATTTTAAAGCCGGTGATGGATTGAACGAAGACCTTGTGCCCCCGGAAGAATATGACCGCTATTACACGCAGGCAGATCCGCAAATGCTGAACATCACTCTGGATCGGAACATCAAGGGCTATACAGAGCATATAGGTTTGCTGGATCCTTTTGATAATATGTTGTACCATATTCAGGACGGGATATGCAGCATCGAAATCCCCGCCGGCGAAGCCAAATTGCTAAAATTGGTAAACACTCTGCCGGCAAAAGTGGAGGGCCTGCTTACCGTGAAAGGAGAAACAGTGGTCGCTGATGATGTAAGCCTGCAGAAATATGCGAAACTAAAAATGAGCAAGGATGCCACCGTGACTCTTTTGCCCGGAGCACGCCTCATCGCACCGGAAAACACCTATGTGGTTCTGGCAGGAAATATGGACTTGCAGGGAGATTCTGAGCTTGTGATATTGGGAAACTTAAAGGAAAAGAATGTAAGCATCAAGCAGGATGATGAAGCCAGGGTACTGAAACAGCCTCAAGCGAAAAAGTCCTTCCTCAAAAGATTGCTTTGCATAGATTAAGGAATATTCATGGAACACAAGAACTTCGATATCTTTGAATTGCTGCGGATCATGGCGGAAAACCGCAAGCTGATCATCTCAATTGTGGTGGTGGTTGCCATTGCCGCGGTAATCTTCAGCTTACTGACCCCGCAAATCTACAGTTCCAAAGCAAGTTTCTTCTCTGTGGGAGATCAAGCAAGTGCCTTGCCTATAGACATTCCCGGCCTCTCCGGGGTTGCATCCAGTTTGCTGGGATCCACCGGTTCAAACAAAGCCGAGAACCTGATTACGGTTCTTAGGTCCCGCACTTTTGCCGAAGATCTCATCCGAGAGTTTAAGCTCATAGATTACTTTAAGTTGACTCATGCCGACAGCCTCCGGAATTTGGATGATGCCATCGAGAAGCTGAGAGCCAAAATGCTTTCTGCGGGCTATGACGATGCCAGCGGATTGATCTCTATCAAAATGAGTTCCAAGGATAAACAGCTCTCTTTGGATATGGTGAATTACCTTTTACAGAAGCTGGATCAATACAACCGGGAACAGAGAGTAACCCAGGGCAAGCTGAACCGGCAGTTTCTGCAAGGCAGAGTGCAAGAGGTGGAAGCCAGTCTGGATTCGCTGATAGCGCTGGGCCAAAAAATGGGTGAAAGCAGTAAGGTGGTGCATCTGGATGCACAGGGAAAAGCGATTATAAGTGCTTATACCGATCTCATCGCTGAAGGTATGAAGGCAGAGATAGAGCTGGAGATGGCAAAGGCAAATTACGGTGAATCCAGCCCTGTGATGCAGGCAGCAATATTGCGCAGAAACAGTATCCAGAGGCAGATCCGGGACCTGGAAGAGAACAAGAATACTCCGGAGTATCTGTTGGATATGGGCAAATTGCCGCAGGTAAGTGCCGATCACCTGCGTCTGGAAATGAACATGGAGATCAACCGTACTTTGTATGAATATCTCTATCCTCAGTATGAAGCTGCGCGCCTATCAGAATTGAAAGACATGCCCACCATCGAGATTCTGGATTCTCCGCGGCTGGCCGGACGGCGGGATTATCCCAAACGTGCGATAATCTGTATCATATCCACCCTGATTGCCTTCGTATTTGCCGTGGCACTGGCCTTGTTGGTCGATGTGTACAAGCGCAATAAGCATCGTGTGAACGAGATCAGAAGCAGCCTGAAGAAATGACGCAAAGTAATGAGATTTTAAAAGAGCATTTTATGGTGAAATTCCAAGCCCTGGTAGATATCGTAGCCGCGCTGCGAGACCCCGAAAAAGGCTGTCCCTGGGATATCAAGCAGACCAGAGAATCCTTGGTGCCAAACTTTATCGAAGAGCTCTATGAAGTGGTTGAAGCCATTGAAGACAAGGATTACTCTGCTCTGCGAGAAGAACTGGGCGATCTCATGCTGCACATCGTTTTTCTGGCACAGATAGCGCATGAAGAGGGCATCTTTGCGATGCATGATGTACTGGAAGCAATCTGCAACAAGCTCGTGCGCCGTCATCCCCATGTCTTTGGAGACGTTCAGATCGATGATGCCGATGGTGTGAAGATGAACTGGGAGCGCATCAAGAAACAGGAGAAGAAAGAACGGGAAAGTGTATTGGACGGTATTCCGCGCGCTCTTCCGGCCCTTATTCAGGCTCACCGTATTCAGGAAAAAGCGGCATCGGTGGGCTTCGATTGGAAGGATATGAGACCTGTGTTGGAGAAAATTGAGGAAGAGCACGAGGAATTGATGGAGGCCCTGGCGGATAACGATAGTGACGCCATCCGGGAGGAAATGGGAGATTATCTATTCAGCATTGTGAATCTGGCCCGCAAGCTGGGCATAGATGCGGAAGCCGCGCTGAAAGCCACTAACCGAAAGTTTTATCGTCGCTTCCGCTATGTGGAAAACCAATACAACGAAGAAGAAATCCATGAGGCAAGCCTTGAAGAGCTCGATAAGCACTGGGAATCGGCCAAATCGCAGTAAACGCTTTCATCACTTAAGGTTATACCTGGTAGTGGGCTCGCTGTTTGTCTTCGTGTTCTTTGCGATCTACACTCAGGTGCTCATCCAGAAGGCGAAGCAGGAACAAAAGTATTTACCTCGCATATTTGCTCGCTATATTGCCTATACAGACGGCTATCTGAGAGTGGCGGAAAAATATGCTCAGTTACTGACCGAAGTTAGCTCAAAATACCTGCAATTTACCGCGCAAAGGGACTTTCAACAGCAGCTTTGGGATTATATCTCCACGGAGTTTATGCTGGAAAATCCGATCCCGATCATTGTAACTGATGACGATTTGCAGCCTTTGGTCTGGAAGAATGTAGCGGTAAGCCCGGACAGTCTCTATGCAGAATTGTCGCTTGCCTCCCGGGCCAGATTGGAAGAGATGATGACCAAGATGGTTCAGACTCCGTTGATTGACGAGGGAAACCTTACCGGATATGCATTTTACGGCAAGCCGATATCCTTTGAGCAATTCATCAAAAACATCGATTATGAGATCATCGTGACCGATCGTAATCGGGAGCCGCTCTTTTGGCGCAATGTGGATGTGGACGAATCCGCCCGCTTTCATCAATTGCCGATCAAAGACCAATTTGATCTGTTGTCCCGGCAATCGTCCATGACGGAGGTGCCACTGTCGAACGAAGAAGATTCTTTGGGCTATATCTATTTCAGCAATCCCCAATCTCTGTCTTATATCCGCTACATCATCATACTGGAACTCTTTCTGGCACTGATGGTGGTGTTTTTTGGCAGCTATGGATTTCTGCTGTTGAAACGTAGCGAAAAGGACACGCTGTGGGTGAGTCTGGCCAAGGAAACAGCCCATCAATTCGGCACCCCCATCACCTCGATGATGGGATGGATAGACTATATGGCGGAAAGCCCCTCCGAGGGGACTGAGCGACCGGATATGCCCCAAATCCTAAACTTTATGCGTGCGGATTTGGATCACCTGCGCAATATTGCCTCACGCTTTGGTAAGGTGGGCAGCATCACAAAGCTGGAACCGCACAATCTGCATCAGTTACTCTTCGATGTAGTGGAGTATTTCCGCAACCGCATGCCCCATCTGGGTTCCCGCATCGATATCCATCTGATCAGTAAGATCGAGCAAGTGGATGTGATGATGGATCCGGAACTATTCAAATGGACCCTGGAAAACCTGGTCAAAAACTGCGTGGACGCGATGTCCGGCAAAGGCGGCAACATCATTCTGGCCGCCACACAGAAAGATCCCTATGTGTATATCCATATCAGGGACGAGGGTAAGGGTATCCCCCGCAGAGAGTGGAAAAAAGTCTTCGAGCCGGGAGTAACCAGTAAAACCAGGGGATGGGGCTTGGGACTGAGTTTGGCCAAGCGCATCATCGAAGAATACCATCAGGGCAAGATCCGCGTGGTGGAAAGCGCGCTCAATGAAGGTACCACCATCGAGATCAGGCTATATAATGCCGATCACTACAGGAGGTGAGCATGGAACGGATACTTTCCCGCGCAGAGATGCAAGCAATCGACAAAAAGACCATAAACGAATTTGGCACTCCGTCACGCGTGTTGATGGAAGTGGCGGGCGCACGCTGTGCCGATGCGATCATCAGAGATTATCCGGATCAGGTACAGGACGGGGTAGTGATACTCTGCGGTAGCGGGAACAATGGAGGCGATGGCTATGTGATTGCCCGGCACCTTTTTGCCTTTTGTCCGGATATTTTGATCTTCAGTATGGGCACCGGCAGGATGAGCTCGGAAAGCAGCAGCAATCGCCTGCTCTGCGAAAAGCTGGATATCCCAATATTTGAGATTAATTCGCAGCAGGACCTGCAGGAGTACGTGATCAAGGGGCTTACCACTATTCCAATCTTGATCGACGCGGTATTTGGTATCGGTTTCAAAGGAGAATTGCCCATCCTCATCCAAAACGCCTGTGCCGCATTCTCCGCTCTGGCGGAAGTGGTGGTTGCCATCGATATTCCCTCCGGATTGAATGTGGATACGGGCAATGGGGATTGTTTGACAGCAGATCTAACTCTTGCTATAGAAGAGCTGAAATACGGGCACATTTTGCAAAACGGACGCAATAGCTGTGGTAAACTACTGCGCATTCCCATCGGTATTCCGGAGATCTACAAAGAGGATATCGCTGTTTATGTGTACAACGACAGCATCCTTCCTCAGCGCCCTGTGGACGCACATAAAGGATTATTTGGCAGAGTCTTCATCTTTGGCGGCAGCCCGGGATATGTGGGCAGCGCGCGCCTCTGTGCCCGAGCCGCTTTGCGTAGCGGAGCCGGGCTGGTACACATCTGTTCCCGCCGGGAAGTGATCGGTTACTACAGTGCAGCCTGCGATGAAGTGATGAATTTTGCCATTGCGGAAGATAAGACCGGCTTGCCCCGGGTGAAGGCCATAAAGGAGATGATTTCACGTGCAGATGCGATCGCGATCGGCTCCGGTATGGGCCTGGATGCCTTTGCTCTGCGGTTGCTGGACATCGTTTTGAACCATGCCACCTGTCCCTGTGTGATCGATGCTGATGCCATTACTTTGCTGGCGCAAAACCGGGATATGCTTCCGCTCTTGAAAAAGGGCAATTTTGTGCTTACTCCTCATAAAGCCGAATTCTGCCGTTTAGCGGATATATCTATGGCAGAATTGGATGCCGATCTCATGGCCCGGCTCATCGAAACTCAAGCCAAATTGGGCTGTGCGGTGCTGCTGAAGGGACACAGCACACTGTATGCAGATGGGGACAAGACTTTGATGATTTGCGCGGGTAACGATGCTTTGGCGACAGGGGGCAGCGGTGACCTTCTGGTTGGCATCATAGCCTCGTTTATTGCCCAGAAACTACCTTTGTATCAGGCAGTCTGTTCTGCCGCTTTGTTGATGGGCAACACTGCTGAAAGACTGTGTGAGAGCCGTCATTCATATACCATATTACCAAGTGATATTATCGAGCATTTAGGAGATACAGATGCATAAATTGGCGAAGATAAACACGCCCATCTTTTGGGCAGAGGGGCATCCCGGGGCTTTGGACCGGGAAAGCTGGCAACTGGAGATAAGCGGACTGTGTGAGAATCCGGTTAAATTGAATTGGCGGGATCTGCAGAGTTTTAGGGAGGAAACCGTGGAAGCACGCCTTACCAGCGTTACACGGTGGTCTGTGTATGGCGCTTGGACGGGCGTTCGCATCGCGAGCTTGCTGGAGCATGTGAAAATGCTGCCCGGCTGTCGCTATCTGCGCTTTTGGTCTGTGGGCGGAATCTACGATACTTCCATTCCTCTGGCTATCGGGCAAAAAGAGCGCTCTATGGTGGTTTGGGCTTTTGACGGGGAGCTTTTGGACGAAGATTACGGCGGTCCCATCCGCGCTTTTATTCCCTATCTATGGGGCTACAAATCTGCCAAAAGCCTGATCAAAATAGATCTGATGGATCACTATATTCCCGGTTTTTGGGAGATGCGCGGCTATACGGATAGCGGGACAATCGAAGCCGGACCATGTCGGGACATCAACGACGGCGGTACTCTGAAGCAGATCCCCGGCGGTGAAGTAATAGATTTCTGCGAATGAAACTCTGGATTACCTATCTTCGTGCCATCGGAGCGATGTTCTTTTGGGCCATTACTTTTGTGTGGTACAAGATCGCTTTCGAGACCTACCGTCCCTATGAAGTAGTATTTCTACGTTTGATTTTGGCATCCGTCCTCCTGTTCGCGCTGATGATCATCAGCCGGCATTGGCAAAAGATGGATTCTAAAGACCTCTGGCGCATGATGATCGTGGCGTTTTTTGAACCCTTTCTATATTTTAACGGAGAAGCAAACGGGATGCAGTTTGTATCCAGTTCGATGGGTAGCATCATTATTGCCACCATCCCCATATTTGCGGCGATCGGAGCGTGGTTGATCCTGAAAGAAAGGCTGAGCGTGTATGTGATATTGGGAGTGGTGGTATCTTGCCTGGGCGTAGGGATAATGAGCTACGGCAGTGGTGAATTGACCGCTACTTTGAAGGGCATCATGTTTTTGGCGTTAGCCATCTTTGGAGCCGTGGGATACGGACTCATGGTGCGTCCGCTCACTTTGAAATACAGCACTCTTACCATCGTGGCCTATCAGTCCTTTTTCGGAGCCCTCTATTTCTTGCCTGTGTTCCTTCTTGTCGATGGCAGGCATTTCTTCAGCGTGAGCCACTCGGCGAGAGGTTTGACAACCATCGTGGCGATGTCGCTTTTTGCTACTATTGGAGCTTTTACCCTTTTCACGGATGTGATCCGCAGTCTGGGTGTGGCAAAATCCAACATCTTCACAAATCTAATCCCGGTTTTCACCGTGGTACTGGCTTTCTTCATCTTGGGTGAACCCATCGGTCTGCGTACTGTCCTGGGACTCACTTTGACCCTGTTGGGACTGGTATTGGCACAGTATAAAGATCTGAAAAAGCTAAGACAGCGCTACATGATGGGTGAAAGAATAAGCCGCACTACATAAGGCTTTGTAAGACGATGATATTATCTTTATCTTACCTGTTTCCGCTTTTTTTTTAGGACAGGAATCCATGTGGGAATGCCATATGCAATTTGTTCTTGACGTATATGGGCTTTCCTGATTCTGTATTATAGTTAAAGATTCTCTTATAAATTTTAGGATAATGGAAGTAAACTATGCGTATACTAATGGCGATTGCTGCAGTAATGTGCTTGATGGTAAGTCTGAGTGCCCTCGAGATCAATGTGGATATCTCAGCTTTATCCGTGCAAGAAAAGTCCGGCAATCTTTTACTGCTCACGGATCCGGGGAAACCCATGCTGGATTATTACAGCCTCAAAGTGCTCTTGCCCTTTGGAGAGGAGTATGAGGATGCTATGCTTGTATGGGGAGAATCCCGCAATGTATCTCGCGGAATTGAGCTTGATTTTGCTAAAGATCAATTGCCGATATCATTCGGCAACCTGCCTTCCCGAACCACACCGGATCCGGATGTATATCAGCGGAATGAGTTTTTTCCCTACCGCGATTTTGAGTATTTGGGCACTCAATACTACCGGGGCTATGCCATCGCAATTTTCAATGTATATCCCATGCGCTACAACCCTGTGAGCAAAGAGCTGATGATGTATACTTCATTCAATATGAGTGTGAACAGCCGGCCCCGGCAGTCTGTGGCAGAAAAGCAGGCCTTATACCTGAGCGATGCCCCCGGCACCATTGCCACTCTGAATCGCATGGTGGAAAATCCCAACAGCATTGCCGGCTACCGCAGTGCCCCCAAACAGCGTCATCACAGCCGCAATCTGGATCCTGAAGACGCGAAGAGCATGATCATCATCACAAGTCAATCCCGCATACCCTGGTTTGATGAATACATCAGCTGGCGCGAAAGTAAGGGCATCAGCACGGGTATTTACAGTACTGAATTTATCTACGCGAATTATACCGGTGAAGACAGCGCCGAGAAAGTGCGCAATTTTGTAATCGATGCCTACCTCACCATGCTGGGAACTGCCAATCCCCTGGAATATGTGCTTCTGGGTGGTGATGATGAGATAGTTCCGGAGCGTGGTGTCTTTGGCAATGTGGGCTCCACGGTGGACAACCGGATGCCTTCGGACTTGTATTACAGCAACCTCGATGGAGATTGGAATGCCAATGGCAACTCTATCTACGGAGAATTGCAAGATAACACGGATATGGTACCGGAGCTGCATATCGGACGCTTCCCTGCCGAGAGTCTGGCGGAGTTTCAAAACATCTTCCGCAAGAATATGTACTATATAGACAACAATACCTACAGCAACAACATCGCAGTCTTCTTCGGGGAAAACCTGAACAATAATCCGATGACCTGGGGAGGAGATTACAAGGATGACGTAGCCCAATATCTTCCCGACGGATATAGCTTCAGCACCCATTATCAAAGGGATGGCACTTACGATGGCGCCGCAGTGGGAGCAAGTATCCGTAATGGTGCGAATGTGATGAATCACATGGGCCATGCCAACGAAACTTTCTTGATGGGTCAGAGCAATACCACTGTCGCACTGATGAAAAACACAGAATATGGCTTTCTGTATTCTCAGGGATGTTATCCTGCCGCGTTTGATCAGCGAACTTCTGCCGACGGTGAGAGTATAGGCGAGCATTTACTGACCTCTGCCGGAGCCTTGTTTGCCTTTGTGGGCAATACCCGTTATGGCTGGTACATGCCCGGAGGCATCGATGGGGCCAGTCAATTTTACGATCGCCAGTTCTTTATCGGGCTGTATCAGATGGATCTCCACCGCCTGGGAGAAGCGCTCAGCTATTCCCGCGAGGCGAACCTGGGGGCTGCTCTTAGCAGCGATGTGATGCGCTGGTGCTATATGGAGATGATTCTGTTTGGTGATCCTTCGATAGGACTGAAGTTGCCGGATCCGGATCTGCCCATGTTGAACTTGCTAAGCTATGAGATCGATGATTCTCTGGGTGATGGAGATGGCACCATCAATCCCGGCGATATCATCCGGATAAAGCCCGTGATATCCAATGCTGCGGGATGGGGAACTGCCTACGATGTGTCGTTGAGAATAGTGGCTACGCCTGTGGGAGTGGAGCCCTTATCTACTTGCATAATGATCAGTGAATTAGCACCCGGAGCGCAATCCGGCCCGGATCTGGAATTGAGTCTGCAGCTTCCGGGAGACAGTGTTTTTGGCAGCTATACGCTGAAGGCGGAGCTGGAATCTTTTGATCCCGTCACTCATCATAGCACAGGCATAAAGCATTATGACATCAACTACGATATCACTCTGATAGACAGCAATTTCCCCTATCAGATAAACACTGGCGGAAAATCTGCCCCGATGGTGGTGGATGCGGACGGAGACGGGCATAATGATATTCTGTATCTCGACGTATTTGGCGGCGTCCATGTAGTGAATACGGATGGCCAGGAAACATCCAGTTTCAATACTCCCGAAGAGATTGTAGTATTTAATAGTGCGGCAATGGGACAGATCGACAACGAAGATGGCGACGATATCGTGATTCTGGATCGTAGCGGGAAAGTGTATGCCATGAATCTAAACGGAGATCTGATTCTGGACTACGAGGCTCCTGCAATCTCGGTATTCAGCCCCGTGATCGCTGATCTGGACGGCAACGGCAGCAATGAGATTCTCTTTACAGGTTTTGATAGCAAGCTATATGTCATTGACCATGAGGGTAATGATTACCCCGGATTTCCCTTGCTTTTGGACAGCGTCGTACAAACCGATCTGGCAGTAGGGAAACTCAATCCGGAGGGACCTATGCAGATAGTGGGGGGCCAGGCAAATGGCGATTTGCTGGTGGTAAATCCCGACGCTATCCTAAATCCGGATTACGATATTAATCTTGGCGATGCAATCACCGGTAGCCCTGTGATCCTGGACAACGGCAAGATCGGAATCGCCACCAATACCAATCTTTTCCTGGTGGGGAATAGTGGAATCGAATTCAGTGTGAGTACTCAATCCAGATTGTTGGGAGGGCTCATCACTGCGGATATCAACCGGGATGGCTCCCTGGATTTGGTTTGCGTGTCAAACCGGGGCGTCCTGTTTGCAGTTTCTCAAAGCGGAGAGCATATAGCCGGCTTCCCTGTGGATACGGGAGAGCTCTTCAACTGTCCGCCTCTGGTGGCCGATCTGGACGGAGACGATCAATATGAGATTGTCTTGCATAGTATGGTAAATAACATCTTTATATACAATCACGACGGCAGCTTGGTGGATGGATATCCCTTTTTCACCTCTTACACAGGTGCCACACCGGGGACCTTACTGGATCTGGAAAACAACGGTTATTTCAAGCTGGTTACCGGTTTTTCAAACGGTGTACTGTTAAGCAATCTGAGAGCCGGGGTCAGCAATCTCGCTCCCTGGACTGTTTATCGCGGTGCGCTGAACCGTCAGGCATCGTTTGCCGCCACGGGTTACGTGGACAATGAAGATCATGTGCAGACTCCGGTCTTTGACCGTTTGTCACAAAACTATCCCAATCCCTTCAACCCACACACCATCATCGCTTTTGATCTTGGTAAAGCCCAAAATATCAGCCTGGATATCTACAACACCAAAGGACAACTGGTACGCAATCTGGCAACCGGACAAATGGGTGAGGGCAATCACAGAGTAACATGGAACGGTAAGGACAATACGGGAAGATCTCTGGCCAGCGGCATCTATTTCTATCGTTTGAAGACTGAAAGTTACAGCTCTACCCGTAAAATGCTGCTGTTGAAATAGGAGAAATAATGCAGGAAATTGCCAATAACATAAAAGCAATTCAGGCGCGTATCACCGAAGTGTTGGAACGCTGTGGCAGGGCCCGGGAAAAAGTTACCCTGGTAGCAGTTACCAAGACTCACAGCGTGGAGGCGATGGATTTTGCCCTCCAGCATGGGGTCGGGGACATCGGAGAAAACAAGGTGCAGGAAGCCATGCGCAAGCTGCCGATGTTGGAAAACAGAGACGCACGCTTCCATTTCATCGGCCACCTGCAGTCAAACAAGATCAATCAATTGCTCTCACTGAAGCCCTATCTTATTCAAAGCATTGATTCCCTGTATCTGGCAGAGAAACTCCACAAAGCACTGGGGCGCACAAACCGCAGTCAAGATATTCTGATTCAGGTGAATACCACTGCAGAAGAGCAGAAAAGCGGAGTGAATTTTGCCAATGCTGAAGAGCTGCTGTGGAAGATAGCATCGTTTTCCACCCTCAGAGTCAGAGGCTTGATGACTATCGGCAAATTGCATCCCAATCCTGAGATAAGCAGGCCATATTTCCGGCAGCTGAAAGAACTCTTTGATAAGACGCGCGATGAACTGCCGGGAGCTTTCGATATTCTGTCCATGGGCATGAGTCATGATTGGGAGATCGCCCTGGAAGAAGGTGCCAATATGCTGCGCATCGGCAGTGCCATTTTTGGAGAACGCTACTATGGGGAGGATAGATGATATTCATGGTTGCAGCCCTGCTGTTCCTGATTGCCTACCTATATGGCAGTTACTCCACCGCCAGAATCATCGCCAAAAACTTCCGCTCTCTGAATATTTACAAAGTTGGTTCCGGACTGGCAGACACCGAAAACATCTATACAAACATCAGTAAACCGATGGGTGTGCTGGTGGGAGCGATCGATATCAGTAAGGCCTACTTGTTCTTACTGGTTGTGGAGTTTGTGCTGCGCATCCTGGATATGAACAGCAACTTTTTGGATATCAGTGTCTTGTATAGCCGCAATATTATGTTGCTCTATGGCATTGGAATGCTTATCGGGCATTGTCTCCCTGTTGCCCACCATTTCCGGGGCGGACGCGGGATCTTCACATACATGGGCTTCTTTGCCTATTTCGCCTTTTTGCCCATGATCATCACTGCCACGGTGGCGAGCGTTCTGGTCATTCACTTCAAGCAGATACGTTTTGCGCAATATACGATAGTGATTTTACCAGTGGTGTTGTTTCAATTATTCTATTATCTGACAGATTTGTATCAGCCAAATCTGCCTCCATATTTCAATTCCATCCTCATCGTAAATGCCTTCTTGATGGGGGGATTGAACTTCGTAGTATCCAAACGCTTGGGCGAGTTTTGAGGTTTGCATGATCAAGATCATAGAAGTGGACAGCAAAAAGCACCTAAAAAGCTTTATTATGCTGCCTTTCAGGCTATACAAGGACGATCCGGCATGGGTGCCACCCCTGATTCCGGATCAATATAAGTTTTTCGATCCCCAAAAGAACCCCTATTATCTCCATTCCGAGGTCCGGCTCTTTTTGGCGGTGGAAGATTCGCGGGTGATCGGACGGATCAGCGCTCATACCAATACTCAGCATCAGAAAGAACATAAAGAGGATATCGGCTTTTTCGGCTTCTTCGAGTGTGAGAACAATGGCAAAGCCGCACAAATGCTGTTTGATGCCGCCGCCGAGTGGAATCGCCGGCATGGTTTTAACACGATGCGCGGACCGATGAACTTTTCCGTGAATCAGGAAGTGGGCCTTTTGATAGACGGCTTTTCCGATCCACCAATGGTGATGATGCCTCACGCCAGACCCTATTACAAGGAACTCTATGAAATCTGCGGCTTACAAAAGACCATGGATCTCTATGCCTATTTGAGTGAGCGCGAGCAAATGCCGGAGAGGGTGGAGCGAATTGCCGCTGCCATCGAACGCAGGGCGGGAGTCTCGATTCGCAGCCTCTCCAAAAAGAAGAAACAGCTACGCAAAGACATCGAGTCGGTGTTTGAAATCTATACCAAAGCTTGGGAATACAATTGGGGCAATGTGCCGATGACAAACGCGGAGTTTGATCATATCGTAGATGAACTGTTGCCTCTTGCCGATCCCGATCTGATCTTTATCGCCGAAAAAGACGGCCATCCTGCGGGTTTCTCGTTGGCGATGCCAAATTACAACGAAGTTCTGCAAGTAATGCAGGGCAGAGTGAATCCCCTCACCCTGATAAAAGCTCTATTTGCCCAAAAGAAGATAGGCAGCGCGAGAGTGATCACCATGGGTATCATTAAAGAGTATCAAGGCCGTGGTATAGACACTCTCTTCTACTATTATTCATATAAAAACGGCTTGCCCAAAGGATTTTTCCGCGGTGAATTTTCCTGGGTTCTGGAAAACAACACCATGATGATCCGCGTCGCTGAAATGCTGGACGCCAAAATCTACAAGACCTATAGAATCTATGACAAACAGATCTAAATCGCTACTTTCTGCCATCGATGTGATCACTCTGGCCTATATTGCTTGGATTCTTTTGTATATGACTGTCGGTTTCAATCGTAGTGCAGATGCCTACGTCCACATCCCGGTGATGCTATCCATCGGAATAGGAATTCTGCTGCTGGCTTGGTGGCACCGAAATCTGGATCCCGCAGTTCAGCCCCGCCTGGAGCGCCTACTCAGCCTCGTGCGCGGCTTGTATCCCGTAAGCCTCTTTGGATATTTCTACACCAGCGGTCATGCTTTCAACCGCATCATCTTCACGGATTGGCAGGATCCTTTCTTCATGAATATCGATCTCAAGCTTTTCGGCTATCTGCCATCTCTGATGTGGGGGCAGTGGCACGACAGCCTGCTGATAAGTGAATTGTTTCACTTTGCCTATTTCTGCTATTACCCCATGATAGTGGGCTTACCGCTCTATCTCTATTTCAAAAAACCGGAGGGCTTCCGGGAGCTGATCTTTAACCTCAGCTTCGTATTCTATCTCTGTTATTTCATTTACAGCATATTGCCGGTGATCGGTGGACGCTTTATCCCCGAAGCTATGGAACTTACCCGCACATACAGAGGGGGCCCTTTTACCCACATTATGGTGTTTATATACCGGCATAGCAATCATTTGGGCGGTGCTTTCCCCTCTTCACATATCGGGGTTACAATCGTGCTGACCATTGCTGCCTTGAGGCATGCCCGCAAGCTGGGTTATATCTTTCTGCCCATTGCTTTGTTCTTGAGTTTGGCCACTGTTTACTGCCACTATCATTGGTTTATCGACGCCGTATTTGGGGTCATCATCGGAGTCACCGGCTACTATCTGGCAAATTCGGCTCACCGCAAACTGCAAGGAGTTCTATAAATGAAACACATTTTCCTGCCGCTTTTCACCCTCATTTTTGCTGCCCTTTATGCCCAAAGCCAGCTGCCAATCACCAGCTACGACTACGCGATTCCGGAAAACAATGTTTCTGCCATAGCTTTAAGTATGGGTGGAATCAATGTGACCGACCCCACCGATCCCTTTGCCTCATACGGCAATCCCGCGTTGTTGGCAAACAGTCAAAACACCACACTATATCTGGCATATCGCATCGCGGACGAAAAGGACATAGCCTTTTGGGATGCTGTGAATGTGAGCAATTTCCTCAGCGAGAAGCAATTCAAATACTTCACTCTGGCTGCAAAGCAAGTGGCCTTCTCTTATCAGCCCATGGCCGCGATAAATATCAGTGAATACGATGCTGAAACAAATAAGAGTATGTATTACGATTACAAGCTGGATAAGGTGCAGCTCAGCCTCGGGATTACGGATAAAAGCTGGCCGGATATCGCCGCCGGCTTGAACCTGAAGTATCTCAGCGGACGCTTGGTCTATCTGGTGGAACACCTTGAAGGCTCGCAATTTGTAAGAGATCAATTTATCGACGACAAAGTGAAAGGCTTCAGCACAGATCTGGGCTTCACGCTAAAGCGGGGCGACACTGTTTTTGGCTTGACTGCCTACGACCTAATATCTCGCTTGTGGTGGGAAAACTACCCGGCAAAGAGCGTTCAGCGCCGCATTGCTGCAGGCGTGCAATACGGATCCGGCACTTCAAAGACCAGCTTCGGAATTCAGAGCAAGCTCTCTTCCAAACCGGAGACTTCATACCACCTGGGCTATTGTTACAATGTGAATTGGGATAGCAGCAGCCTCAGCAGCGACGAAAGTGTGAGCCAGGGCCTGGATATCCGTGTGGGAGCATACAGTCAAGATTTTTACGGCGCAGACAACATCAATTTCACCCTTGGTTCGGGATACTATTACCGGATGTTTCGCTTCGATTTCTCGCTCAATTCCAAAGGCTTAAAGCTGGCCGACAGTGAATTTCTGTTTTCTCTGGGACTGGGATTTTAGCCCATGTATCAGCTTTCTTTCCTGAATGCCGGATTATTGTTTTTTGCAGCGGCCACCGTGCTCCCGCTGCTGATCTGGCTTTTGGCAAAGAAAAAACCACGCCGCATCATATTTTCTTCCCTTCGCTTCATCATACAAAGCCAGGAACACGAAAAAAAACGCAGCAAGATTACGAATATCCTCCTCCTTGTTTTGCGAATGCTGATCATTTTGCTGCTGGTGCTGGCGATTGCACGCCCCATGTTGGCTACTCCTTCACTGAGGGATTCAGGTAAACACCCGCCCACGGCATTGGCTATCATTCTGGACAATTCCTACAGCATGGATTATGTAGAAGACCGGCAGAGCAGGCTGGAAAAGGCTATCAACGCCATTGAACGCATCAATGACAAAGCTACTGCGGACGATCGGCTCATATTGATTACCCGGGATGAAGCCTTCAATGCGCTGCATTCTCAGATCTATGCCGGGGAGATTCCCCCGGAAAGCTTGAAAAGCATTAGTCTCTGCCACAATTTGATGGATTGGCCCGAAACCTTTACCTTTGCCGAAGCCCGCCTGGCAGAAGCGCAGATGCCCAATCGCGAGATATATCTGTTGAGTGATCTGATCAACGAAAACATCGAACATCACAGCCCATATCCCGTTGCTCTGATTCCCATTTCTGAAACTGATCCGCGCCAGAATCTTTCGCTTTCCCAAGCCCGGGTATTGCCCCAGATCGTAGACCGGGCGCGCGAGCAGCGTATAGAATTCAACCTTACAAACCATGGTTCCCTGCCTCGCGACGAGGTGCTGGTTCAAGTCGTAGTGAACGATATCAAGGTGGGAGAACGCTTTGTGAGTATAGCTGCCCGCCAAAGTGTGAAAGAAAGCATCGGTTTCGAATTACGCGGTGAAGGCTGGCAATCGGGCTATATTGAAGTGCGGGATGAATATCTCAGCGCGGACAACCGCAGCTATTTTGCTTTTGAATATTACCAAAAGCCTCGTGTGGCAGTAATCGGGGATTCCCCTCTGCCGCCTCAACTCAGCAGTATTCTGCGCGTATTCGGTGGAGCTGAACCACAGCGGATCGAGCCCTCGGCTATCAACCTGCAGATCCTGGACGATTACCGGATCCTGATCTTTTACCCTTTTAACACATTAAGCCCCCGCCACAAGGAACTCTTTGCCGCGATGGATGAACGCGGTGTAGGCAGCCTCATCTGCCCCGGGCCTCTATTGGGAAATGAGGCCAAAGCCTGGCTGGAAAAACGCTTTAGCTTGAAACTGGGAGATTACACGCGCGAAACCACAAATATTGACTTCATCTCACCCCATCACCAAGCCAGTGCCATGATCTCAGATAAAAACTTGCGATTCAGGCAGATCGGACCTCATTGGCAGGCGTCGAATGCCGCCTCAGTATTGATCTCCGCTGCCGGCAAAGCCCTGGCTGTAAATGCTGAAAACTCTGCGCTCTGGCTTTGGAACCTGGCAGCTGACTCAGCCTTTTTTGCTGACCCCGCCTTTGCCGTGTATGCCTACCGACAGCTCTCCGGACTCTTGAACGCTGATGTCCCCTTTAGCGAATTGAAGGTGGGAGATTCCATCTCTGCCACCGCAGTGGAATTACCAAACGGGAGCTTGTTGGAGCTTGCCAATCCTGTATATAAAGCAAATGAGCCCGGCATCTACACCAAAAATCCCGGCAGCAGTAAAGCTGTCAAACTGGCAATTAACATCGGCTATACAGACAGCGATCCCAATCCCGGAAATGTGCCCAAGACTTTCACAAAGCTGGATGAGAACTTTGAGGAAAAAATCTTTATGGCCCGCATGGGCAGAGACCTTTGGAAGACACTTTTGATCCTGGCTTTGATTTTGATGTTGACTGAAATCGCTCTGATCAAGTATCTTGAGTTCAAATCTCTGCAACAAGGAGACCCAAAATGATATTGGAAAAAATAGATCACCCCGATAAAATACACTCCCTGACCAACGATGAACTGCAACAGCTGGCCACGGAATTGCGCGACCGCATCATCAAAGTGGTTGCCCGCACCGGCGGTCACATCGCGCCCAGCCTGGGTACTGTGGAGATCACCCTTGCCCTGTTGAATGTGTTTGATGCTATGCAAGACCGCATTGTGTGGGATGTGGGGCATCAGAGCTATGCCTGGAAGATTCTCACCGGGCGCAATGAGCGCTTCGACACCCTGCGCCAGTATGGTGGGTTGAGCGGATTTACAAACATCCACGAAAGCCCATACGATGCTTTCAGCACGGGGCACAGCAGCACTTCCATTTCTGCTGCTTTGGGCATGGCTGCAGCCAGGGATCTGAAAAAAGAGCATTTCCACAGCATCGCCGTAATCGGAGATGGCGCTCTCACAGGCGGGATGAGCTTTGAAGCACTGAACCATGCCGGGCACCTGCAACCGGAAGATTTTATCGTAATATTGAACGACAACGCCATGTCCATATCCAAAAACGTGGGCGGATTGCAGAAATATATGGCACGTATGTATGCCTCAAAGAGTTACAATACCCTGAAAAAGCAGATCTGGGATCTCAGTGGCAGCCTGCCCTCTAGCATACGCCGCCGCTTCATCTACGGAGCCCAAAAACTGGAAGAATCCATGATGAACATCCTGGTGCCAAACATCATCTTCGAAGATCTCGGCTTCAAATATGTAGGTCCCATCGATGGCCACGATGTACCACACCTCATCTCGATTTTGAAACGGGTGAAAAAATTTATGGTGGGTCCCGTGCTGGTGCATGTGGTTACCCAAAAAGGCAAAGGATACTCTCCGGCTGAGGCAGACGCCTCCACCTTCCACGGCATCGGCCCCTTCGATAATCAGAGCGGCAAAACCGCCTGCAGCGGAGGGAAAAGCTACAGTGATGTCTTTGGCGACTCTATGCTGGAGCTCGCAGCAAAAAACCCCTCCATAGTAGCCATCACAGCCGCAATGAGCGCGGGAACGGGACTTTCGGGCTTTGAAGCCAAATATCCCGAGCGTTTCTTTGACGTAGGTATCGCCGAACAGCACGCCCTCACTCTGGCTGCCGGAATGAGCACCAGAGGCATAAAACCTTTTGTAGCCATATATTCCACCTTCGCGCAGCGCGCTCTGGATCAGATTATTCACGATGTCGCTTTGCCCCGGCTGCCCGTAGTGCTTTGCCTGGATCGGGCCGGATTGGTGGGTGAAGACGGTGCCACTCACCATGGAGCCTTCGATATTTCTTTCCTTGCAGGAGTTCCGAACCTTACGATTCTGGCTCCGTCTTGCGCCGAAGAAATGCAGACCATGCTTGCCTGGGCAGCAGAGTACAAGAATGGCCCCGTCGTGATCCGCTATCCCCGTGGGAAAGCTGTGTGTCGAGGCATCGATGTCGCCGCTTTTGAACCCGGAAAAGCTGAAATCATAAATTCCACCGACAATCTCAGTGATCCGCCCTATGCCTTTGTGGCAGTGGGAGATGCCCTGGCCACTGCGATGGAGACTGCCGACATTCTTGCTCAGAGCGGCAAAAGACCGCTTATCATCAATCTACGCAGTATCAAACCTTTGGATGAGAATACCTTGCAAGCTCTCGGCAAGGCTTGCAGTCATGTCTTCAGCTTCGAAAACAACGCCATCATCGGCGGAACCGGTGCGCGCATCGCCCAATACCTGTCAGAAAGCGAAGCCAAAGTAATCAATTTCGGCTATCCGGATCGCTTCATCAGCCATGGAGCCACCCAAAAGCTGAAGGAAGAGATCTCTTTCACAGCGGTTCATCTCGCCGAAAAGGTTAAAAAACATCTGTGAACGACACCATTTGCGCCCTGATTACCGCTCCCGGCACCGCTGCCATCGCTGTGATCAGAGTATCCGGATTCTCTACATTCGAGCTGCTTGCCGGCTTTTTTGACAAAGCCGAAAGGCTAAGCAAGGCGGCGTCTCACAGCTGCATCTTCGGCAGCTTTCTGGATGCTGAAGGCAGGCCGCTGGATGAAGTTCTGCTTACTGTATTCAGGGCTCCCAAAAGCTATACCGGAGAAGACACCATTGAGATCAGTTGTCACGGCAATCCCCATATCATCGATCGCATTCTCTCTTGCCTGCTCAGCCGTGCGCGTATGGCAAATCCGGGAGAGTTCACTTTGAGGGCTTTTCTGAACAACAAAATGGATCTTTCCGAGGCAGAAGCGGTGAACGATCTGATTGTGGCAGGCAGTTCCAAAGCCCACGAAGCAGCTCTGATGCAGGTGAAAGGATATCTGTCACGGCATCTGCAGACTCTTTTGGACGAGATCTTCGATGCCCGCCTCCGCTGTGAACTGGCCATCGATTTCTCCGATCAGGATTTGCCGCAGATCGATCTAGAAGACCTGGCGCATAGAATTCGCGCTATTAGGGAAAAAGCGGAGGCTTTGCACGATGAAGGCAGTCACGCCCGAAAACTGCGGGAGGGCATCCGTATCTGTCTGGCAGGAGCTCCGAATGCCGGTAAATCCTCGCTATTCAATGCTTTCTTGAAACAAAACCGCGCCATCGTGACTCCACATCCCGGTACCACGCGGGATTATCTGGAAGAGTCCTTTTCTCTCTCTGGTTATCCCATCGTTCTCTTCGACACCGCCGGTCTTCGGGATAGCGGTGATAGCATCGAGCGGGAAGGAATTGTCCGTTCCTACGACCTGATGCAATCCAGCGACCTCATTCTTTACCTGTATGAATCCCAAAATCCGGATTTACCCGATGGGATTGAACAATTTTTGGATAAACTGATCTTTGTGGCCAGTAAAGCTGATCTTTTCCCCACCCGCAAGCTGCCTGCCGATCATGTGCCTGCCTCAACCGTGGACCCGGATGGTTTGGCTTTACTGGCGCGAACGATCCTGAATCGACTAAAAATGCCCACGCAGATATTGGAGCGTCCGCTGGTGACCAATGCTCGGCACCTGGCGGCTGTGCAACGCTGTATTCAAGCTCTGCGGCAGGCGGAACAAGCCCTTGCGGCAGATGCCGGTTTCGAATTCATTGCCAGTGACCTGATTTCGGCGGCTTCAGCTTTGGAAGACATCCTGGGAGTGGTTCCCACTGATGCCCTTTTGGGCAAGATCTTCGACAATTTCTGCATCGGAAAATAGCTCTCCGGATTTCTCCCCCTATACATAAAAGGGTGCCGAAGCAGATATAATCCGGTTATCATCTAGTGAGCACTGCTTGATAACGGGTTAATATCTACTTTAAATCGGGATAATCCTAAGGGCAAGCAGGCTACCGGCAAAGAGAAGCAATTGTGATGGCATTATGCAGCAAGCTTTTAGATAAAGCGATTGAAAAATAACTCATATAATGTATTTTTGTTTGACACATCAATGCGCTTGAGATTACTTGCATCAAAGCGAAATTTACGAGGAACCGTATGAAGATTTTAGTACTCAATTGCGGGAGTTCGTCCATAAAGTATCAGTTAATAAATATGGATACCCGTGATGTAATGGCGGAAGGCATAGCCGAAAGAATTGGCGAAGATTTAGCACTTTTTACATATAAAAGTCCCGGATTCACCCGGAAAAAACACGAGATGGTGATCGAAAATCATGAGCAAGGTTTGCAATTGATCCTGGATGCCTTGGTGGACAGCAGTAATGGTGTTTTGCGTGATTTACACGAAATAGACGCGGTGGGACACAGATTGGTGCATGCCGGTGAATACTATTCGGACGCTGTAGTGGTTACAAATCATGTGGTGGAAGTGATGCAGGATTGCGTCTCGCTGGCGCCGCTGCACAATCCCGCCAATCTGAAAGGTATTGAGGCAGTGAAAGCTGCCATGCCTGATTGCCCGCAATGTGGAGTGTTCGACACAGCCTATCATCAAAGCATGCCCCCACAGGCTTATCTCTATCCTTTGCCGCTGGATTTTTATCTGGAACACAAAATCCGCCGTTATGGCTTTCACGGCACCAGCCACAAATATGTGAGCCTTAAAGCAGCAGAATATTTGCATACAGACCTGGCAAAGCTGAAGATTATCTCCTGCCATTTGGGCAATGGTGCCTCCATCACCGCTATCGATGGGGGAAAATCCATCGACACTTCTATGGGGCTTACACCCTTGGAAGGGCTGATGATGGGTACCCGTTGCGGGGATATCGATCCCGCCATCACCATCCACATGCAACAGACTTTGGGACTCAGTGTGGATGAAGCGAATAACATCCTGAACAAAAAAAGCGGGATGCTGGGGCTCTCTCAGATCTCCAACGATATGCGGGAGATCGAGGATGAGATCCTGGTTCGCAAGAACCCCAAAGCCATTCAGGCGCACGATGTATATTGCTATCGCATCAAGAAATACATCGGTAGCTATGTAGCCGCGCTGAATGGTGTGGATGTGATCATCTTTACCGGAGGCGTGGGCGAGCGTATGCCCATTCTCAGAGAACAAGTTTGCAGAAATCTGGATGCCTTTGGCATCAAATTGAATTTGGAAGAGAACGCCCGTTTTACAGACGATATCCAGGTGCTTAGCAGTCCGGATTCCAAAGTAACGGTGCTGAAAATACCTACAAACGAAGAATTGATGATTGCTCTGGAAACGCAGAGATTAATCGGCAAAACATGAGCGGTTGCTCATACCAAACACATTAAAGCAGGGGTTATTTTTGCATGAAAGAATTGAAGACTAGCTTTTACCGGATGCTCTACGACCAATCTCCGGTATCGCTGTGGGTGGAGGACTTTTCGGAAGTATACAGAAGCCTGATGGCGCTCAAGCAAGAGGGAATACAAGACATCAAAGCGCATTTTCACACCTATCCCGAAAAATTCCGGGAATGTACGGCAAAACTGAGGATTGTGGACGTAAATCAAACAACTTTGAGACTCTTTGGCGCCTCCAGCAAGCAGGATTTGATCGATAACAGCCACAAAATCTTCAAGGGTGATGCCAAGGAAAGCGTTTTGGCCTCCATGATCGCGATTTCTGAAGGCCGGAAAAGCTTTGAAGGCCAAGGTATAAACTACGACCTCAGCGGAAACATCTTGCACTTCAGAATCTCATGGAATATCCCCGGCAATGAAGAAGATGACTTGAAACGTGTGATTGTTGCCATGCAGGATATTACCGGTCTGGACAGGATCCGAAAGGAATTGGAAGAACGCGAAGCACTGTTTAGATGCATTTTTGAACAAGCAACTGAAGGGATGATGCTGCTGGATGAAGAATTCAAAATCCTGCTGGTAAATCAGGCTATGGAAAGATTGTGTGGATTGGCTGCGAACCAGATTGTGGGATCTTATATCAAAGATTGCTTTGCCAAGTTTTCCAATTCTGTGAGCTTGACCACAGAAAGCGAGAGCGAAGAACAGCTTCTGACCGAGTTCTTTGAAAAAGCGCCCACAGAACAAAACCATGTGGAATTCAGTTTCTTTGATGCCCGGCACAAACTGCATGCTCATCGTGTCACCATTGTACCTATCTCCAATGCCAAAGAAAAGCTCTTTGCCGCCCTGACTACAGACCTCAGCCCCGTCCGGAAGTCTGAGCGAGTAACCGGGATTTTGCACAAAATCTCCCACGCTGTGAATACCGAATGCAGCCTGGACGATCTCTTTCATATTATTCACGAATCTCTCTCCAAGGTGCTGGACGTTACAAACTTTTACATCGCGATGTACGATAAACGCAGCAATATCATCACATTCCCCTATCTGGTGGACGAGATGAACGAAGACCCCAGCCCTGTGGAAGCGGACAACAACACCTCTCTCACCGCGCAGATTATCTCCGAAGAACGCACTTTGCTGCTTTCTGAACAGGGGATTAATGACCGCACCCAAGATAAAGGCTTTATGGGTGTGATCTGCCGGAATTTCCTGGGGATTCCGCTGATGCTGGCTGGGAAGGTGATCGGGGCCATCGTAGTGCAATCCTACCATAGAGGCGATCTCTACGATGAAGACGACCGCTTGCTGCTGGAATCGATCTCCGAACAAATAGCCTATGCATTGAATAAAAAGAAGTCCGATGAGAACATAAACGTGCTCTTCCAAGCCATCGAACAGGCAGGGGAAGGCATCTTGATCTTCAGCCCGCAAGGCAATATCCAGTATGTGAATACCATCTTTGAAAGGATCACTTCCTACCGCCGTATCGAACTGCTGGATCAGCCTTTTGAGTGCCTGCCTTTCGACGTTACCAGTCGCAAAGAAATGCAACAGTCCTGGCTGCGAGTACGCTCTTCACAACCCTGGCGCGGCAAAGTGGATATGATCCGCAAAGACAGCCAAAAGATCACTCTGGACATGGTGGTAAAACCGGTTATCGATCAGGATGGCATGCTGAGCAGCATTATCGCCAGTTGCAAGGACGTGACTTACGAGATCATGCGGGAAGAACAGCAGAAGCGCACCCAGCGCCTGGAAGCCATCGGACGCCTCACCGGAGGCATCGCGCACGATTTTAATAACATCCTCTCCGCTGTGATCGGTTACACCGAACTGGCGGGAGACGATCTGCCCCCGGAAAGCGATGCAGCGCTGAATCTGGTAGAAGTGTTGAAAAGCGCCACCAGAGCAAAGGAAATGATTGCGCATCTCATCTCTTTCTCACGCCAGGAAGAATCCAAAACCGAGGTAGTGGAGCTGGTAGATCATGTAAAAGAATCTGTTCGCTTCCTGCGGAGCTATCTGCCGCGATCAATCAAGATCAAAGAGACCTACAGCGCAGAACGCAGCACCGTAATCGCCGTGCCCGGACAGATACATCAGATCATCATAAATCTGGGGACTAACGCTATGCACGCCCTGCAGAAAGATGGCGCGGAGCTTAGAATCAGCGTAGAATCCGTAAGCTTCAACTCTCATGATATGCAAGCTTTTCCGGAATTGAAACAGTGTCAGTATCTCAAGGTGACGGTCGGCGACAACGGTACCGGCATCGATCCTGCCATTGTGGATCATATCTTCGACCCATATTTTACCACCAAAAGCGCCAATGAAGGTACCGGACTGGGACTTTCAATAGTCCATAGCATCGTTCAATCCCATCATGGTGCGGTGCGATTGGATAGCACGCTGGGAGTGGGAACGAACTTCTATATCTACCTGCCTGTCTACACTCCGGATGAATGGCACACAGCCAAACCGGAAGATGAAGAAGCCCTGGATATAGGCGGCACCGAAACCATCATGTTTGTGGACGATGAGCCGGCTTTGGTGAATGTCTTCCGTCAAGGCTTAATGCGCCTTGGCTACAAGATAGAAGGTTTCACCGATCCCCGCAAAGCCTTTGAATACTTTGAAAAATATCATGATAAGGTGGATATGCTGGTTACGGATACCACCATGCCATATATGAACGGAGTCGAGCTGGCTCAGCGGTTGATGGATATGAAAAAAGGCTTGCCGGTGATTATCTGCACCGGGTTTACAACCCTGATCTCCGTGGACGACGCCCGCGAGAAAGGCATCAAAGATTTTATCATGAAACCCTTCAAGATCCGCGATATCGCTACCCGTATACGCGACGCCTTCAACGGAGTGGAGCAAAATGCGGATTGACCTGTTGATGAACAAGCTGTGCCTCACCAAAACGCGCAGCATTGCCAAGAATGCCTGCGACAAAGGCCTAATCTCGGTAAACGGTAAAGCGGCCAAAGCCTCTCTGATCGTGAAGGCCAACGATATCGTGGAGATGAAGCTCTATGGCTATCTGCATCAATTTCGCCTCAACGAAATCCCCACCGGGAATGTGGCCAAAAAAGATGCGGCTAACTATTATGAAATGCTGAAACGGGAGCCTTTGGAATAGGCAATTTTCCGGCTATGAGCACAAAGCAAGGCAGATCGGGATACATCCGGCTATTACCGATGATTCCGCTTAGACTGCTATGCCTTGTGCTCTTTTTGTTTGCCTTCAGTGCCCTGCCCGGCATATTCGAATTGATCGACAGCAGCCCCTATCACGATCTGTATAGCAATAAAGAAGCCCGTGCTGCGGATCACACTCTCAGCCATGCCCTTGCCGGCAAGATCGGCGATCTGCAGATGTCTTTCGGTGTGTATCCGGAGGCAAAAGTAGCCATCTACATTGTGTATGGCGCCGATGAATACAAACTTTTAAGCTCGGGAAAAGCTGCCATAGTGGAATTCAGTGATGCCTTCTACAGCGGAAAGGAGCGTGCCATATATGCCCGCAGTAAGGATCAGGTCCTGGACAATCACCTGAAGATCCTGGTGCATGAATACATTCATTGGTACATCGAGGAGCTATTTACGGCTGCTCCACTCTGGTTTCACGAAGGTATGGCCACATACTTCAGCCAGCAGCTGGGTTATGATCGTTATCTCATCTATCTGAAAGAGAGCCTGATCAATCCCCACAGCGATCTTTTCCGCATGGGCTATCGCTATCCGGAGCATAGGGAAGATTGGCCACGTTTCTACCTCAGTTCGGCGATGGCTGTCCGCTATATGCAAGATCGTTATCCTCTACAGTGGCAGCGCTTTTGGGAATCTGTAGCGCGAGATAAGCGATCCGGCAAGCGCAGTACCTTTTCTACATGTTTTGTAAATAGTTATCAGATGTCGCTGTGGGATTTTCACCGGAAATTTGCGATCCATAGCAAGCGGCAAGGCTATCTCTATCTCTTTGTGGCGCTAAATTCCCTCATCTTTGCCATCTTGCCCTTTGCCATGTTTGCCATTGCTCGCAAACGCCGGCGCCGATTGCTGGAATTGCCGGATCTGCCGTTGCAGGATGAGGAATCAGAGCCTGAAGACCCAGATAGAACTTGACAGATTTGCCAAAAAGCATCTGCTTGCAAATCAGGGGCTGATGTGTCTCTGAACCTGCTCAATTGCATAAAAATCAAACCATTCTGGAGGATGGATATATGAAATATCTAGATCTCGCCATGAATGCGGCATCAAGCCTAGGCGCAGAATACGCCGACATCCGCATTCAACGCAGCACAGATCAACGCATCCTGATGCGTAATCTCAGCCTTAAAAACGCGGATACACAAGTAGTGGACGGCTATGGCATCAGGGTATTCAAAGACGGCGCTTGGGGCTTTGCGCACAACAATGTTTACAACGATGAAGCGGTATTGGCGACGGTGGAAAAAGCCTTTCACATCGCTGAACTCTCCGCTACAGTAAATCGAGACAAAAAGCTGCGTTTGACCCCCGAACGTAGCTATATCGCTACTTACAAAACTCCTTACAAAACTGATCCCTTCGAGATCCCGCTCTCCGAAAAAGTGGAATTGCTTACCCAGATAAACAGCAACATGCTTTCTTACGAAGGCATTCGCCAGGCCATGTCTTACTTCATTATGCACAAAGACGAAAAACTCTTTGCCAGCACCCTGGGTACCCGGCTGGACATTACTTATGTCTTTGTGGATCCCATCATCACGGCTACCGCTGTGGCAGATGGCGACAGTCAATCCCGCACCTTTGATGAAGGCGGCAGAACAGTGGGCTGGGAATGGATCGAAGAGCTGGATTTGGCGGAAAAAGCCAAACAAATCGCGCAGGAAGCTCTGATCAAGGTGAAAGCCGATACCTTGGGTCCGGAAGAGCGCCGCAGCTTGGTCCTGGATCCCAATCATCTGGGCCTCACCATGCACGAATCCGTGGGCCATCCCACAGAATTGGATCGCGTACTGGGCTGGGAAGCAGACTACGCGGGCATATCTTTTGCCACTCCTGAAAAGCTGAAGAACTATCGCTATGGCAGTGAGATAGTTAATTTTGTGGGCGACAACACTCTGGCTGAAGGCATGGCAACCATGGGCTTTGACGACGATGGCGTTCCCGGTCAAAGATGGCACATCATCAAAGACGGCATTCTGAACGAATATGGCAGCACGCGCGATACCGCCATGGAGATCGGGCTGGATTACTCCCGCGGCTGCAATCGCGCTACTTACTATTTCGATCAGCCCATCAACCGCATTCCAAACCTGTATCTGCTGCCCGGCACCAAAGCCCTGAGCCCGGCCGAACTGATCGCCGATACCGAAGACGGCGTGTATATCCAGGGCAGAGGCAGCTTTTCTATCGATCAGCACCGTGTAAACTTCCAATTCGGCGGCGATTTCTTCTGGGAGATCAAGAATGGTAAGCTGTATCGTCCACTCAAAAAAGTACTCTACAAATCCTGCAATCCGGAATTTTGGAATAGCTGTGATGCTATCTGCGACAAACGCTATTGGCGTCCCTTCGGAGTGGTCAATTGCGGCAAAGGCCAGCCTTCACAAACGGCACGTATGACCCACGGTTCCGCTCCGGCAAGATTCCGCAACATCCGTGTGGGAGGTTCACAATGAATAGAGAATTTATCGAACAATATATCCGCAGCCATTGCTCCGCGGAAGATTACACCTGCAGAATCTCCGAAAGCGACAGCCACGAAACCCGCTTTGCACAGAACGGCATCACCCAGCATCTGGCGGGGCCGAAAGTTTGGATCGATCTATCTGTTTCCTTTGGTGCCAAAAGCGGTAATAGTCTGGTAAATCAAGGCGATGAAGCAAATCTCGACCGGCTGATAAAAACGGCTGAGGAAAACGCCCGCCTGGCGCCGGAAGATCCTGAGCACATGCCCTCTGTGGGCGCTTCTGAACTGCCGCAAGTGCAGAATTGCTCCGATGCCACCCTGGCTTTGACCCCGGAACAGATGGTGGATATCGTGCAACAGACTATAAACAAAGCCAAAGCGCTGGATGCCAAGGTATCCGGAATGTGCGAAAAGCACATCAGCACAAACGGTATATTCAGCAAAAACGGCTTCTCCGCAATTGATTCCAATACGGTCTTTTGCCATTCCATGACCCTCAAAAAAGGCGAGGTGGAAACCAAAGTAAGCTACGAGGCGAAGGACTTTGCCGGCTTCGATCTGGATCTGGAATTTGAGAGCCTGGCTTCTCAGGCAGAGGCCTTGGCGCGTCAGGAAACCTTCGAAGCGCAAAAGATCGCCGTGATTCTGCGCCCGCCCGCCTTGCAGGAGCTGATGTGGTATTTGAGCTGGATGATGAATCGGCGCCAAAGCGATGAAGGCTTCACACCCTTCACCGGGATGCTGGATAAACAATGCTTTGGCGATAAATTCAGCCTCCACACTACGCTCAAAAACCCCCTCATCCTGGCTCAACCCTTCAATATGATGGGTGTGCCCACAAAAGAAATGACCTGGGTGGAAAAAGGCGTACTGAAAGCCATGCCGACAGATCGCTATTGGGCAGAGCGGGTTGGCTGCGAAGCACAAATGCCCTACAATATGTATATCCCCGGGGAAGACATCAGCGAAACCGAGATGATGAAGCTGGTACCGCGAGGCCTGATTATCAATCGCTTCTGGTACATCCGCCCGGTGGATATGAAACGGGGTGAACTAACCGGGATGACCCGCGACGGGGTGCTCTATTTCGAAGACGGAGAAGTGAAACACGCGGTAAACAATCTGCGCTTCAACGAAATCCCCCATGAGATGACACAACGGATCCTGGCTTTTGGCACAGCTCAACTTGCCTCTACCAGAGCCTTTGTGCCGCCGATACTGGTGGATAACTTCAACTTCGTGGATAAGACCACATTCTGATGATATGGTAGCGAAGCTATAAACTATAGTTGGCTTGCGCGAATATGTATCGAGCCGGGTTTAGATAAAGCTGCGAGAATGGCTGGAAATGCTAAACCCGGCTTGGTCTTTGGGGTAGTGGCGCATAAAGTGATTTGTCAATGATATCCGGTTGACTTATTCGATGTATTGCCCGTGCCCATCACATCTATGTATTAGGATGCCCCTCTCGGAAAGCCTGAGCAATTTGAGATGTGGTCTCCACAAATGGTCTTCTATGCCCTTCAAATGAGCTTCAAAATTCCGACTTCACAATTACATCATTTTTCTCCCTGTATAAAAGGCGTTCATCAGCTCTCTATCAAGCCTTCATCAAGCGTTAATTATTAACGCTTGATTAACGCTTGATGACCACTTGATTAACACTGTCTACAGAGCTGCCACCGAGATTGATTTTTTGGTTTTTGCCGATTATGATCCGATTATGATCATGTATACTTTATACTTAAAAGGGTTACTCTCCGCTCTTTCTGTAGCCCCCCATCCTCCACAATATCAGCCACATAGACCAGTGGAGAATTATCCACAGTATTGGTTTCACTATCCTGGGCTGCGTTTTCTCCCTCACAATATCTTATGAAACAGTAAGTTAAGATGATATGATGGTGGTCGTTTAATGGTCAAAATCGAGCGGCTGTAGCAAGATAGACCGGTGTCTTGGAAATTTTTGGAAAAAATGTATTGACAGAAAATTGAAGATTTAAACATAGTCAAAATAGACGTGATTCAACATTCCCAAGTGCCAATTCCTTGTGTTTTCGGGAAAGCCCAAGAATGTTCGATCCCCTACAAAAACACAGGAGAAACAAAATGGCCGACAAAACCATTATCTGCAGAGATTGCAACAAGGAATTCGTGTTCACCGATGGCGAACAGGAATTTTACAAAGAGAAGGGCTTACAAAACGAACCTCAACGTTGCCCCGAATGCCGTAAAGCCAAAAAAGCCGAATTCAATCGTAAAAGATTTCAGAATCGCTAAAAACTGGCAATAGAAACAAACAATCCACCGCCTCTTCGGAGGCGGTTTTACGTTTACCCAAATATCCCCCGGCTCTCCGCCTCGCAGCTTTTTCTTGCCAAAATCCGCCCTTCCCGTATTAGGGTATCAACTACGGCAAATGATTGCCCCAAAGTTCAATAGCCGGATCCCGTGCCCGGCCTAATCAGGCCCTGCGGAACGCGAATGATATAAATAGGAGAATTGATGCGTAAAATACTGCTTTCTCTGATGTTGCTTGTGCTTTTCGCCCTGCTTTTTGGAGAATTGCCCCAAGAGCTGCAGAAAGACGGCAATCCCAAACTATATGCGGGCTTGAGCGAAAAAGCCGGGCAAAATCTCAAACGATTGCCAAACAAGCTCGCCAAGCCGTATCGCGAGATGCTGAAGGAACATGACGACATCCTGATGGCATATCTGCTGGCATATGAGGCGGATAGCAAGCTGGCGGAAACAAATCCAAAGATCGTGCTGGAAAACTACTCTGAAATAGTAAAGCTTCTGGAACAGGAAGCTATGGACTACTCTGCGGAATTCTTCCTGTCCTATATAGCGCGGCAAAGCGTTTCAGACGAGCGCATCAGCCCCTATCGCAAGACGATGCTGGAAGATGGTCTGGATCAAGTGCTGAAAATCGCCGATCCGTTGGAACGCTATCGGGCTACGGCAAGCTGGTGTGTGGAAAAGCTGCTCTTTATGCAGACCAGTGGGCGCGATCAATCTCCCCTGGACATTACCCGTAAAAGCCTTACCGGGCGCTGTGAGGAGATGCAGATTCTCTTTGTAGCCGCAGCGCGAACGGTGGGTTTGCCCTCTCGCCCCGCCAGCACTCCCTGGTGGGCGCACATGGACAACAATCACGCTTGGGCAGAAGTATTTCTGGATGATGAATGGCACTACACCGGGGACATGGATGCTGCTTATTTTCCGGATCAAACCTGGTTTAGCGGGATGATCGACAAGACTGTGTTGATCCTGGCAGAGGGCAGCCTAGCCTCTGCTGAAGACGAGGTGCTGATCCGGGGCAAATACGATACGATAATCAATTCCACACCAAATTATGCCAAAGGACGCACCCGCAGAGTGGAGATCATCTGTGTGGATGAAGAGGCCAAACCACTGGCGGATGTACAGGTGGGTGTGATGGTATACAATTGGGGTGCGCTGCGTCCCATCATATATTTGAAAAGCGATGCCAAAGGCAGACTGGGCTTCAGTGCCGGCAGCGGGGATTTCTATCTTTCCGGCTACAAAGATGGCAAGCACGCGCTGAGTTTGGTAAAAGCATCGGAGCAAAAGAAAGTAGCGGTGGAAATGGTACTGCTCGAGCAGGATCTGAAGCCCATCGATGTAGTGCTGAACTATCCCGGCAATGAAATGGAGTGGCAGGAGGCTCCTGCGGAATATCGCGAGGATATAGCTGCCCGCAAAGAGATCTGGCAAGACACCATAGATGCTTGGCAAGAGCGGGCGCAAGCCTCTGTGGTTCCGGACAGTGTGGCGATACTCGCTCGGGGGAATCTGGGTGAATTGGAAGAGTTTTGGCGCTCTCATCAGCCAGTGGAAGACGGTTTTATCGGCTTGTTGATGGCATTCGATCCTAAGTTTTTGTGGCAGGCGGATGCAGAGCTCTTTGCAGCCGTATATCGATTTTGGCAACAGCAGGATCAGGATCTGCCCCCGGAGATTTTTGCCCCCACTGTGTATTATGAGGAATTGCCCCGTCCCACGATCGTGAAAGGCAATGCCACCTTGTATCCCAAGGCTTTCATCAAAAAAGGAAAAACCCAGCAAGACCGGATGCAAAAAGCCCTCAAATGGCAAAAGCGAAACTTCAAAATCAATCCCGAAAAAGCCCTTTCCGGACAGCCCAGACTGGATATATTGGCAGCCCAGAAACACCTTAGCGACACTCAATACCGCATGCTGGCGATCTACATCCTGCGCGCTAATGGCATTCCTGCAGATTTTACCCGTTTACCGGATAACATCCTGGTCTATCTGGACGATGACTGGCACTATTATGACCTCAAACTGGGAA
The DNA here is from genome assembly GCA_002410505.1 of Cloacimonetes bacterium UBA5284. GTDB lineage: Bacteria > Cloacimonadota > Cloacimonadia > Cloacimonadales > Cloacimonadaceae > UBA5456. The sequence continues at coordinate 73,438 of DHSO01000006.1, read as the reverse complement.
GATTGGCCGCGGATGAAAAGCGGGAGGAGAGTCCGAACTATCTGGAAATATATCTCACAGACGAAGACGGTGTGCCCATCAGCAATGCCCGGGATCATTTTTCGCCTACTCGCTTTGTGGAGGGGATGTTTTACAACATCAATTCCGAAGTGCATGAACTTGGTGGCGGAAACTACCAAATGGCAAGGCCGGAGGGCGACTTGCAATTGAATTTTGGCTATCGAAAATCGGATAGCAAGACGGTACTGCAGATGATCCCTCTGGCCTTGGATGCCGATTCGTTGAGGATAGTGGCACCAGGCTATCCCCGAACTTGGGAAAAGGCGAGGGAAGATCTGTTGTTACTGGTCGATGAAGAGGTCTTGGCAGAACAAGATCTGCTGATCTTTGGAAACCACGATCAGGAAAACAGCTTACGTGTAGCGCAGAAGCTCTTGGATGCGGATAGAGAATTTGTGTTTTACGGTTACACTCGCCAAGGCTCCCGACGTGTGCCGGGCTACAAGTTCAATCCTGTCTGGCAGGCTTTGGTGCGCGAGGATCCCGCCTATGCGCGCACAGTGATCACACTGTTCAAGACAGCAGATGGCTGGAGCATGTATGAAGGCATTTGGAGCAAGCTGCCCTAAACTGCAGATAACAAAGGCTATCCGCTCTGCCTCGTCCTTTTTCGTGGCTTGGGGCACAATCACAGTTATATTTTCTGATATAAGCTTATATTAGGAAGGTGCGACGGTGTTGAAAAGCAATCTCGGTATCCATCAGTTCATGCCGGATAAGGTGTGGAAATGGAAGGTTTTGGAGCAGAAGGTGGCCCATGTGCTGTCTTTGCACGATTATCAGGAGATCAGGCTGTCTGTCTTGCAGGATTACGATGTGATCCACAAGGGAATCACCGCGTTGATGCAGCAAGAAGAGGCCGAACACGCCACAGAGGGCATTGTGAATCTTTCCCGCCCCAATGGCGATCTCAGTTTGCTCACTCTGCGTCCGGAAGGCACCATCAGCGTTCTTCATCACACCGCACAGATCATCAAAGACAAAGATGTGCACCGCTTCTATTATATGGGTCCCATGTTCCGCAAAGAAAGCGGTGCCACTCCCAATGAATTTCATCAATTAGGCGTGGAACTTTTGGGCAGCGACAGCGTGATCTCCGAGAATGAAGTAATCTCTTTGGGGATCAAGATCTGCCAGAAGCTGGGTCTCAAAGACGTACGGCTCCATCTCAACAGCTTTGGTTGCCAGGATTGTCGTCCGGCATACGTGGAGGACATGAAAAAGTATCTGGAAGAGTACAAGGATGGACTCTGCACGCCCTGTTTTACAAAACTCTATACCAATCCCTTTGCGGATACGGGTTGTGAAGATAAAACCTGCCGGGCAACTATTATGAATGGGCCACGGATGCTGGATTACCTGTGCCCCAAATGCCGCAAAAACTTCAACCGGGTGAAGAATATCCAGGCCAATCTAGCGCATGAATACAGCGTTAATCCACGAATGTTCAAGAATTTCGCTTATTACAACGAGACTGTGTTTGACTTAGTGATCAAAAGCGGAGGCAAGGAGCTGGTGATCGGCGGTGGTGGGCGCTATGACTTTCTTTCGCAGATGATAACCGGCAAAAAAATCCCGGCGGTGGGCTTTTATCTGAATATAGACGCTATCTTTGATGCTCTGGATCGGCGTGGCCTATTTACGCCGCTGGACAAATCTTTCAGTGTGTATATCGCCTCACAAAGCGAAGATCTGGAAATGATGATGCTGCAGATTGCTCAGGAATTGCATGAAAACGACATCAAGACAGTGCTCAGCACTGATAAACACAGCATCGATGAAGACGTGACTCTGGCGCAAAAAGCACTCTGCGAATTGTTGATCGTGATCCGGGACGAGAATGTGCGCGAGGGTAAGATCCTGATGCGAAATATCATCAAAGAACATCAGGATTACATCGGGCTCCACGAGATCACAGACGCCATATTGCTGGCCCGCAAATCTTTGAATAACAGTTAATAAGGAGAAATAATGAAATCTATCATGACACACAGTGCACCGGCTGCCATCGGCCCCTATTCTCAGGCAGCTCTGAAAAACAACACTCTGTTTGTAAGTGGTCAATTGGGCATCGATCCAAACACCGGAAACATGGCAGAGGGCTTTGAAGCACAGGCGAATCTGGCGTTTCAGCACTTAAAATCCATATTGGAAGCCGCCGGCATGGGTATGTCTCATGTAATGAAAGTTACTGTCTTTCTGAAAGATATGAACGACTTTGCTCTGCTTAACGAGATTTACGCGCGCAATTTCAGCGCTCCCTATCCTGCTCGTGAAGCCATTCAGGTGGCACGTCTGCCCAAAGATGGTTTGGTAGAGATCTCCATTATCGCGATGAGGTAAAGCCTTGAGCATCACCACAAAAGGCGGAGACAAAGGCAATACCTCCTTGTATACCGGTGAAAGGGTATTGAAAAGCGATCGGCGCGTGGATGCCTATGGCAGCTTGGACGAGCTGGATGCCTTCATCGGTGAAGCCAAACACCATATCAGCGATGTGGAAATCAAGCGGCTCTTGCTGGATACTCAAAACCGCTTGTATCGCGTGATGGGAGAACTTGCCACTCCGGATGGAAGCTATCCGATGCCCCTCTGCACAGAAGAAGTGGAAGCCATTACACAGACCATTCACCGCTATGAGGAACGGGTAAATCTCACCGGATTTGTGATCCCCGGATCCTGCATTGCCAGCGCGCGGCTGGATATATGCCGCACCATTGCCCGTCGTGCAGAACGCCGTGTGATCGCCTTGGCTCAAGCCGCGGATGTGCCGCCCAACCTGTTGAAATATGTAAACCGGCTTTCGGATTTCTTTTTCATCCTTGCCCGCGCTATCGAGGTTCAGGAAGGAGTATTGACCTACAAAAGTAAACCTGATACAGCTTGTAAACAGACTTGAGGCTCAAGACAAATGATCCCTGCGGCACTGTTCGTACCGGGGATCTGTGTCGCTGCGAACAGTCAATAATCTAAAGGAGTAAATACATGTATAAAATAGTATTGATCAGGCACGGTGAGAGCGAATGGAACAAAGCCAATCTCTTCACCGGCTGGACCGATGTGGACTTATCCGAAAAAGGTGTGCTGGAGGCTCGTGAAGCAGGTAGGCGCCTCAAAGAAGCGGGTTTCAGCTTCGATGAAGCACATACTTCGGTGCTAAAACGCGCTATCCGCACCTTGTGGCTGGTGCTGGACGAAATGGATCTGATGTATGCTCCCATTCAGCACGATTGGCGGCTAAATGAGCGTCATTATGGTGCCTTACAGGGCTTGAACAAATCCGAGACCGCCGCCAAATATGGCGAAGATCAAGTTCTGGTCTGGCGCAGAAGCTACGATACACCGCCTCCCCCGCTGGAAAAAAGTGATGTACGCTATCCCGGTCGAGATCCCCGCTACAGCCATCTGGAAGAGGAGCATATTCCGCTCTGTGAATCTCTGAAAGACACCGTAGCGCGCACCATGCCATTTTGGAATGAAGTGATCATCCCGCGTCTGGCAGCTGGCCGCAAAATGGTGGTGACTGCGCATGGCAACAGCCTTCGTGCCATCGTGAAAACTCTGGATCAGCTTTCCGACAGCGAGATCGTGAGCCTGAATATCCCCACCGGGATTCCCTTGATCTATGAATTCGATAAAGATCTCAAAGTCCACAATCGCTATTATCTCGCCGCCGAGGAAGAGTTAAAAGCGGCAGCAAACAAGGTAGCAAATCAAGGTAAAGCCAAAGGATAATTGCAAACTAGAGCGGGATGCTATATCAAGCCCCCCTCTTTGGGGTTTTTATCCGTTCAAAAACCGTGATATTCTACCGGCTGAAAAACACTTGCTCAAAAAAGCTTGACTAATATCCATCTGCTCAGAAGCTGGCAAAAAAACATGAAGGAGTCTTATCATGGCAGTTAAAATTGATAAAGAAACCTGCATCGGCTGTGGAGCATGCGTGGATGTATGTCCCGTCAGCGCTTTGAGCATGGTTGATGGCAAGGCTGATTGTGATGAAGGAACCTGCATTGATTGCGGTGCTTGCATTGCCACATGTCCGGTATCAGCCATCAGCGAGTAAACCAATTACTCAACAGATTCAGGTGGAGTGGCCAGCATTGCAGCCTCTCCACCTTTTAGTTAAGAAGGAGATTTTCATGAAGACATATATTACTCTGTTATTCGCATTTATAATATGCTCTGCGCTGTCTGCTCTCGATGTGAGTGGAGAGCAGAGCGGCACTTGGAGCCCGGAGAATAATCCCTACATCCTGGTGGGAGACGTTAGCGTCCCTGCCGGCTCCACCCTCAGCATCGAGCCCGGCGTATTAGTTCAAGCCATGGGCAATTTCCGCATCAATGCCGAAGGCAGCATTCAGGCCATCGGCACCGAGACCGACAGCATTCGCTTTGAAAACGCCCAGAATCCCCCCACTGAGCTGTGGAAAGGGATTCGCCTGGAGAATGAAACCGAACAGAGCAATTTTATGCACATTGTGGTGGAATATGCCGAATACGGTATCAACGCCGTGGATTCCCCCATGGAGGTCTCCTACAGCCGCTTTAGCTACAACCAACGCGGACTGCATCTATATGGCATAGGCAATTCAAATCCTGCGCCGATGAATGTGCATCACAATATAATCGAGCACACCATGCAAAACGGCATATTGGTGCCCCAGAACAGCAATGCCTGGATCCACCACAACGAAGTGCGCTACAACGGTACCGTTACTCAATACTATGGTGCGATCCAGCTGGCAAACCAATCTACGGGTGGTCAAAACAATCCCATCATCGAATACAACTATATCCACGACAATTTCAAGCAAGGCATCACAGCCTGGGACGTTGTGGGTGCAGGAGCGATAAACGCTAGCATCCGCTTCAACCACATTGAGGGTAACCTCACCGGCATCTATCTCTTGAACGCAAGCGGGATCGTGCACGACAACCTCATCATAAACAACTTTATCCCCGGAGACGCCAATAGCGGTGCCGGCATGATGATCGGCGGAGCCACATCCATGCCTTATGTGGCCGGCAACACTCTCACAGGAAACTTCACTGCTTTCTATATCACCAGCAACGCCGTGCCCGTGCTGGGTGATATGGCTCTAAACCATCCCTTTGCCTATGGACAAAACATCATTCAGGACAACATCGATGAGAGCAACACTCTGCACTCTGTGGTCTGCGCCAGCTATACTGCCAGTGAGAATGTGATCAAAGCTGAAAACAACGATTGGGGGGTCTACACGCCCTTTGAGATCGGCATCGGCATTATGGATCAAAATGACAATGCCAGCCTGCCCACAGTTGACTTTGAGCCTTGGTTCGAAGCTCAACCGAGCATCAATATCAGTGGATCATTCGCTTGGGATACAGAGGATTACGACGAAATATCGCCTTCTGAACTCACTATGCTACTGGTAGATCCTCAAAGCGGCGGGATCCTGGAAGCTCACCCTCTTTCCGGCAATCCCTTTGAATTCGAGACGGAAATCTCAAGCACTTTCTACGCCCTCATCATGGGGTCGACCTCCGATCTTCAGATTTTCGCTGCGCCCGGCAGCCTTGTGAACCCAACTCAGTTCGATGCCTCCGCCGGGGAAGACATCAATATGGGAGAGATTTACATCGATGCTTGGCAACACTACCTCAAAGAACAGAGAGGTGAAAGCGAGATCATCAATGGCCACGAGGTCTTCCCGGTTTACAAAAGCGTACTTTTCTTGGCCCCCGAGACCGTCGATTATTTCTATGACGAGGGCGATTACCGCTATATCTATCGTCATGACGAATATGACGGTGAGCAGTGGCAAACAGTGAATTTTGGCTTTGACCAGATCTACGACCAAATCGACAATTTTACTCATAGCTACACCTGGCAACAGCATTATGTGGAGAATGGCGAACCGGTGGAATACATCGTTGGTGCAAGCATCGATGACGCCGGAGACCGCACTTTGGTAACGATGGATCAATCCTGGAACCAATTGCTGCGCCGTAATGTGGGTGTGGATTACGAGCGGATGTACGTGATTACGGATGGCAGCGTGAGTATTATGTTGGAAGTGGAAGAACCCGAAGAGGGGCTCAGATACATGTTTTTCCGAAATCCTGAACCACGTCCCACAGATCTGAGAATGCGCAGCGAGTTTGTGGATGAAACATCCTACAATCTGGAACTTTGGTGGAATCCGCCGGCTCTGACGGAAAATGAATTTGAAGTTTACACACTTTACTGGCAAAGAAGCGGGGAAGAGCCCCAAATGTACACTACTATTCCCAGTTTTCACACATCCTGGACCCTTTGGGGCGTAACCGGAGACGGCAGTTACGATTTCTGGCTGGTAGCCACAAATGGCGATATTGAATCCGAACCCAGCAATGTTGTGACAATCACGCTTACTTCATCAAACGAAGATATGGTCCAGCAGCCTCAACTTTCCGTGTATCCAAACCCGGTTAGCTTCAAAAACAACAATGCCTTGCACTTAAACGTGAAAGGTATGGACAAACCCAAGCTGAAGATCTACAATATCCGCGGTCAATTGGTTCATGAAAGCATTCTGCAAAACGAAAAGAGCACATGGAACGGTAAGGACAGCAGCGGTAGGGATCTGGGCAGTGGAGTCTATTTCATGCGCGTTGAAAACGATGGTAAGCAACGCATCAACAAGAAGATAATCATCACAAAATAGTGTCATGAAATTCAAACAGATAGAAGCAAAGGCACTAACGACTTTCGAGATTGGCTACAACTGTGCGCAGAGTGTGTTTGCCGCTCTGGCTCCCGCTTTGGGGCTGCACGAAAAGACCGCTCTGAAGATATCTTCCACATTCGGTGGAGGTATGCAAATCGGCAGCACTTGTGGAGCCCTAACCGGCGCGATGATGGCTCTGGGCCTGGCTGCTGGTTTTTGTGAATACAGTCCCGAAGCCAAAGACGAGATCGGCGCACTAAACAGGGAATTGATCCTCCGCTGGCAAAATCGCTTTGGCAATCTCGATTGCCGGGACATCCTGCAGATCGATCCCACCGATCCCGTGCAAAAACATGCCGCCCGCGATGCCGGAATTATGGCAGAACGTTGCCCAAATTGCGTTAGCGGTGCCGTTCAGATTGTTTCTGAAATGCTGCGCGAACTTGACATTTTGTAAGAACGAGATATCATTTGTATACGGGCAAAGTAAAATCAAATCTGTGCCCGCAGGTTTTAATAGAATAGATCCCTGAGGAGGAAAAATGTCCGAGATAATATATATTAAAGGACGCGAAATACTGGATTCACGGGGAAACCCCACCGTGGAAGCCGATATACATCTGGAAAGCGGCGTCAGTGCCCGAGCTGGTGTGCCCAGTGGCGCATCCACCGGCGAACGTGAAGCTATCGAGCTTCGTGATGGCGACAAAAGCCGCTACATGGGCAAAGGTGTTTTGAAGGCCGTGCAAAACGTCGATGAGATCATCGGGCCGGAACTGCTGGGCATGGAATCCCAATTGCAGGCCAATCTGGACAAAATGATGCTGGAACTCGATGCCACAGAAAACAAGGCCAAGCTGGGCGCAAATGCCATCCTAGCCGTCTCGATGGCGGCTGCCCGTGCTTCTGCCATGGAACTGGACATCCCGCTGTATCGCTATCTGGGCGGTGTAAACGCCCTCACTCTACCCGTTCCAATGAGTAACATCATCAACGGCGGCGAACATGCGGACAACAACGTGGATATTCAAGAATTTATGGTAATGCCTTTGGGTGCGAAGACTTTCCGGGAAGCGCTGCGCATGAATGCCGAGGTTTTCCACAGCTTGAAAGCCATCCTGAAGGGTCGCGGACTGGCTACCTCCGTGGGCGATGAAGGCGGTTTTGCCCCAAATCTCGCCTCAAACGAGGAGGCTCTGATCGTGATCGTGGAAGCCATTACCAAAGCTGGATACAAACCCGGTGAAGAGATATATATTGCTCTCGATGCCGCTGCCTCATCCTTTGTGCAAAAGGACGGTAAATATGCCATCGACGGCAAAGTGCTCTCCAGCGAAGAACTGATCTCATATTACGAAGACATTGTGGCCAAATACCCCATCTGCTCCCTCGAAGACGGCCTGGCAGAAAACGACTGGGCAGGCTGGAAGCTCCTCAATAAACGCCTGGGAGGCAAAATCCAACTGGTGGGCGACGATCTGCTGGTGACAAATCCCAAACTGATCCGCAAAGGCATTGCCGAAAATGCCGCCAATTCCGTATTGATCAAACTCAATCAGATCGGTAGCGTCAGCGAAACCATCGATGCCATCAATACCGCTCACAAAGCGGGCTGGACCACCGTTGTGTCGCACCGCAGCGGCGAAACCGGAGATACCTTCATCGCGGATTTGGCCGTGGCGATGAACACAGGACAGATCAAGACCGGAAGCATCTCACGCAGTGAACGAGTGGATAAATACAACCAACTTCTGCGTATAGAAGAAGAACTGGGTGAAGTGGCAATCTTCCCCGGAAAATCTGTGATCAAACAACTGGTAAAATAAGATAGCATATTAGCCCCGGATAAAGCCCCAAGCATAGCTCCGGGGCTTTTTTGTTTGCCCGGTGGAATGGAGTCTGCCCCTATACACGGGATGCTCGCTGAGCTTGACAAATATGCGCCGTCCAAATAGCTTTCACCAAAACACTACGAGGAGCTCTAATGCAAGAGCTGAAGCTTGATCTATCGAACCTGGCGGAGATGTTTCGGGGGATTCTTCCGGAAGAGAAAGTTGCCGCCGCCCAAACTGCTTTCCTGAAAGAAGCATCGGAAGCAATGCACACATTCTACACCGGCAAAATGCAGACTCTACCCAAGGCAGGCATCTACGGCTTCAATTGGTTCAATATATGGTATACACCCGGTGTATCCAAGGTCTCCACCGCCATCCGTGAGGATCAGGATGAGTCCTATCGTTTGTCGAACCGCGGAAATATGGTGGCTGTAGTCAGCGACAGTACCAGGGTATTGGGCGATGGCGATTGCGGTCCCGCCGGTGGTTTGGGAGTGATGGAAGGCAAAGCCATGCTGATGAAGTACCTTGGTGCTTGTGACGCCTTCGCTTTGTGCGTGAACAACCGGGACGCAGAGGGCAAGCCGGATGCACAAAAGTTGATCGATTTTGTAAAGATGCTGGAACCCAGTGTGGGCGCGGTGAATCTGGAAGACATCTCTCAGCCGAATTGCTATCGGGTATTGGATGAACTGCGTGAAAGCTGCGATATCCCGGTGTGGCACGACGACGCTCAGGGCACGGCTTGCGTAACTCTGGCCGGAGTGATAAACGCCCTTAAGCTTACCCAAAGGAAGATTTCCCAGAGTTCCTTTGTCCTCTTTGGCGCGGGGGCTGCCAACAGCACCATCGCGGATTTTCTCCTGAAAGAAGGCGCGGATCCTGCCCGGATGGTGATCTTTGATAGTAAAGGCGCGCTACATTCTTCAAGGCATGATATTCGGGGAAACCCCGGTAAATACAAACAGTGGGCATTGGCCCAAAAGACGAATCCCCAAAAGATAAACACTATGGAAGACGCCATGCGGGATGCCGATGTGCTCATCGCGCTTTCCACTCCGGGACCCGGAACCATCAAGCCGGAATGGATCAGTATGATGGCACAGGATTCCATCGTATTCGCTTGTGCCAATCCCGTTCCCGAGATCTATCCGCATGAGGCGCACAAAGCCGGAGCCCGTATCGTGGCTACAGGTAGGGGAGATTTTCCCAATCAAGTAAATAATTCTGTGGGCTTTCCCGGTATATTGAAAGGGGTTTTGACCGTGAGGGCGCGGAAGATCAGTGATGGCATGGCGATCGCGGCAGCACATTCTCTGGCACGTTTTGCCGAAGAACGGGGCATAGATTTTGATAACATCGTGCCCAAGATGGATGAGACGAAGGTCTTTGCCCATGTGGCGGCAGATGTAGCTGTCCAAGCCATCAAAGAAGGATTGGCGCGCTTGCAGATGAGCCGCGAAGAAGTGTATCAGAGTACATTAAGGCAGATCGCCTCTACCCGGGAATTGTGTGCCGGGATGATGGCCGAAGAGCATGTCCAGGCACCTCCGATCGAGCTGCTGCGGGAGATTTTTGCTAAATGTTTGAACGATTTCAAACCCTGAATGAAAGGCTGAAAAACCCGGCTATCAAGCGCTTTTCTTATGTGCTGAGGCTGCTGTTTTCTCTGGCTCTGCTCTATGTGATATTCCGGCGCATCGATCTGGGGGCAGCCTTGAAACAGGTGCTGTTGCTGCCCTTGCCTACAGCGATTATTGTGATGCTGCTGTCTTGCCTCAGACACTATATCCAGATCAACAACTGGCGTTGCGCTCTGCACTTGAATCCCGCTTATGAATACAATCCCAAAGAGGTTGTAAGCTCCTATCTGCTGGCATTACCCCTGCGTTTTGTTCTCCCCGGTGGACACGCCTCCTTCGCCAAAGTCTTTTATTTGAAAAACAGTAGCATCCTGGCTTCGCTGATCTCTACATCAACAGAACGATTGTTTATGACTTGGTCCACCTGGACTTTTGCGGCAGTGGCGGCATATTTCACCTTGCCGGGCATCAATGCGTCGCTACGGCTGGGAATGATCGTATTTTCCGCGTTTATGCCCTTCTGGGCGGCGTTAATTATGCATAGCCGGGATAAATGGCGCGGATATTTGCCCGCATACGGTGTACAGGCCCCCCGAATGATGCTCCTGCAAATCGCCAATACTTTAGTAATGTATCTGCAATATTACCTAATCCTGAATGTTTTGAGTTCCATATCCGCTGTGGATACATGGCTTTCCATGGCACTGACAAATGTGTCCAATTCCATCCCCATCACCGTCTCCGGTTTAGGCTTGCGCGAGGGCTTTGCCATCCACTTTCTGGATAGCTATGGCTTTACTTCGGAGCAGGCTGTAGCCGCTACGCTCAGTTTGTTTTTCTTCCAGGACGTGATCCCGGCGATCTTTGGAGCTGTAGTCTTGTTCAGGGCAAAGCGCCCGGGAGAGTAGCTACACCCACACTAGCCGTAGCGTATGTTTACGCTTAACCTAGCTTCTCGTATGCAGATACTTCTTTCGAAACTTATCCATGTAGCAAAAACAGTGTAGCAAAAGATGTAGCAAAACCAGCAGCAAAAACCGAAAAAGACCTGAATTACATCATTTTTCTCCCTGTCTAGACGGCGTTCATCACCTCTTCATCAAGCGTTAATTATTAACGCT
>DHSO01000006.1:7703-62031 GCA_002410505.1 Cloacimonetes bacterium UBA5284 | reverse complement strand
TTCATCAAGCGTTAATTATTAACGCTTGATTAAGGCTTAATGACCACATGATTAACACTGTCAACAGAGCTGACACCGAGATTTGGAAATTGGTCAAATTGAAGACAATTCTAAAAAACAACAAGTCTGAAAAGCCCCTGTTACAAGGACTGTAATGAGATGGAAACTTATAGTTTTAGTCCACAATATGGAAACCGCAGAGGCTGTAGGCCCCAAGAAAGACAGGTAGAAAGCCAAGAAAATTGTCTGGATCCCCAAAAAAAGTGAATGTCAGGAAAAAAAGCAATTGACAGAATTGCGGACATAAATTCTTGTGTACGAACATTGTAAAAGCGCCTTGAGCGCTAAGCACAAGTCCCATGTTTTGCAGGGGCTTATAGTTCTTTAGGAGGAATAATGATATCCTACTATCAGGATACTCCTCGTGAGTATCGTGGTGGCTGTTGCGCAAGCGACAGTCTGTATAATTTTATAACAAGCCATCGGCATATCCACTTGATAGCGAAGCGGAGCTGTATCCAGCATAGCGTGTGCATTTCAGGTGAAATCTGCCCAAATAATGGAGGTTCCAGTGAGTAAACAGGAAAATCGTATTCGGATTAAGTTGAAAGCTTATGACCATCGTTTATTGGATCAATCTGTCGCGGAGATCGTGAAGAGCACACGTAACACCGGAGCCAAAGTTGTGGGTCCGATCCCGCTACCTACAGATCGTACAATATACACGATTTTACGTTCACCCCATTCCGACAAGAAATCACAAGACCAATTCCAAATGTTGGTTCACAAACGTTTGGTCGACATCATGAATCCCACTCAGCAGACTACAAATGCTTTGAAGAAGCTAAGTTTGCCGGCTGGAGTGCATGTGGAGATCAAAGCAAATACCAGGAGCTAAGCATGATCGGACTTATCGGAAAGAAAATTGGTATGACACAGATATTTGATGAGAGCGGCAAAGTGATTCCGGTTACCGTGATACAGGCCGGTCCCTGCAAGATTATCTGCAAACGTACAGTCGAAAACAATGGTTACGAAGCCATCCAGCTGGGTTATGAAGAGATACCGGAACGCAAGGTATCCAAGCCCATGTTGGGACATTTTAAGAAATACGGCAGTGCAAACTACCGTTTTGTAAGGGAATTTCGCCCCGCTTTCGGCCAGCAGCTCGACGATTATAATACCGGCGACGCTCTGGATGCCACACTATTTGGCGCTGGTGAGACCGTCAGTGTTACCGCAAAATCCAAAGGACGCGGTTACACCGGTGTGATGAAGCGTCACGGTTTTGGCGGATTCATAGCTACCCACGGTTCACACGAATCGTTCCGCGGTCCCGGATCCATCGGTCAATGTGCCCAGCCTTCACGCGTTTTCAAGGGTGTGAAAATGGCCGGACATCATGGCAATGCCAATGTGACTACGCGTCATCTGGACGTGGTGAAAGTGGATGCCGAACGGAACCTTGTGATGGTAAAGGGTGCGGTGCCCGGCCATCGCAATTCCTTAGTGATCATTCACAAGGAACAATAGGGGGAGACAAATGGTTAAAGCAAAAAAATTCAATATCCTGGGCGAGATGATCGGTGAAGTGGAACTTCCGCTTTCCGTGTTTGACGTGGATGTAAATTCTCCCAAAGTTCTTTTGCACGAAGTTGTAACCATGTTTCTTGGCAATCAGCGTCAAGGCACGGTACAGAAAAAGAATCGCTCCATGACTCAGGGCAGCACTCGCAAACTCTTCAAGCAGAAGGGTACCGGCAACGCCCGTGTGGGAACCCGCCGTTCACCCATTCGCGTACATGGCGGTAAAGCATTCGCGATCTATCCCAAGGACTGGTATCGTCCCATTCCGCGCACCAAGAAGCGTATGGCTCTGAAGGTTGCTCTTACGGATAGAGCCCGAAACGGCAGAATCTGCATCATTGAAGGTCTGAGCTTCGACAAAGCCAGCACAAAACAAGCGCTGGACATCATCGCAAAAGTGGCTCCCGAAAAGGGACGCAAACTGGTGGTGACAAACGGACATCACATTCCCACAGTGAAAAGCTTCAGCAATATTCCGGATGTAATGACCGATCGTGCCGAGCAATTACATGCCTATGAGGTGCTAAAGAGCAGCTACATCATCCTCAGTGATGATGCTCTGAAAAAAGTAGAGGAGGTATTCAGCTCATGATACATCCGCGTAATATAGTTATTGCTCCCATCATCACCGAGAAGAGCAACACTCAGATAGCTACAGATAATACCTACACATTCAAGGTATCGATAAATGCCAATAAGATTGAGATCGCCAAGGCCATCGAGCACATTTTTGCCGTGAAGGTTTTGGCCGTGAACACCATCCGTATGATGGGCAAGCCAAAACGTTTGGGCAAATACAATGGTAAGCGCCCGGATTGGAAAAAGGCGATCGTAACCCTGCGCGAAGGCGACAAAATCGCCGATTTTGAGGTATAACAATGGGAATCAAACATTATAAGCCAACCACCCCTTCCCTCCGCTATCGCACGGGTTACAGTTTTGACGAGATTACCACTTCCACTCCGGAAAAATCTCTGCTGAAACCCAAGTCGAAAACCGGTGGGCGCAACAATCGCGGTCGCATTACCTGCCGTCATCGCGGCGGCGGACATCGCAAGCACTACCGTGTAATAGATTTCAAGCGTGACAAGATCGGTATTCCGGCAAAAGTCGCCACCATCGAATACGATCCCAACCGCACAGCTCGCATCGCCCTGCTGCACTATGTTGACGGCGAAAAACGCTATATCATCGCTCCCGATGGACTGGAAGTCGGCAGCAAATTGATGAGCGGTCCCGAAGCAGAAGTGGCCGTCGGCAATGCTCTTCCCCTGGATAGAATTCCTTTGGGTAGCGTGGTTCACAATATCGAACTGAAGAAAGGACGTGGCGGGCAGATCGCTCGCAGCGCCGGCGCGTTTGCTCAGGTAGTGGCCAAAGACGGTGACTACGTTCATGTGAAGATGCCTTCAAACGATGTGCACCTTATTCGTAAGGAATGCCTTGCCACCATCGGCCAGGTAAGCAATCCGGATCATTCTCTGATCAAGATTGGTAAAGCCGGTCGTAAGCGCTGGCTGGGAATTCGTCCCACCGTTCGCGGTGTTGTGATGAACCCGGTTGATCACCCCATGGGTGGCGGTGAAGGAAAATCATCCGGCGGCAGACATCCCGTATCCCCCTGGGGCAAACCAGCCAAGGGTGGAAAAACCCGTAAAACCCGCAAGTATTCCGATAAGTATATCGTGAAAGCGGTCAAAAAGAGATAGTGTGAGGATATAGATATGTCACGTTCAATCAAAAAAGGCCCATTCGTTGACGATCACTTGATGAAGAAAGTTGTAGTCCTCAATGACAATAACAAGAAAAGTGTGATCAAGACTTGGAGCCGTCGTTCGGTGATTACTCCGGACTTTATCGGTCATACTTTTTCAGTGCATAACGGTCACAAATTTGTGCCGGTGTATGTAACGGAAAACATGGTGGGACACAAGCTTGGTGAGTTTTCACCCACTCGTACCTACCGCGGTCACAAAGAAAAGAAGAAAAAAGGCAGATAGGAGACAATAAATGGAAGCAACAGCAAAATTGCGTTTCGCTCGTGGATCTGCCCGTAAAGCCAGACTGGTCTTGGACACTATTCGCTACAAACCCGTAAGCGAAGCCCAAAACATTCTGCGTTTCTCACGTCGCAGAGCAGCCGGTATCATTTATAAAGTGTTGGAATCAGCCATAGCCAACGCCCAGGTAAAGGATCCCAAGATCGACCTCAAGCAGGTTTATGTAAGCCAGGCTATGGCCGATGAGGGTCCTCAAATGAAAAGATTCATGCCAAGAGCTCAGGGAAGAGCATTTATGATCAGGAAACAGACCTGTCATATCTCCCTGGAGATCCAGACTTTAGAATAGGAGGAATACCTTGGGACAAAAAATACACCCCGTTCTGTATCGCATCGGTGTTAACAAAGATACCGATTCCATCTGGTTTGCTCAAGGCTCGTCTTATGTGGATTCTCTTCAGGAAGACATAAAAATACGCAGCTACATCCAGAAGCGTCTGGCCGATAAAATGGTCTCCAAGATCAAGGTTTACCGGAAGACAAGCTCTATCCAGATAGATATCTCCACTGCCCGTCCCGGTTTGGTGATAGGCAAGAAAGGTGAGGATATCGAGAAGTTGCGTGGCGAGCTGAACATACTGATAAACAAAAATCGCCCTGCCCCGATCGCGGTATCCATCAATGTGGAACAGATCGACAAGATGTGGCTTGATGCCCGCCTTGTGGGAAAAGAAATTGCCCGTCAGCTGGAAGAACGTGTTTCTTTCCGCCGCGCGATGAAAATGGCAATGCGTAATGTGATGAGAGACAACGCTCTCGGCGTAAAGGTCCAGGTTTCAGGACGTCTTGGTGGCGCGGAAATAGCGCGGACCGAGCGTTACAAACAGGGACGCACCCCGCTTCACACCATTCGTGCCGATATCGACTATGCCCTTGTGGAAGCACAAACCACTTATGGCGTGATCGGCATCAAAGTGTGGATCTACAAAGGCGACATTTTGTCATAAGGAGAGAGCAGTGTTAGCACCCAAAAAAGTAAGACATCGCAAGATGATGAAAGGCAGACGCAATGGTCTTTCCTGGACCGGTTGCAATGTCGATTTTGGCGATTATGGTTTGATAGCCCTGGATGATGCCTTCATCTCCAGTCGCCAGATCGAAGCTGCCCGTATCGCCATCACACGTCACATGAAGCGTCTTGGTAAGGTTTGGATTCGCATATTTCCGGACAAACCAATCACCAGCAAACCCGCTGAAACCCGTATGGGGAAAGGTAAAGGTGCCCCAGAGTATTGGGTGGCGGTAGTTCGCCCCGGTCGCGTTATGTTCGAGATCGAAGGCGTAGACCTTGCCACAGCCAAAGAAGCTCTGCGCTTGGCCTCTCACAAGCTGCCCATCAAGACCCGTATGGTCGCCCGTGAAGGAGTTGAATTATGAAGATCGACGAAATGCGTGACCACAGCCTCCACGAGCTGCAGGCCAGAATCGAAGAACTCCGCATCGAGCTCTTTAATTTGCGCTTCCAAAAAGCCAAAAACCTGCTCGATCGCACCGACCGGATCCGGATCGCCAAACGCGAAATTGCCCGGATACTCACCATCATCAAAGAAAAAGAGCTAAAGGCTTGAGGTGAAAGTGGAAAACACAAGTAAAATGATCAAACAGGGTGTGGTGGTTTCGGACAAAAACGACAAAAGCATCGTCGTTCGCGTTCAACGCCAATACATCCATCCGCTATACAAGAAGACCGTCCGCCGCCATAAAAAATTCATGGCTCACGACGAGAACAACGAAGCCCGCGAAGGCGATATCGTTCAGATTCGCGAATCGCGTCCGCTTAGTGCCCGTAAACGCTGGACTCTGCACAAGATTGTAGAGAGAAGTAAATAAGGGAGTTTGGGAATGATTCAAGTACAAACCATATTGAATATCGCCGATAACTCCGGCGCAAAGAAAGCCATGTGCATCAAGGTCTTGGGTGGCTCCAAACGCAAGTATGCCACTGTGGGCGATGTGATTGTGATTGCCATCAAATCTGCCACACCCGGCGGAAAAGTGAAGAAAAGCGCCGTCGAAAAAGCCGTGATCGTGCGTACCGCCAAAGAAGTGCGTCGTTCGGACGGATCTTATATCCGCTTTTCAGACAACGCGGCCGTAGTAATCGATGAAAAACACGAACCCAAGGGAACCCGTATCTTCGGTCCGGTGGCTCGCGAACTGCGTGAAGCCGGATACATGAAGATTGTATCCCTTGCTCCGGAAGTATTGTAGGAGGAAGCGTGGAAAAGAAAATGAATCTTAAAAAAGGTGACTTCGTAGTGGTCATCTCCGGTGAAGACAAAGGCAAGAAAGGACACATCCTGAGAGCCTTTCCCAAAACCGGGCGCGTGATCGTTGAAAAAGTGAACCTGATCAAAAAGCACGCCAAGCCGAGTCAACGCAACCCCCAAGGTGGAATCATCACCAAAGAAGCTCCTGTAAATGCTTCCAATGTGATGCTCTTCAACGAGAAATTAGGCACGGTCTCCAAGCCCGCAATCCAAGTTCGTGAAGGACGACGGATTCGCGTTTGCAAAAAGTCCGGCGACGAGCTGTAAGCTAAGGAGCTATAATAATGAACCGACTCAAAGAAAGATATAAGAGCCAGGTAGTTCCCGCCCTTACCAAGCATTTTGGCTACAAGAACCCTCATCAGGTGCCAAAAATGGTCAAAATCGTGGTTAGCATGGGCGTGGGAAGTGCCACTCAAAACAAAGCGATCCTGGATAATGCCGTAAAAGATATGGAACAGATCACCGGCCGCAAAGTGCTGGTAACCAAGGCTCGCAAATCCATATCAAACTTCAAGCTGCGTCAGGGAATGCCCATCGGCTGCAAGGTAACCTTGCGCGATGAAATCATGTATGAATTCTTCGACCGGCTGATCTCTATCGCCATTCCCAGAATTCGCGACTTCCGCGGGATCAAGAACGATTCTTTCGACGGCAGGGGAAACTATTCCTTTGGCATCAAAGAACAGACTATCTTCCCGGAAATCGAATTTGACAAGGTGGATGCCGTCCGCGGAATGAACGTCACCATCGTAACCACCGCTCATAATGACGAAGAGTGCCGTCAGCTCCTGCGCGAGCTTGGCATGCCCTTCCAAAGAGCAGAATAAGGAGAAATTGTGGCAAAGACCTCATTGATCATCAAGCAACAAAGAACTCCCAAGTTCAAAGTAAGAAAGTACAACCGTTGCAAGATTTGCGGCCGTCCGCGCGCCTACATGCGCCATTTTGGCATGTGCCGCCTTTGCTTCCGCAAATACGCGTCCGAGGGGCAGATCCCCGGAATCACCAGAAGCAGCTGGTAAAACCTAAGGAGATATAAATGAGCGTATCTGATCCGATAGCTGATGCATTGACCAAAATCCGCAATGCATATCGTGCCGGACACTCACAAGTGATCGTAAATCACAGCAAAATAGTAGAAGCGCTGGTGAAGATCCTTGCTGAGGAAAACTTTGTAAATAGTATTCAGGTATTAGACAAAGATCCGGAGCACAAATTCAATTACAAACGTATATTGGTAATCCTGCGTTACACCAATGATGGACGACCCGTAATGCAAGGATTGGTTAGAGTTTCAAAACCCGGAAGACGTGTCTACGTCAAAGCGGACAAATTGCCCAGCGTGTACAACAATACCGGTTGCGCGGTGATCTCCACTTCATCTGGAGTGATGGTGGATCGCGATGCCAGAATCAACCACGTTGGCGGCGAATATGTCTGCCGTGTTTGGTAGGAGGAAATTATGTCCCGCATAGGAAAAGCACCTATCAAACTTAGCTCCGATGTAAATATCAAGATAGATGATAATACTATCACCGTAAAAGGAAAGCTGGGCGAACTCAGCTATACTCTGATGCCTGGAATCAGCCTCGAACTGAATGAAAACGCACTGAACGTAAAACGCGCAGACGATACCAAGAACCAACGCGCCGTGCATGGTCTTTCCCGTGCCCTGATCCAAAATATGGTGATCGGCGTGAGTGAAGGCTACAAAAAGACTCTTCATGTGATCGGCACCGGCTACAGCGCTGAAGTGCTTGGCCCCTGGCTCAAGCTCTCTTTGGGATACTCACACGATATCCTGATGCGCATTCCCGAGGGCCTGAAAGTGGAAGCCAATGCTGTTCCTCGTTCCAAAGGTGGTCGCAGTGACTTCACCGCCATCATCAACATCGAAGGTATCAGCAAACAAATGGTTGGTCAGTTTGCCGCTGAAGTGCGTGGCTGTCGTCCTCCGGAAAACTACAAAGGTAAAGGCGTTCGCTATTTTGATGAACACGTTACCATCAAAGCCGGAAAAGCCGGAAGCAAATAAGAGGTAATAAAATGATAAAATCTATTACTAAGATAAAGAGTTCATTACGCGCCCGTCGCCGCGCCGCAATCCGTAAACGCCTTTCCGGCAGTAGCGAGCGGCCCCGCCTCGTAGTGTTTCGTTCAAACAAATATATCTACGCGCAGATAATCGACGACAGCCGGGGAATCACCCTGTGCTCGATGTCTTCCAAAGCCAAAGATTTCTCAGCAGGCAAAGCCAAGACCAAGACAGAGATCAGTCATGTGGTAGGCCTGCAACTTGGTGAAAAAGCTCTGGCAGCAGGAATCAAAACCATCGCCTTCGATCGTGCCGGATACAAGTATCATGGCAGAGTGAAAGCTCTGGCAGATGGGGCCCGCAAAGCCGGGCTTGAGTTCTAAACAGGAGGAAAGCTTGAATTACCAACACACTCAGAATCTTGAAGAAGAAACCCTGGTAGAGAAGATTATCGATACCAAGCGCGTGGCCAAAGTTGTAAAAGGCGGTCGCAATTTCTCCTTTTCCGCGATCGTGGTAGTGGGAGATAAAGCCGGCAACGTTGGCGTGGGCAGCGGCAAGGCAAACGAGATCGTTGATGCGATCCGCAAAGCCAAAGAAAAGGCCGTGAAAAGCATGTTCCGCGTGCCGATCGTAAAAGGAACCGTACCGCATGAGATCGTGGCCCGTTTTGGCGCCAGCCGCGTGATGATAAAACCCGCTTCCCCGGGTACCGGAGTTATCGCCGGGAATACCACACGTGCCATCTTTGAGGCAGCCGGGATCCAAAACATCCTGTGCAAATCCTTGGGAAGCAATACCCCCACAAACGTGGTGAAAGCTACCATCATCGGCCTCAAATCCATGCGTACCATCTCCGACGTAGCCCGTCTGCGCAACAAGAGCATCGCTCAGCTCACCGGCAGGGAGGAGAAGTGAAGCAATTGAAAGTTACCCTAATCCGCAGCACCATAAATCGTATTGAAGCGCACAAGAGGGTTGTAAAATCCCTTGGCCTGAACAAACTCAACAGCAGCCGGATTCACGACGATAATCCCGTGATCCGCGGTATGATCAACAAAGTATCGTACCTGCTCAAAGTAGAAGAAGTGCAGGGAGAATAACTATGTTAACACTCACCAATCTTGGCAGACCAGCCGGCAGAAAGAACAAGAAACGCCTTGGTAAGGGTCAGGGTTCGGGATACGGTCATCAGGCCGGTCGTGGACACAAAGGTAAAAAGGCCCGTGCCGGCGGCAGCGTTCCTGCTTCCTTTGAAGGTGGTCAGATGCCTCTCAACCGCCGTCTGCCCAAACGCGGATTTAAGAACATCTTCCGAGTTGGCTATCGCAGCTTGAACCTTTCCCGTCTGGTAGGCTTGGAAGAGACAGATTTCGACATCGCCAAGCTCGAAGCTATGGGCTTGATCCCGTCTAAAGGTCAAAAAGCTAAAGCTCCGGTAAAAGTACTTGCCGGAACTACTGAAGAATTCACCAAAGCTGTTCATATCAAAGCGAACGCTTTCTCCAAAAACGCTAAAGCGCTCATCGAAAAGAACGGCGGCAAGGCGGAGGTAGTTTAATTTGCTTAAGACTATTACAAACATGTTCCGGATTCCGGACCTGAAGAAGAAGATCCTGTTCACAGCGCTCTTCCTGGTGCTATATCGCATGGGCAGTTTTGTGCCCATTCCCGGTGTGGATGCCAGTGCGTTGCGAGCTTTCTTTGAGGGCGCCAGAGAGGGTGGAAACACTCTGTTTGGATTGCTCGATCTCTTCGTGGGCGGAAACTTCGAACGTGCTTCGGTTTTTGCCTTGGGAATAATGCCCTACATCACTGCATCCATCGTGATCCAGCTTTTGGGCAGCATCATTCCCTATTTCGAAAAACTTCGCAAGGAAGGTGCCGAAGGACAGAAAAAAATGAATCAGATAACCCGCTATGGCACGGTTGGCCTTGGTGCCTTCAATGCCATTACCATCACTCTGTGGCTTACAAACCTCAGTGGTGGAGTGGTTCCCAATCCTGGAATTCTGTTCCATTTTACCGGTATTGTAACCTTGGTAACAGGTACCATGATAGTAATGTGGATCGGTGAGCAAATCACCGAACACGGTATTGGTAATGGTATTTCGCTAATCATCTTTGCAGGTATCATCGCCCGCTATCCCGAAGGTTTCATCAGAATGTTCCAAAAAATCGGCGCCGAACCCACTTACGCCTGGAAAGCCGTGTTCGCGGTTATCCTGATGGTGGCAGTAACCGCTGCGGTGATATTTGTAACTGAAGCCACTCGCAAGATCCCGGTGCAATATGCAAAACGTATTGTGGGACGCAGAGTTTATGGCGGACAGAGCACATACATTCCCCTGCGCGTGAATACCGCGGGTGTGATCCCCATCATATTTGCGCAGAGTGTGCTGATGTTTCCGGCTACCATCGCTGCCTTCTTTGGTAGCAGTGGCGGGTTCTGGGTGACTCTCCAACAGTGGTTGTCTCCCGGAGCGGTCCTATATACTGTTTTATACGTTACGCTGATCATTTTCTTTGCCTATTTCTACACAGCCATCGTGCTGAATCCTACCGAGATGGCAGAGAACATGGTGAAATATGGCGGCCATATTCCCGGCAAAAAACCGGGTAAGAAAACCGCTGAATATATAAACAGCGTGTTAACCAGAATCACCCTGCCCGGGGCTATCTTTTTTGCTTTTGTGGCGCTCTTGCCCGAAATCATGAGCCACCGTTTCGATCTTCCGTTCTATTTTGGCGGAACCGGACTCATTATCGTAGTAGGTGTCGCGCTGGATACACTTCAGCAGATCGAATCGCACCTGGTAATGCGTCACTACGACGGATTCATGAAAAAGGGTAAGCTCCGCGGACGTAGCAGTTAATCATGATTTACTTGAAGTCACCTTCCGAAATCGTTAAGATCAGAGCTGCCAGCAGGATAATCGGCCAATTGCTCGATTCTCTGGATGACATTATGAAACCGGGTATATCCACCTGGGAGCTGGACGCCTATGCGGAAAGCTTTATTCGTGATCACGGCGGCAGACCCGCATTCAAGGGATATCAGGTTCCGGGGCTCAAACCTTTTCCCGGCACTCTGTGCACATCGCCAAACAGTGTCATCGTGCACGGCATCCCCTCCAAGAAAGTAATCCTCAAAGAGGGTGACATCATCGGCATCGATGTCGGTGTAATCAAAGACGGTTATTATGGCGATGCAGCCCGGACTTACGGGATCGGTGCCATCAGCAGTGAAGCTTCCCGCTTGATGGAAGTAACCAAAGCTGCACTGGAGATCGGTATCCGCACCGCAGTGGCGGGGGCCAGAGTGGGAGATATATCGGCCGCGATCGGAACTTACATCCGCGAGCAAGGCTATTATGCTGCCGATGATCTCACCGGACATGGTGTAGGCCGCGAGCTGCATGAAGAACCCCAGATACCAAACACCGGTCGGGCCGGATATGGTCCGCGTCTAAAGGCCGGGATGACCTTGGCCATTGAACCCATGGTAAACATCGGCACCAATCGTGTAGTCGAGCATGGTTGGGAGTTTATGGTGGCAGACGGAAGTCTATCTGCTCATTATGAACACTCCATCCTGATAAACGATTCCGAAGCTGAGATACTTACAAAAGCGTAAGATGAGGAAGATTCATGAGTAAATCTGGCGTAATTGAAGTGGAAGGCGTGGTTACAGAAGCGCTTCCGAATACTACTTTTCGCGTTGAACTGGAAAACGGTCATGAAATACTGGCTCATTCCTCCGGTAAAATGCGGATGCACTATATAAGGATCCTGCCCGGGGATAAGGTGAAAGTGGAGCTTTCTCCCTACGATCTTTCCCGCGGCAGAATCACCTACCGCTATAAATAAGAGAATTGCGTATTCCCCCGGGAATTGCAAGGAGATAACAATGAAAGTCAAAGCATCAGTTAAGATAATCTGCAAAGATTGTAGAATAATCAAACGCCATGGCGTTATTCGAGTTATCTGCAGCTCTAACCCTAAACACAAACAAAGACAGGGTTAAGAAAGGAGGACCAACTTGGCACATATTGCAGGTATTGAGATTCCCAAAACAAAGCGGCTCTTCATTGGTCTTACCTATATCTATGGTATCGGCAGAAGCCGTGCCATCGAGATATGCCAGAAAGCCAATATCGATTTTATGAAGAAAGTCGCTGATCTCTCATTAGATGAAGAAAAGATCCTGCGCGATATCATTCAGAATGAATACATCGTGGAAGGTACTTTAAGAACCCAGGTTGCCATGAACATCAAACGGCTCATGGAAATTGGTAGCTATCGTGGCCTGCGTCACAAACGCGGTCTTCCGGTGCGTGGGCAGAGAACACATACCAATGCCCGCACCCGTAAGGGTCCCCGTTCCAGCGCCATCAAGAAGAAGAAATAGGAGCATGATTCATGGCTAAGAAAACCAGAACAAAGAAAAAACGCGTACGCCTTTCCTTCGATGAAGGATTGATCTTTGTGCACTCCAGCTTCAATAATACCATTATTTCGCTCACTGATCGTTCCGGCAACGTTCTTGCTTGGAGTAGTGGTGGCAAAGTCGGCTACAAAGGCTCTCGCAAAAGCACACCTTTTGCTGCTCAGATGGCTGCCACGGAAGTGGCAAAAGCCGGTGCCGATATGGGTATCCAGAAAGTTGGTGTAATCGTGAAAGGCCCCGGTGGCGGCAGAGAATCCTCGATCCGTGCCATCAATGCTGCCGGCATCAAAGTAACCATGATTAAGGACGAAACCCCTATCCCGCACAACGGTTGCCGTCCCCCAAAAACCAGAAGGATATAAGGAGTAATCATGGCTAGATATACCGGACCCAAAGCAAAAGTATGCCGTAGATTTGGCGAAAACATCTTCGGCACAAATAAATACGATCGCATCCTCGCCAAGCGCAAATATCCCTCGGGACAGCATGGCCGTATGATGCGCCGTAAATTCTCGGATTACGCGGTTCACTTGCGCGAAAAACAGAAGCTTCGCCTCACCTATTGCCTGATGGAAAAGCAGTTTAAAAACTACTTTGTAAAGGCTGCCAAGGCTGGCGGAGTAACCGGCGACAACCTGATGCAACTTCTGGAACGTCGTTTGGACAACGTGGTGTATCGCATGGGCTTTGCCTCTACCCGTATGCAGGCCCGTCAATTTGTAAATCACGGTCATTTCATGGTAAACGGAAAGAAAGTTGACATCCCTTCCTTCCTAATGAAGGCAGGTGATATCATCGAAGTGCGTCCCAAAAGCCGCAGCATGAGCATGCTTGTGGAAGCGTTGGACCGCTCTGAGGCTACTTCACCCTACAATTGGTTAACCGTAGATAAAGAAAACATGCGTGGCAGCTTTGACTCAATTCCTGTCGCGAGTGAGATCCCAGTATCAGTAGATCTGCGTCTTATCGTCGAATTCTACTCCAAGTAATAACCCTCAGGAGTTTGATATGATGTATCTTGAACCCTTGCAGATGCCGGAATTTGTGAATCACGACAAAGATTCGTATTCCCGCAATTACGGCAAATTTGAAATAGGCCCTTTGGAACCCGGATTCGGAACCACCATGGGAAACACCCTGCGCAGAATCCTCTTGTCCTCCATCCAGGGAGCCGCAGTTCGCTTCATACGGATTGAGGGATTACATCATGAGTTTACCCCGATTCCCGGAACCAATTCAGACTATCTGGATCTGATTCTGCGGGTCAAACAGCTTGTGATCGAATCCGGCACCGTGGAAGAAAGCACCATTGTTCTGGAACATAAAGGTAAAGGTGTTATCACCGCCGACATGATCCAGGAAAATGCTCACGTCAAGATTATCAACAAAGACCTGTATCTACTGGAAGTAACCGAAGATATCGATCTGAAGATAGAAATGATAGTGGGAATAGGTCGCGGATATGTGTCTGCCGATCGTCAGAATACCGAGGGAAAAGCGCTGGGGTTCATACCCATAGACAGCATTTATTCCCCCATTCTGAAGGTGAATTTCTCCGTCAGTCATCAGCGCGTGAAAGAACGCATGAACTTCGACAAACTAATCCTGGAAATTAATTCCAACGGCGCCATCGAACCCACGATCGCACTATTCCTTGCTGCCAAGATTCTCAAGGATATGGCAGCAAAAGTCAGTCTGTTTGAGACCGAGCCCGAATACATCCGCGATGTAGAGCTCGACCCCGATCTCGAAGAAAAAGAACGCATCCTGCGCATGAGCGTGAAAGAGATAGAACTCACGGTTCGTGCTGCTAACTGCTTGGAAATGGCAGAAATAGAGACTATCGGCGAATTGGTCTCCAAAACCGAGGCCGAGATGCTGAAATTCCGAAACTTCGGAAAGAAATCTCTGGAAGAGATCGTCCAAAAACTTAAAAAATATGATCTGGAACTGGGTATGGATGTGGATAGCATCTACCGGAAGATAAAAGAAGCCCGCAGCCGCGGCATCATTCCCGCCGAAGAATTGGCTCCCGCAGCCGATATCGCTACCGAGCCGGAAGAAAAACCCGCCAAAGCTGAAAAAGCCGCAACCACCACTCCCCGGAAACCAGTGCCAAGCCCCAAAAAGAAGGTGAAAAATGCGACACAGAGTTGAAGGTAGAAAATTCGGACGTGAAACCGATGCAAGACGCCTGATGATGAGAAATCTCGTCAAATCCATGGTCGAACATGGTCAGATAAATACCACTCTGGCCAAAGCCAAGGAAATGAGACGCTTTGTTGAACGCGTGGTAACCTACGGAAAGAACAATACCGTTCACTCCCGCAGACTTGCCTACAGCGTGCTCGGCGATCGCGACCTGGTCAAAAAACTCTTCGATGATATAGCCCCTGCTTTTGCCAATCGCAAAGGTGGCTATACCAGAGTCATCAAAGCCGGCTTCCGCCGTGGTGACAATGCTCCGATGGCAATCATTCAATTCGTGGAAGAATCCACGATTGCAGCCAAGAATGATGCCATCAAAGCCGAAGATCTGAAATAAAAGACCATTTCACAGAACCAATATATAAACCGGCGCCCACAGTGGTGCCGGTTTTCTATGTATCTGAAAGATATTTCACAGCCCCATACCGGATT
The DNA here is from genome assembly GCA_002410505.1 of Cloacimonetes bacterium UBA5284. Taxonomy (GTDB): domain Bacteria; phylum Cloacimonadota; class Cloacimonadia; order Cloacimonadales; family Cloacimonadaceae; genus UBA5456. Next base: position 46,986 of record DHSO01000006.1, on the reverse strand, counting down.
ATCCGGGCTTTATAAAAAAGAACATTTGACAATAAAAGGCAGTTAATATAGTCTTGCCCCTATGAGGTTTAAATGAATTTGTTCAATAGCGCCAGAGTGTTGATCCTGATAGCTTTACTTATGTCTTTTGGGAGCTCAATGAGCTATTTGTATGCCCGGCCTATCATTAGTGGGGCAGAGCTGGACCAGATCTCCGATATGCTGTCCACAGAAGATTTTGATCTTTCTCACACAGCATTTCATCGGGATTGGGATCCTGCCTGCAAAGCAAAATCAGAATGGCACATGGATGTGCTGTGCGGGGGAATCTCTGCCACAGCCAAATTGCAGGAACTAAAACAGACCATGCAAAGCGGCAGCACTGCCTCAAAGCTGGATTACTTCGGGGCTGTGGCCAAAAGCTGTGAAGAATACCAACTGGAACTGCCCCCCATGCCCAGCATCCGCAAACCCAAAGATTTCTTTAAACACATAGAACTGTGTCTGGATACTGTCTATGCTACCTATCAAAAGACTTTTATCGCGCTCAATACCGCTCAACGAGACAGCTTGCTGGCATTTCTGATCCAGATGATGCCTGAAGCGGAGGACGAGGAGTTCTATAAGTCCTATTTCGCCCAAAAAGGGCTTCCCTGGCTGGAAGATGTAAATATGGACCCCTATGTCGCCTTGATGGAAAAGATGGATATGGGCGCGCTTATGGCCTCTTCAAAAGCGATTCTGGAATTGCGTGAGCGCCTTACACAATATAATCCTCAGCCGCGCAAACCGATCGTTTACAAAAGCAAATGGGGTCTCATGATCATCGGCAGCACCGGCGCCGACAGCTATAGTGAAGACAGCATCCCGCTGCTGGCAAAATATCCGCTCTGCCTGATCTTGGATCCCGGTGGCGACGATATTTACAGCATCCCTCTCGAAAGCTCATTCGAACAGCCGTTTATGTTGCTGGCAGATCTCAGCGGAAACGATGTGTATAGAAATTCCGAACCCTCTATGTTTGCCCATGGCGGCTTGTTTGCCGGCGCGGATTACGCGGGCGACGATATCTATCAACTGGCGGATTTTTCTTTTTCCGCAGTAATGGGAAGCTTCTGGCACACAGATTTTGCCGGAGATGACATCTATCAAGGTGGCCTCTTTTCGCAGGGAGCGGCGATCTTGGGCCTTGCCTGCCTGGAAGACGAAAGCGGAAACGATGCGTACAGCGCTTACAGCATGTCTCAAGCCTTTGGTGGTACCTATGGAATTGGTATTCTGGCAGATCACGCCGGCGCCGACAGCTACTATCTGGGCGGTAAATACTTCCACGCGCCATTGATGCCGGATGATTATCGCACGATGGGGCAAGGCATGGGTTTTGGCATGCGCCCCTATCTGGCCGGAGGATTGGGTTTTCTCTATGACGCTGCCGGCAACGACAAATACCTGGGCGGAGTCTACGCGCAGGGTGTGGGCTATTGGTTTGCCACCGGTGTGCTGATGGATCTTGCCGGCAACGATGTCTATAACGCGGTTTACTACCCTCAAGGCTCCGGCATCCACATGGCTTCGGGCATGCTCTATGATGAAAGCGGAAACGACTGTTACTATTCGCGCAATGGTCCCGGGCAAGGCGCCGGTCATGATTACGGTTTTGGTCTCCTGATAGACGCAGAGGGGGACGACGCCTATTCCATCCATGGTGGAAACGGACTCGGCATCTCCAATTCCCTGGGTATCTTTATCGACAAACAGGGTAACGATCGCTATGAGCGCAAAGAAGCTCAAAACTATGGTAATGCGAATTTCAGCCGTTCTTCCGGTGGCTTGGGCATATTTCTGGATGCCGGAGGTGAAGACCTCTATCCCGACAGTAGCTATGTGAACAACAGCTCATGGCAGAAAGGGACTTATGGCTTGGGCAGAGATGTGGAATTGAACACGGTTAATGCTCCTCCCGTGGAAGAAGACGCAGCGCAATTGGAGCCCCCGGCCGCAGAGGCTCCAATCGCAGAAATCTTTGCTGCCGCCTCCGAATGGGAAGTGGGCAATGCCGTAAACAGGGTGCGCAAAGCGCGGGAGATCATGATCGATAGAGCTGCTGAGGCATCCGCATACATATTGGAACACAAGCTTGCCAATCAATCCGGCCTGGAATATCGTGCCTTGCAGGCGTTGTGCGCGGCAGACAGCACTTTTTGTGATTCCCTGTTGAACTACACTGCAGATAGTGATTCTCTGAAGGCAAAGACGGCCATCGCATTGCTGGCAGGTGAGCGCGATCCAGATCTTTTGCCGGTTATCTCCGCCCATTTGGCTGAAGAACGCTATCTGGCCACATGCATCGCTGTTCTGGGAAATTATCAGAGCGCGGAAAGCCTGACCATGCTCTTGCAACACAAAGATATAGCCAATGAACGTCTGCGTTTTTTGGTGGCCCGGTCCATCAGTCTGCAATCCAGCGACATAGCAAAGGAGGCTATTCTTTCTTTCGAAGATGATCCTTCTTTCCTGATTCAGGCTCTAATCCGAAACCTGCCGAAGGATGACCAATGAACCAAGAAAAAGCCTTATTTGAAGAATACCTGATCGCCCAGGGACTGCCGGATGTGCCTGTCTTGATGGGAAAATTTGAACACTATCATAGGCTCCTGACGGAGCACAACAAGGCTGTGAACCTGATATCAAGGAAAATGTCGCCAAATAGCTATTGGGTGCAGCATTTTCTTGACAGTCTGCTCGCTATCCAATGTTTGGACTTTGGGGATAAGACTGTTTTGGACTTCGGTTCAGGTGGCGGTTTGCCCGGGATTCCCATCAAACTGGTGAGTCCCGATTGCGAACTGGTATTGCTGGACAGCATCAACAAAAAGACCCGAGTCCTCACTGAAATTGTGGAAGCGCTGTCTTTACCCCGTACCGGGGTGGTATGCGCCCGCTTGGAAGATTACGCTTTTGTGGCGCGCCGGCCCAGTTTCGACATCATTTTGTGCCGGGCGGTTGCCTTGCAAGAACGCTATTATTCCCCGTTGAGGCGCTTGCTAAAGCCTTCCGGTCACTTAGTGATGTACAAATCGCGCTCCATGGACGATCTGGATGGTGTTCGTTACGAGCAGCTGATACAGATCGAAGATGAAAACTTGGGCTTGCGCAGGCTGATACAAATTGCCCAGCGTGACCTGATGAAACGCTAAAAGGATTTTGAAAGACATTATATGGCAAAGATTATAACGATTGTAAATCAAAAAGGTGGAGTGGGAAAGACCACCACCACCGTGAACCTGGCAGCGGCTTTGGCTGTGTTGGAAAAACGTACTCTGCTCATCGATCTCGATCCACAGGGTAACGCCTCCAGCGGAGTGGGAATCGATAAAGAAACGGTGGAGCTGCAGGTGTACGATGCCCTCATCGGAAGAGTGAGTATCTCAGATTGCATCTTGCCTACTGCTACTCAGAACCTCTTTTGCGTGCCGGGAAACATCAACCTCACCGGTGCTGAGATCGAACTGGTCCACGAATTTGCGCGCGAACACAAATTGAAAGAAGCGTTGAAGCCCATTTTGAACGAATGGGATTACATCCTGATCGACTGCCCGCCTTCCTTAGGCTTGCTTACAGTGAACGCGATGACCGCCTCCACCGATGTTCTGGTGCCAATTCAATGCGAATATTACGCACTGGAAGGCGTCAGCCAATTACTCACCACCATCCGCCTGATCCAGAAAAACCTCAATCCCGCACTCAATATCATCGGCATCTTGCTCACGATGTTTGACAAACGGGTGAATCTGAGCATGCAGGTAGCCAAAGAAGTGCATCGCTATTTCAAAGAGAAAGTGTTTCGCAGCGTGATTCCGCGTAATATCAAACTCACCGAAGCCCCCAGCTTTGGTAAACCCATCTTTTTATACGATATCCGCTCGCCCGGAGCCATGAGCTATCTAAACCTGGCAAACGAAGTAATTGAGCGCAGCACATGAAGAGGAAAGCATGAACGAACGCCTAGGACGCGGCCTATCGGCACTGATCCCGGATTACGATAAAGCTGAAACCCCCGGTGCGGGGATTGGCACTCTGCCCATCGAACGGATCAAGCCCAATCGCTTTCAACCCCGCAAAAAGTTTGATCCCGAAAAGCTGAAAGAACTATCTCAATCTATCCTGGAAAACGGTATCATCCAGCCTTTGATCGTTACCAAAAGTGAGGGTAGCGATTACGAACTCATCGCCGGTGAACGCAGATTGGAAGCGGCAAAGCTGGCAGGTTTGGAATCGGTTCCGGTGGTTATTCGTTCGGTATCCAAAAAAGAGCAATTACAGATGGCGATCATCGAAAACATCCAGCGCGAAGACCTGGATCCCATCGAAGAAGCCCTCGCCTATCAAGCTCTCGCAGACGATTTTGGCCTTACTCATGCCGAGATCGCACAGGTGATGTCAAAGGAAAGAACCACTATCTCAAATAGCCTGCGCCTGCTCAAACTGCCCGATGAGGTGATCAGCCTGGTTGCCGCGGAATCTCTTAGCGCCGGTCACGCCAGAGCCGTTCTGGCGGTGGAGCCCGACTATCAAAGTCAATTTGCGCAATATGTCATCAAATACAAGCTTACGGTAAGACAAGCGGAAGAGAAGGCCAAAAGCTTCGTAGAAAGCCTTTTGCACAAAAATGATGCCGGTCCCAAAACTGCCCTCACCCGAAATTTGGAACAAGAGCTGAGCTCGCTTTTTATGCTGAAAGTAAAGGTGTCCCAAAACAAAGACAGGGGTAAGATTACCCTTGAATATAAAAATCCCGAAGAATTGGAACGGCTGAAAAAGCTATTAGAAAAACTGAGGTGAATATGCAGAAAGTAATCGTTACCGGTGGAGCCGGATTTATCGGCGCAAACTACATTCACAGCCTTTTCGCAGATCCGGCATTTAAGGGCAAAGTGCTCAATATCGACGTGCTCACCTATGCCGGCAATCTCCAGTCTCTGGAAGAACTCGAAGCCCGCTATGGCAAAGATCGCTATTTCTTTGAGCAAGCCGATATCTGCGATGCTCCCCGCGTCAACAAGATTTTTCATGAGTTTCAAGCGGATACCGTCGTCAATTTCGCGGCGGAATCCCACGTAGATCGCTCCATCGACGGTCCCATGCAATTTGTGCAAACCAACGTAATGGGTACTGCTACCCTGCTCTCTGCGGCCCTGGAATGGTATAAAAACCTGGCCGAAGAGGGCAAAAAGACCTTTCGTTTTCACCACGTATCCACCGATGAAGTCTATGGCTCATTGGGTGATACGGGGATGTTTACCGAAAACACTCCCTACGATCCTTCCTCGCCATATTCGGCTTCCAAAGCTGCCAGCGATCACCTGCTGAGAGCCTGGCACCGCACTTTTGGCCTGCCGGTTACGATCTCAAATTGCTCGAATAACTACGGTGCTTTCCAGTTTCCCGAAAAACTGATCCCACTCATGATTCTCAACTGCCTGGCACACAAGCCACTGCCTGTATATGGCAAGGGTCTGAACGTGCGCGATTGGCTGTATGTGACCGATCATTGCGAAGCCATCAATACCATCATCCGCAAAGGGAATACCGGCGATACCTACAACATCGGCGGCCATAATGAGATGAAAAACATCGACATCGTAAATATCATCTGCGAATTGCTGGATGAACTGGCGCCATCTGAGCAATTGAAAAGCTATAAAGAACTCATCACCTATGTGCAGGATCGCCCCGGCCACGACCTGCGTTATGCTATCGATGCCGGCAAGATTGAACGTGAATTGGGCTGGAAACCACGCGAAACCTTCAACACGGGCATCCGCAAGACCGTGATCTGGTATCTCGAAAATCGCCAATGGTGGAAAAATATTCAGGATAAAAGCTATCAACAACAACGCCTGGGCGTAATATCCGATTAACAGTCTAAGGCTGCCGGGCAGATCTGGCTGCTTCTTGTTTCCAAAGCTGAACACCGGGCTATTCAGCCCCGTGGGGATTTTATCATCCGCGGCGGATCGATTAGATCATATCCCGGATACATTCAAAAAAAATGAGATCTTCAGGGACTAGTTTCTCCCTGTGTCTAAAGCTGTGCCGAAGGCGATATCATCGGGTGATCATCGCGTGAGCACGGCTTGATAACTACTTTATATCAGCTTTGGCACAGCTTGAAGCACAGAGGGAGGTTCCGGAGGCAGGAGTTACAATTTACAATGTACGATGTACAATGTACGATGTAGGATGTAGGATGAATGTATGGCGGATAGTGCTGCTGTAGTGTAGCAGCAGATGAAATAAGCCTTTACATCAAACAGCTTCATTTGTGCCAAAAGCAGGATCCCGGCTCATTAGTGCTTGACAACAAGCTGCGGACACCCTATGCTTGCATCGTAATCTAAATGTATGTAATCAAGGGAGATAAAGATGTATTTAACAGACGCACAACTGATGAGTGAGATTCGGCGCTGCGAATATTGCGCCACCAAACCCTGCAAGACTGCCTGTCCTTGCGATTGTTCCCCTGCGGATTTTATGATGGCAGCTTCCGGAGGCACAAAATCCGATTTCCAGCGGGCGGCAGGCATCATCCTGGCCTCCAATCCTTTGGGAGGAATCTGCGGTGATGTGTGTCCGGATCACCATTGTGTGGCTGCATGCTCCCGCGAAAAATTCGATACAGCCATCCAGATTCCCGCCGTGCAGGCGACCATCATAAAAAAAGCCCGTGAGATGGGGGCAGATCCGGAATTTATCCTGCCGGAAACCAACGGGATCAAGATCGCCATCATCGGTGGTGGCCCTGCCGGTATAGGCGCAGCGGTCAGCTTGCGGCAACTGGGCTACAGTCCGGAAATCTTTGATGCCGATGAATTGGGGGGTCAGGCGGCGTTGATCCCGGATGGCAGACTGGATAGGGGTATGTTGATGGCAGACCTGATGTGGGTAAGCGATGTGTTTCAGATTGTGCATCACAAACAGTCGATAGCAGAGCCCAAAACACTATTGGAACAGGGCTATACGGCAGTGGTAGTGGCCGGAGGCTTGAACGATCCCATTCGTTTGAACATCCCCGGAGACGAGAAAGCCATCTATGGCATGGAAATCCTTAAACAACCGGGCTGCTTCCTCTTCAAAGGCAAGAGAGTGGCATTGGTGGGCGGCGCTATCGCGGCGGATCAAGCCCTCACCATCGCTAAAGCGGGAGCGGCACACGTGGAGATGATCACTCTGGAGACCTTTGCCGAGATGCCTCTAACCGAAAAAGAGAAAGAAATCCTGATTGAAAATGGCGTGTTATTCAGCCACCGCAGCCGTGTGGCCGAGATTGTGAACGAAGCTGAACATACTGTCGGCATCAAAATGCGTAAAGTAATACTGCCCCGGGGGGAAAGCTTTCATCCCTCGCGGATCCATGACGAAGAAGGTTCCTCGGAACAATTCCGTCCCTTCGATCTGGTGATTATTGCCGTGGGAAATCGTCCCGCCTTCAGAATCGAAGGCCCCGGCATCTATAGCAGTGGAGATATGGTGAATGGTCCCGGTACGGTGGTGGAAGCTGTGGCAGCCGGTAAAAACACCGCTTTCAAGATCGATGCAGATCTGCGGGGAACCGGCGCATATGTGACACCGGAAAAGGCTGGCAAAAGCACATATCTGATACCGGGCTGGAACAGGCTTCCTGTGGGGCTGGAAACGGATTTCTTCGGACGCAGGATGCGCTCACCTTTCATTCTTTCCGCCGCTCCACCTTCCGATGGCTACGAACAGATGAAAGCCGCTTATGAAGCGGGCTGGGCAGGTGGCATCATGAAGACCAGTTTCGACAATCTGGATATCCATATCCCCAGTGAATATATGTTTGTGTGGGGGGATAAAGGCAAGACCTTTGCCAATTGCGATAATGTGTCCGAACACCCTATCGACAGAGTGTGCGAAGAGCTGGCGCTGCTCATCAAAGAGTATCCCGATCGCCTTACTATGGCCTCCACAGGTGGTCCTGTAACCGGGAACGATGAAAGCGATAAGGCCGGTTGGCAATCCAATACCAGAAAACTGGAAAAAGCGGGAGCAATGGGTATCGAGTATTCACTGTCCTGCCCTCAGGGCGGAGATGGTACTCAGGGAGACATCGTGGCACAAGATCCGGCGCTAACGGCAAAAATCATCGATTGGGTGATGCAAATCTCCGATGCCGAGATCCCCAAACTCTTCAAACTTACAGGCGCGGTGACGGCTATCTATCCCATAATCAGCGCGGTTAAAGAAGTCTTCGATCGCTATCCCCAGAAAAAAGCGGGCGTTACTCTGGCCAATACATTTCCCAGCTTGGGCTTCAGAGCGGGCGAGGGGAAATGGGACGACGGCATCATCGTGGGCATGAGCGGTGAAGGTGTATTGCCTATCAGCTATCTCAGCCTTGCCCGTGCCGGAGGGATGGGAGTGTATATCTCCGGAAACGGTGGCGCGATGAATCACCACGACGCTGCCAACTTCCTGGCTTTGGGGGCCGGGAATGTGCAATTTTGCACTCTGCCGGAACGATATGGTTATGGCATCATTAATGAACTGGAAAGCGGACTCAGTCACCTGCTGCGAGAACGTGGTATCGGCAGTGTCGGCGAATTGATCGGAATAGCGCAACCAAATCCTGTTACAGACTTTATGGACCTGAAAGCAAAGTTCAAACATAGCTCTCTGATCAAAGAACTCTGTGTGAAATGTGGCAATTGTACTCGCTGCCCATATCTGGCAATCACTTTGGACGAGGAAGGATATCCCAAAATAGATGAAGATAAATGTATGGGATGCAGTCTCTGCGTTCAGCTCTGCTGGACGAACGCCTTGGAGATGGTGAAGTCAATTGAGGATTGATACACCGGTTGCCGGTTGTTTGGGAGAGGGTTTGAGCTGAGTCCCGGCGGGATGTATCGTTTTGACTTTCACGCAGATTGACGCATATTTTGGCACGCAGATTACGCAGAGCTTGTGTAAGAGCGACATCTTGACGAATCTTTTGCTGTCCACGAATTTACTCCAATTGAGGCATTGGAGTTCAAAGCGCATAAACTAACTATCACTTATTTAATACCTTATGGGCGGTATGGACTTCAAGGCCGTGCATAATTACGCGCCTGCTTTTGAAGTCCATGAGGCCTAATTGCTTAGAAATCAACAGGTGTTTTGCGCAGAGCATAAAGGCGCTGCAATTCTGCTTCCATTGGGCAGTCTGAAGCTACGATCTCATCGCTGTGCGTATCTATGCTAAGTTCTTGTAAATCTGGTACCTTATGCTGGCTTAGAGACGCAATGATATCCGTGGCGTAGTTGTTCCAGAAGGGGATATCGGCAGTAGCTGCGGAGATCCATCCCAGTTTATAGAATATTCGGCTTAATTCACCAAAAATAGTGGACTTCAGCGGATTCATAAAGTGTGATATTTTGCCGCCATCCCCCAAGGCATGACCCTCAATCTGCAGGTAATTCGGTCCGGGTAATACGAGTTGGCAATCCGTAGTTTGGGGTTGATAGGGACTTAGCATCACTTTGAAGCCGGAAACTGCCGTGGGAATGGTTCCGAATCCCAGGGCGATAGTTACCTCGTCCTGCTTTGCCACATGAGGGCGCATCGCCAAAAAACCGCTGTGATTCATGTAATCTGAGCTATGCATAATGTTTTGGGCGGGCACGTGTTGCCACAGTTTACATGCCAGGCTGGCGGGGATGCGGTTCTGATTGTAGATAAAGAGCCGTCCCGCTGTGGCTTCCACGCTGTACAGATCGGGATAATTGAGGTCTGCAAAGCGGGCAAAGGCTTCATCTTCCGGCAGGCCGATCGTAATGAGTTTCTTGCCTTGGCGCTGTTGGAGCCGGATCAGGCTATAGAGGCTGCGATTCAGCGGGCCCAGGATCACAAATTCCTGATAGTTTTGCAGTTTTGCGGTGGCGTCCTCTTTGGGCTTGATGTCGAGATAGGCATCGCTGAAAGTTATATAGTGTCCGGGAGCGCTCAACGGACAATTCAAGGTGCGGGATATACGGTCTGCTACCAGCATTTCTTCCAGGGTGATATGGGGGCTGATTTCCACGCTGTAGCTGTTGTCGGCATGGATTTTGCTTTGTAGCACACCCAATGCTTCCGCAAAGGATATCTCTCTGTAGGCCCCATCTTTCAGCAAAAGTGGCGTTTGCAGATTATCTTTGTAGCCTTGCCAGCCGAAACGACCTTTGAAACAGAGGTTTTTGCCGTTGAAACCCGGGGCATCCTCAGGAGTGGTGATGCGCACAAGCTCTCCACCTTGCAGTTCAGCTTCGATCTTGCAGCCCATTCCGCACAGTCCGCAGTCTTGCAACACTTTATCCTTTTCGGCCGGATTGAGTTTATAGTGCAAATTGCGCTCTACCAAAGCTCCCACAGGGCATACGTCGATGCATTTACCACAGCTTAGACAGCTTGTTTGGGTGAGGGATTCACCAAATTCTGGAGCCATCACGGTAGCGAAACCGCGGTAAATGAAGCCCAAAACGTTTGCGCCCTGGATTTCGGCGCAGGTTCGGATGCATCGGGCACAATTGATACACTTATTGGCATCGCGCAGAATGTAGGGATGGCTGTAGTCGATGGGATGACGCGAGATGCCGCCGATGAAGCGTTCCCTGTCTACATGGTAATCTGTGCAGTAGTTGCGCAAAGCGCAGTTTGTGTTCACTTGACAGCCACATTCTATGCAGCGAGAGGCCTCGGCGCGGGCTTGAAGCTCGGAATATCCTTTCTCCACCTCCGTGAATGTGCTTCGAGCGGTTGCGAGATCTATTTCCGGCATCCGGATGCGCGGGCTTTTGGAGTATATTTCGTACTCAGCAGGGGAAACATCGGCTACTTTATTTGCCTTTTTGGAATTGAACAAGAACCGGGGTTGGGGTAGTATTCCCTTGAGCAAGTATTCCGTGATAGCTTCGGCGGCTTTGCGACCGTCTGCTATGGCTTCGATGGCAGTAGCCGCGCCGCGCTGGAAATCTCCGCCGGCAAAGATGTTCGCCAGTCCGCTGTGCATGGTGTATTCATCCACTATCGCGGTCTGCCAGCGGGAGATGGGAAATTGCTTGCCATTTACTTCGTTTTCGGGAAGAGTGAAGGCCGTTACATCGGGCACTTGTGAGATGGCTGCGATGATGCTGTCGAAAGCTTCAGTGAAGAATTCGCCTGTAGGCTCCGGTCTTCTTCTACCGCTTTTATCCGCTTCGCCCAAGCGCATACGCTCGATCTTCACTTCTTTCAGAGAGCCGTTTTCGCCCAGATACTCCACCGGATTGCAGAGGAAGTGGAAGCGTACACCCTCGTGTTCTGCTGCTTCGATCTCAAAAGGCTCGGCGGGCATTTCATCTTTGGTGCGGCGATATATGACTGTAACATCACAAGCGAGGCGGATCGCGGTGCGGGCACAGTCTATGGCAGTGTTTCCTCCGCCTACGATGGCTACTCTTTTGTTCAGAGAAGGCGTGTTACCTTTGGCATGTGCTTTGAGGAAATCGACCCCGAGATAGCAGCCTTGCAGATCGCTGCCGGGGACGGGCATGGGGACTGCGTTTTGCGCGCCCAAAGCCAGATACACGGCATCGTATGAAGTGCTGAGGCTCTGCAAATCGAGCTCTCTACCCAAGGCTTTGCCATAGTGAATCCGCATGCCGCCGCTGCACATCAGCGCGATTTCTTCATCTAAAATCGCTTTGGGCAGACGATATTCGGGAATGCCATAGCGCAACCAGCCGCCACAGGCTTCTTCGGCCTCAAAGATATCTACTTCAAAGCCTTCATAACTGAGATAATAGCCACAGGTGAGACCACTTGGTCCGCCACCGATGATGGCCACCTTTTTGCCGTTGTCGCTCTTTGCTTCCGGGGTATATTGCCAATAGTCCTTGAGGTCTTCATCCGCGGCAAAGCGTTTTAATTGCCGGATAGCGATGGGCTCATCCACGATCTGGCGGTGGCATTCCGCTTCGCAAAAGGCGGGGCACACCCGTCCGATGCTGAGTGGCATGGGCAGGGTTTCCTTGATTACTTTCACGGCTTCGTGATACTTGCCGTTTGCTATCAAAGAGACATAGGTTTGCACATCCACCTGATCAGGACAGGCCAATTTGCAGGGAGCTTCACAATCTGCATAGTGATTGCTGATGATCAGCTCCAGAGCCATTTTGCGAGCCGCGTGAATCTCTTCGCTGTCTGTCGTGATCTGCATTCCGGGGCTGATCACGGTTCCGCAGGAAGTTACAAAACCTTTGTGGCCTTCCACTTTCACCGCGCAAACCCAACAAGATCCGTAGGGCTTCAGCTCTTCGTCATGACACAGGGTGGGGATAGAGATACCCTCTTTGCGGGCCAGTTCCAGGATTGTGATACCTTCGGGGGCTTCGACGCTTTTTCCGTTCAAAAATACTTGCATTATTATATTATCCTTTTCTGATCGCGTTGAATTTGCAGGCCTTGTAACAGGCTCCACAGTGAATGCACTTTTCCTGATCGATAAAGTGCGGTTGTTTTACCGCTCCGGAGATGCAGGACACGGGGCATTTGCGGGCGCAAGCCGTGCAGCCGATGCATTTGTCTTCAATTATTTCATACCGGATCAAAGCAGTGCAAACCCCGGCAGGGCAGCGTTTTTCCTCGATATGGGCCAGATATTCGTCCTTGAAATAGCGCAGAGTGGTAAGCACCGGATTTGGCGCGGTCTGTCCTAAACCGCAGAGCGAACCCTTGATGATGTTTGAGGCCAGTTCTTCCAGGCGCTCAATGTCTTCCGGTTCACCTTTGCCTTCGGTGATGCGGGTCAATATCTCCAGCATGCGTTTGGTGCCAATGCGGCAGAAAGTGCATTTTCCACAAGATTCATTTTGGGTAAAATTCAGAAAGAAACGCGCTACATCTACCATACAGGTGCCTTCGTCCATTACCACCATGCCGCCGGAGCCCATTATCGCGCCGGTGGCGTTTATGGAATCGTAATCCACTGTGGTATCCAGCAGCGAAGCGGGAATGCAACCCCCGGAGGGACCGCCCATCTGCACTGCTTTGAATGGCTTTTCGGTCTTCATGCCGCCGCCCACATTGTAGATGATATCCCTCAATGTAATGCCCATGGGTACTTCGATCAAGCCGCTGCCGGCGATCTTTCCGGCCAGAGCAAAGACCTTGGTGCCGGGGGATTTATCGGTGCCGATCTTGCGAAATTCTTGCGCGCCGTGATTGATGATCCAACTGATGTTTGCCCAGGTTTCCACATTGTTGATATTGGTGGGACATCCCCACAAACCGCACCTGGCCGGGTAAGGCGGGCGAATGGTGGGCATGCCGCGTTTGCCTTCTATGGATTGCATCAATGCGGTCTCTTCTCCACATACAAAGGCACCCGCTCCTTCTTTGATGTGTAGTTCAAAATTGAAGTCGGTTCCCAGAATCTTGTGTCCCAAAAAGCCGCGTTCTTCAGCGCGGGCAATGGCGAGCTTCAGGTGATTGATAGCCATGGGATACTCGGCGCGGCAATAGATGTAGCCTTCATCCGCGCCCATGGCATAAGCGCCGATGATCATGCCTTCGATCACATTGTGAGGATCGCCTTCCAGAGTGCTGCGGTCCATAAAAGCACCGGGGTCGCCTTCGTCGGCATTGCACACTACGTATTTCTTCTTTCCCTCGGCTTCAGCAGCTAAGCTCCACTTCTTACCGGTGGTAAATCCCGCGCCACCACGTCCGCGCAAGCCTGATTCAGTTATTACATTCACAATATCTTCCGGCTTCATGCTTAGAGCTTTCTGCAATGCCAGATATCCACCTTTGGCGATGTAGTCATCGATGGATTTGGGGTCTATCACACCGCAGTTGCGCAGCACAATCCGGGTCTGACCTTCAAGCAAACTGTTGCGGCTGCCCTCGATCTCATCGGCTAAGATTACATTAGCTTGGGTCAACTCGCCACGACGGTAGGCTTCTATGATATCGATAATCCCGGCAGGATCTACTTTGCCAAGGCTGAGCTTGCCCTGCGCTCCACCGTCCAGTTCCACTATTGGTTCCTCAAAACACATGCCGATACAGGCAGTTTGCTTCAGATCAAGCCCTTCGGCATGCTCTTTATATTCTTTTATTGCATTGTACACTTCCATCGCGCCGGCGGCTACTCCGCAACTGGCAAGGCCCACTTTTACCGATATCTGTTTCATTGTTCCTCCACGAATGCGTAGCGCTCCAGTATTGCCGGGATCGCTTCGGGACTCAATTTGCCGTAGGTAGTGTCGTCAATCATGATGACGGGTGCCAGCGAACAGCAACCCAAACACGCTACCTCCATCAGGGTAAAATTCATATCATCGGTGGTGTCATCTCCGGCTTTCAGCTTCAGAGCGGATACTAGGGCGTCTTTGATGCTATCGGCGTCCGAAACGTGGCAGGCAGTTCCTTTGCATATTCTGATGATGTGTCTGCCTTGAGGTTTTAACTTGAACATAGAGTAAAAAGTAGCAACACCGTAGATATCCGAGGCAGCGATACCCGTTTCACGGGCAATATGCCGCATAACATCTTTACTGAGATAGCCCTGAATCTGCTGTGCTTCCTGCAAGAGTGGGATCAGGATTCCGGGCCTGCCCCGATATTGCCCGATAATTGCGTCCAGTTGAGTGAAGTCTTTATCCATCGCAATTCCTTTGAACTATGATTTCTGGTAAAGGCACATTCCACAAGAGGATAGGCATACTTACCAATGTGGTGATAAATCTGGGCATTAGCAATATTGTCAAACAAAATATGCATCCCGCCGCTGTAATGCGATTGAAGAGGCGAAGGACTGCCCCAGCTACATAAATGAGCTATCCAACACCGATTCATGGACTAGCAATAGGTTAGGAAGGCACTATTCAGAGTTTATACTGTATTATTCGGATTGTTAGGAATTTTATTGACACTTTTGGCATATCAGCTGTCTTGGCATATATAGGTGGAAAAATTAGAACAATGGAAATCATCAGAACCATCTCTATGGTCAAGGATTATGACCTTGGAAAAGTGAAAGTAAGAGCTTTGCATGGAATTGATGTCAGCATCGATTCTGGGGAATTCGTCGCCATAATGGGGCCTTCAGGATCGGGGAAGAGCACATTGATGCACATCATAGGCTGTTTGGACAGCCCCAGCGCGGGTGAATACTATCTCGAAAGTGATCTCGTGAGCAAATTGCCCAAAAGGACTTTAGCCGGCATCCGCAATCGCAAGATAGGTTTTGTATTTCAGTCCTTCAATCTCTTGCCGCACTTAAGCATCTTGAAGAATGTGGAATTGCCGTTGATGTACTCCGGGATATCCGCGCGTAAGCGGAAGGCAAAAGCTTTGGACATTCTGGACGGAGTGGGGCTTTCAGATCGCTTGAAACACAAGCCGAATGAACTCTCGGGCGGTCAGCGGCAAAGAGTTGCCATTGCCCGTGCCATTGTGAACGATCCCTCCATTCTCCTGGCGGATGAACCCACCGGCAACCTGGATTCCCAAGCGGGGGGCGACATCCTGGAAATCTTCAGCAATCTGCACAAAGCCGGCAATACGGTGATTATGGTTACCCACGATCCTGCGGTAGCAAGCAGGGCAGACCGTATCATCAAAATCAAGGACGGACTGGTAGACAATGGCGATCTCGCTTAGTGAATCCCTGCACATAGGTTTTTCCGATATCATGACGCGCAAGGTGCGTAGTGCGGTTACCATTCTGGGTATCGTGCTGGGCGTGATGTGCATCATGGTAGTGTTGGCGATTTTAAGCGGGATGAATGCCACAACCCTCAGTTGGATGGAAGAAAGCGGAGGCATCAACAAGATTGAGGTGGGCAGAAATTGGGATTATGACTTCAGCAAAGGTGGCTATGCCTCGCTGGATATGTATGAAGTGAACCGCATCCGAGAATTGATCCCTGAAGCAAAAGCCATGAATCCCACTCTGCACATTTGGGATGCTCAATTGAGCAACAAAGGTACCACCTACGACGGCCCCTGTCTTGGTGTGATGCCGGATTTTCAGATTGCGGAAAACTGGCAGATTGGCAGAGGGCGCTTCATCAACCTGCTGGATCTGCGCGAAAGCAGCAATGTGATCGTGTTGGGTTCCTCGGTAGCGCGTGATCTCTTTGCCGGCAAAGATCCTATGGGGCAAAACGTTAGCTTGAATGGCGTCGTGTTTCAGGTAATTGGCATCATGGAAGAGAAGGTGTGGATGAACGAAGCCGGGAGCATGTGGAGCGGCAACGCGATGGAATACCTGAATCAACGCAGCTTCATACCGATCTCGGTGGCGATGAACAAATTTGGTGGAGACAAGAAAGTGGATGGGATACAGGTTATCGCCCACAATCCCACCCAAGCCCTGGCGCTGCAACAAAAGCTGAAAGGCATCTTGCTGAATATCAAGCGAGGCAAAGAAGTCTTTCGAGTATCCTCCGCTCAGGAAGATATGATGCAGATGGAGCAAAACGCCAAGATCTTCAGTATGATCTTTGTGATGATCTCGGTGATCTCGCTTTTGGTGGGCGGGATCGTGATTATGAACATCATGCTGGCGTCCATCAAAGAACGCACCCGGGAGATTGGTGTGCGTATTGCCGTCGGAGCCCGCCGATTCGATATCTTCATCCAATTCTTGGTACAAACCGTTTTGGTAACCGGTTTGGGAGGAGTGCTGGGCATTGTGTTGGGATGCGCAATACTGGATCTGGTCGGCAAGTATCTAAAGATGCCCATGGTGGCGAATCCATCGATGATAATGACGGCACTACTGGTCTCGGTGGGAGTGGGCCTGGTCTTTGGCATTGCTCCTGCCATCAAAGCCGGCAATTTGGATCCTGTAGTAGCACTGAGGGAGGAATAATATGGGAAAGAAGAAAAGAAGCAGTAACTCCTTTATAAACAACATATTTATGGCTCTCTGGCGCCTCATTCTCAGCCGTTTATACCGCATTTGGTTAAACATCGCCAATCCTGTCCGACGCAAGAAGTTATGGAAGAAAACCACCAGCTTCATCTCTCTGGTGGTAAACCGGATCATCAAAGAACGGATCCCCCGTGAAGCGGGCAGCCTCGCCTACGTAACCATTCTGGGATTCATTCCCTTTATCACCTTCATTGTGATGATCGCCCCGGATCTGCCCTTTCTAAATCTGAAGGACAGGATCGCGGACGTGGTCGCCAAAAACTTCATTCCCGGTTCGGCAGAGGCAGTGATGGATATGATCAACGAAATGATAGCGCGCAGAATGGGCTTGAACATCATGGTCTTTGCCATTTTACTGATCTCTTCTTATTTGCTGTTCAACAACATCCGCGCCACTTTCGATCGCATCCTCAGCACACATGCCCCGGAGAACCCCGACATCCTTACTCAGTTTGTGAAGTTCTTTGGTACGCTTGTCTTTGGTTTCATCATTCTGGTGCTGCTGTTTTCCAGCTCTTCTTTGCCCATTATTTCACGCCTGATAAAGCTAAAGATCTTTACCTGGCTAATGTACATTCTGCCCTTTGTAACTCAGTTCTTTGCGCTTTATTTTCTCTATATGCTGCTGCCCACTGCGCGCATCAAGCGCCGCAGCCTGATAGTGGGCACATTCTGGACCACTGTGATCTGGATACTGATAAAGACCTTTTTCGATTATTATATCTACAACCTCACCAGTTACCAGGCCGTGTATGGCGTATTGGCCGCTTTGCCGATATTCCTGTTTTGGATCTATATCAACTGGATGATCATTCTGGGTGGCATTGTTTTGGTGAGTGTGATCGACAAAGATGTGCGCGAAGAGGTGATTCAGAAAACTCCGGAACGAGTGGTGAAGATCACTTTGGAGATGTTCAGCGACAGTAAGCTGAACAATCGCCTGGAAAGCTTTATAAACAAAAAAGATATTAAAGATTTAGTCGAGCAATTCGACGAGGATGGAAATTCATGAAGAAATACGCACTCATCAGCGTATCGGACAAGACAGGAATCGAAACCCTGGCCATGGAATTGGAAGGCTTGGGCTACACAATTCTCTCCACTTCACGCACCGCAAAGCACCTCAGACAGTTTTGCAACTCTCTGGTGGAAGTGAGCGACTACACCGGCTTTCCGGAGATTCTGGACGGCAGAGTGAAAACCCTGCATCCCAAGATTCACGGCGCGATCCTGGCAAATCGTGATAAAGACAGCCATCTGCGCAGTCTGGAAGAACACGGTATCGGCCGGATCGATATCGTGGCAGTGAACCTCTACCCCTTTGCCGAAGTGATGATGAAGGAAAACAGCAGCCACGAACAGATCATCGAGAACATCGATATCGGCGGACCCTGCCTGATCAGGGCCGCGGCAAAGAATTACCGCAATGTTACAGTGCTCTGCGACCATCGGGATTATGAACCGACTATCGCGCATCTGAAGCAAGACAGTCAGATTCCCGAGTGCTGGAGCAGCTATCTGGCCCAAAAAGCTTTTGCCATGGTAAGCAATTACGATGCCGTGATCGCAGACTATATGGAAGATTTCCGCAGCGAAACCGTGCCGGAAGAAGACATGCCACCATTCATCGACATCAGCGCGAACAAATTTCAGCCTCTGCGCTATGGCGAAAATCCCCATCAAAAAGCAGCTTTCTACACCAATCGCCCCGATGGATGGAAGGTTTTGCACGGCAAGGAACTATCGTTCAACAACATCATGGATATCGATGCCTCTCTAAGGGCGATCCGCTTGTTTACCGATCCCACAGTGATCATCGTAAAACACTGTAATCCTTGCGGTATCGGCAGTGGCAACGACCTCGCCGAAGCCTACCGTCGCGCCTTTGCCACAGACACGGTGGCTCCCTTCGGCGGCATTGTGGTGGTAAACCGGCGTCTGGATCTGGAAGCAGCCGTGATGATAAACCGTATCTTCACCGAGATCATCATTGCTCCCGGCTATGAACAGGGAGTGCTGGAGGTGTTGATGAAAAAGAAGAGTCGCCGTTTGATCTCTTACGAGCCCTCATTCCTGCTCAAAGCATCGAATACGCACGAAATCAAGACCATGCAGTGGGGCTATTTGGCTCAGCAGTGGGATCGTGTGGATGAAGACATCGAAGGCTGGAAGGTCGTAACCCGGCGGCAGCCTTCTAAAGAAGAATTTGATGCCATGGTCTACGGCTGGAAGGCTGTTTCCTTGCTGAAATCCAACGCCATCGCTCTGGCTTGCGCAAATCAGATTGTAGGCTTTGGCATAGGCCAGACCAGTCGCATCGACAGCACCTCGATCGCGATCTGGAAAGCCAAAAAGTTCAAACACGATTTGCATAAAGCTGTCTGCGCCTCAGATGGCTTTTTCCCCTATCGCGACAGCATCGACGAGCTCTATCAGGCCGGTGTGACTGCGGTAATCCAACCCGGTGGTTCCAAAGGCGATGAAGAGTGCATTTATGCCTGTGATGAGCTGGATATGACGATGATATTCACGGGATATCGACACTTTAAGCATTAAAATGTTTGACAGAATGGCGTCCTTGAAAAGATTGGCTATTGCGCTCGCGGAGATGTGTCCGAGTTGGCTGAAGGAGCACGATTGGAAATCGTGTAAACGTGTGAGCGTTTCTAGGGTTCGAATCCCTACATCTCCGCCACTTCTTTTTATTAATCAGGGGCAAGACATTCTTTACAAAGCATCTTTGTTGCAGCCTGCGCCAAGGCTGCATTCCCTTTTTATAACACATTTTTTACAAAGGAGGCTCTCATGAGCACCAAAAAGATTATTTTGATCATAGTAGCAGTATTGATCGTTCTGATTGCCCTGTCCTTCTGGACCGGCAGACAAATGAGCAAGTTCAGTCCCGCAAACGCCGGTATGACACCGATTTCAGCGGGCAGTTGGCTGCATCTGAACCCCAAAGCCTATGTGCCGGAATACAGCGAGATTATGCCCATCAACTGGTTTGGCATGAAGGAGATGAACAGCATGCAAGGCTTGGTGGCAAAGATCCGCGCCGCCAAAAACGACAAACGTATTGAAGGCATCCTGATCGAACCGATGGGCGTCCAGATTTCTTATGCCTCACTCAATGAACTAGAACTCGCCATACAGGATTTTAAGACCAGTGGCAAGCCCGTTGTAGCCTTTGGCGACATGATGGGTCAGGGAGATTATATGCTGGCCAGCTTTGCTGATCAGGTGTATATGGATCCTTCCGCTTCCGCGGGATTGCTCTTGACCGGCAGCTCTGCCAACGTGACTTTCTACAAAGAACTTTTCGACAAAATCGGCGTAAAAATGCATGTGATCCAGGCCGGAGAATTCAAAGGCGCGGGTGAACCCTACAGCCAGACTTCTCTTTCCGAGGGAACCAGAGCCAATATCGCCGAAGCGCTGTCGGATCGCTTCAACCTACTGGTAGATGGTATCGCAAAACGTCGCAACATCACTACAGACGACGTTCTGGCAGTTTACAACAACCGTGATGATCTCTTCATTTCCGCCAAGCAAGCCCTACAAATGAAACTGATCGATAAAGCGGATTCGCGACAAGCTCTCATGGATCAATACGCCATCGGCAAGGATAAACTGGTAAGCTTCTCCTCATACACAGAGCGTCCCGAGCTCGGCAAAAACAATCTGGTGGCAGTGATCTATCTGGAAGGTAATATCATGCCCGGCTACGGCTCCATGAGTCAGAGTGTGATTTCGCACGAGAAAGTGCGCAGGATCGTAAAGAGCATCGAAGACGATCCCGCCGTTAAGGCCGTAGTGGTAAGGGTAAACAGCCCCGGTGGCAGCGCGCTGGAAAGTGAATATATCTATCGGGAGCTCAAACACCTGAGCGACAAGGTACCCATGGTAATCTCCATGGGCGGGACCGCAGCGTCCGGAGGTTACTACATCTCCTGCGCCGGTCAATACATCTATGCAGATCCCGGCACCTTGACCGGTTCCATCGGTGTGATCATGATGCTGCCGGAGCTAACCGGCCTCAGCCGCAAAGTCGGCCTGCGCTCTCAGACTATCAAATATGGCAAATTTGCCGGCGCTCTGAATCCGATGGAGGCATATTCTCCCGAGCTTATCGCTTCTCTAAAACGAAATTCCCAAGGCACTTACGACGAATTTAAGGCCCGCGTGATGACAGCCAGAAACATCAGCCCGGACAAGATCAACAGCATCGCCGAAGGCAGAGTGTACAGCGCTGAAGACGCCATGGCCATAGATTTGGTGGACGAGATCGGCTCTTTGGACACCGCGATTGCCAAAGCAGCAGAATTGGCTAAGCTTAGCGACTATCGTACCGGCATTTTCCCCATTAAAAAATCCATCTTCGAATTTCTGAAAGATAGCGATTTTATGAACATGCAAATCAAGAACCTGCTGAAATACAGACACTTGAACCTGGAAGAGCTGACAGATGCATTACCGGACATGATAGAGACCAATAGCTGGCTGTATCTGATGCCGATCAAGGTTGACTAATATGCGAAAGGACAGTGTAAATACAGAAATCATCGTCAATGTGCATCCCCTCGAAAAGAGGGTTGCGATCCTGGAGGATAATCGCCTCGTCGAGCTCTTTGTAGAGCGTAAAGACCGCCAAAACCCGGTGGGAAACATCTATAAGGGCACCGTGAAAGATGTATTGCCCGGCATGGGCGCCGCCTTCATCGAGATCGGCCTGGAACGCACAGCATTCCTGCATTACAGCGATATCGTTCTGGACTTTCTGGAAATATATGAGGACGAGAAACCCCGCAAACGCCCCAATCCCTCAGACAGCTCTCAGATCGGTAAACTGTTGAAACCAGGCCAGGAGATTGTGGTGCAAGTACATAAAGGACCCATCGGCTCCAAAGGCGCGCGCCTCACCGGCCAGATCTCCATCCCCGGCAAATTCCTCGTACTCTTCCCCAATAAGAGCAAGATAGCCATCTCGCGCAAAATCTATTCCCAGGGAGAACGCTCCCGCATCCGCAACATCCTTTCCGAGGTGAAAGATCCTGCCTACGGATTGATCGTTCGAACCGAAGCCGATGGCGCCGATGAAGACGATATCCGCAACGAATACAAGGCATTGGCCAAGACTTGGCGCTTGATCGAGAAGCAATTGCAATATGCCAAAGCTCCGGTATGTGTATTCGAAGAAAACGCCCTGGAAAACTTCCTCATCCGCGATCTCTTTGGTGAACACGTAGATCGTCTTGTAATCGACGACAAGGGATTTTACAACGGAATATTGGATCAATTGAATGACATCTCGCCGGATCTTATCCCTTCGGTTGAACTTTACAAAGAGGACAGCCCCATCTTCGATGCCTGGTCCATCGAAAAGAAAATCGAAACTATATTTCACTCCCGCATATATTTACCATCCGGTGGCAATATAAAGATCGAGCAGACTGAGGCTCTGGTAGCCATCGACATCAATACCGGAAGCTTCACGGGCAGAAGTCACTACGACGAAACAGTGCGCAAGACCAATCTGGAAGCTGCTGCCGAATCTGCCCGCCAAATCCGCCTGCGCGATCTCTCCGGGGTAATTGTAATCGACTTTATCGACATGAACGATGAGAAATTCAAAGCAGAAGTGTTGGAAGTGATGCGCAAAGGCCTCAGACGCGATCGAGCCAAAAACAAAGTCTATCCCTTCACCGATCTGGGTATGGTGCAGGTTACACGTAAACGTATGCGTGCCACTATTATAGCAAACTTTTCCGAACCCTGCCCCTTCTGCAACGGCAGCGGCCGCATCATCAGTAAAGACGCGGTAACCATGCGCATCTACCGCTGGTTGGTGCGCAGTGAATACTACATTCGCAACAAGCGTCTTCGCATCATGGTACACCCCGATCTGCTCAACCATATCAAGGCACACAACGAGGATTTCATCAGCTATCGCGATCAGATCGATTTTGCCGCAGACAATGCCATCAGGGTAGATCAATTCAAGGTTTTGAACCTACCGGGCATGGAGGATGTAACCTCAAAGTATTCGTGATCCTTGGGCTTTCACGGGCCTCAAAAGGACAGCATGGTTCTTTGTGGGTGAATCAATTTGCCACTATGTATATGTGCTTGGTGGCACTGAATCATAGCGCCACCGGCCCCCAAACAGCTGATCTGTAAACAAGCTGGAAGCATCCGCCTTGTCTGCCCAAACAAGCCCTATTCTCCGGATGAAGACCCACAGGGGGAGCAGCGCTGAGATAGCGCAGGGAGTTTTTAGCTTTGCAAATCTATCCTTCCCCTATGTTTAATCTTGATATTAAGCTGATATCATCGGCTGATCATCGCGTGATCACAGCTTGATAAGGCCTTGATATCTACTTCGGCACACCTTGAATCACAGGGGATGGACTCTTCAGGAGGAAAAGCTGTGATATTCTGCACTATACATCAGGGCAAAATGGATTGCATCACATTGGACACATATTGCTCGAAGATATCCAGATCCCGGGCATATTCCGCTCCACTGAAGCCCGTGATATCCTCATAAGTCACCTGCCGGCGATACTCTTGCAGATAGTGCCCGGAAATTGGCAGATAGCTCCAATGCCAGGGTTCATAGTTGTGCCCGCCTTCTCTGTGAGCGCTGTAAACCAGATAGTAGCCATAGTTCGCTGCATTTACAGTCAACCATTCCGAATAGCGTTTTCCTCTGGGGCTGTTCCAAAAAGAGAGCTCTACCGAACATAAATCCACGTCTGTACCCCAGTGATGGCGGGATGCAGATGGCATGGATGAATAGCTGAGGATATCTCGTAAGATGTTGATTTTGCGTTCTTTATCCAGCGTATCAAAATGCCTTCCGCCCTGTTCTGCTATTTTACGTTCCCAAATGGCTTTTTGTATATCAAAATTGCGGGTGGCGGAGACGAGGTTGAGGTGAATGCCTGCTTTCGCGGCATCGGCTACCAATGAATCCAGCGCCGCCTTCGCGCGGGCCTGCAAGTACATCGCGGGATGGTTGTTATAGCCACTGATGCGCACAAAATCGGGATGCTCTGCCGGTTTGAATTTGCCCAAAAGTACTTGAATCGGTACTTCTTCCTTTGCGGGCGATGGCTGCACGATCGGGGCGGGGGGATTGTTCTCTTCACCGCTTAATCCGCCAAGGCATAGCAAAAGCACCACCAGCAAAATGCTCAGCAGTTTTTGCCCCAGCGTCGGAAAGAGTTTAAGATTCCTCATCTTCACTGAGATCCAGAACCAGTTCTTTCAAGGCAGGTTTGCTGCTATCGGGCAATTGTTCCACCTTGCGCAGTTTCTTTTCAATCTGGCGGCTGCGATGGCTGGCATTATCCAGTTCACGTCCTGCTTCATCGATCTTCTTGCGAGTTTTTTCCAGTACCTCGCCAAATAGTCCGAATTGTTTTTTTACTTCAGCCAAAGTCTTCCAGACTTCGCTGCTTTTCTTTTGAATGGCCAGAGTTTTGAAGCCTACCTGCAGGCTGTTCAGCAAGGCGGCAATGGTGGTGGGTCCGCACACAATTACGGAGTAATCGCGCATAATCTGCTCGAAGAGACCGGGAATGCGCAACACTTCGGCATAGAGGCTTTCAAAGGGTAAAAACAGCAGGGCAAAATCTGTGGTAACAGGGGGATTGATGTATTTGTCGCGGATGTCTTTGGCACTGTTTTTGATTCTGTTTACCACAGCTTTTTGATGGGTGGCGATGCCCTCGATATTTCCGCTTTCATAGGCATCCACCAGCTTGTGATAATCTTCGATGGGGAATTTGGCGTCGATGGGCAGATACACCCGGCTGTTTTCATCGTCCTTTCCAGGCAATACGATGGCAAATTCCACCACAGCTTCACTGCGTTTGTTGGGCTTAAAATTCTTCTCGTACTGGTCGCAGGTAAGGACTTCTTCCAAGATGTTTTCCAATTGCAATTCGCCCAGTACACCACGGGTTTTCACTCCGATGAGGGCTTTTTTCAGATCTCCCACGCCGGTAGCAAGATTGCGCATCTCGCCCAGGTCTTTGTGGACGGCTTCGAGTTGCTTGCTCACCAGGTTGAAGGATTCTCCCAAGCGTTTTTCCAGGGTTGCATGCAGCTTCTCATCCACAGTCTTGCGCATTTCTTCCAGTTTTACTTCGTTTCCGCTACGGATCAGCTCCAAACGGTCTTCGATGCTCTTTTTCAGTTTTTCGGATTGCTCAGCTTCGGCGGTAGTAAGCTCGCTAAGTTTGCGATTTAGGCTTTCGGAAAGGTCATTAAGGGCTTTCCCTAATTCAAGGCGATTTTTTGCGGCGTCTTCGTTCATCTGTTTGCTGAGGGCAGAAAGTGTCGTGCTCAGTTCTGCGCGGGAATCCACGGCAGCCTTCAATTGACTGTCATTTGCGTTTTTGATCTGGGTAGCAAGTTCGATGCGATTGTCCGAATTCAGCTTCAAAAGGTCTTGCCTGGTATTGTGGCTTTCATCTTTTACGATGCGGGAAAGCATTTCCAGCTCTGTCTTCAACTGTTGCAGTTCATCAGAGTTGTTATGGCTTTTGCGCCTTAAAAGGATTACCAGCATTACAATGCTCAATGCTATCAGCCCAATCATAATGTATTCCATATCATTTGCTCCTTATATAGGGGCAGAGCCCGTGGAATACAAGCTCACACGGGCTGCCCAAATTCGCTGGCACTATTTAGGTAAAAGAGTGCCGGCAGATGCTGTGTTTACGCGTTCAGTTCAGGATAGAGCGGGAATCTGTTGGTTAGCTCGCGTACTTCGGCTTTTATTTTATCCAGTTCTTCTTCGTTCTCGAAATTATCACGTACTTTGCGGATGAGATCGGCGATTGTCTTCATCTCTTGTGTGCCCATACCGCGGGTGGTGACTGATGGTGTGCCCAAACGAATGCCGGAGGCCACAAAGGGACTGCGGGTATCGAAGGGAACAGTGTTTTTATTGGCAGTGATGCCTGCCTTATCCAGGGCTTCTTCCATCTTTTTGCCGCTGGGACCGCCCTTTTCTTCGGGACCCAGGTCGATCAGCAGCAGGTGGGTATCCGTGCCGCCGGAAACGAGATCAAAGCCTGCCGTTTTCAAGGCTTCAGCCAAAGCAGTGGCGTTTTCGACCACTTTCTTCATATAGCTTTTAAATTCAGGACTCAGCGCTTCACCAAAAGCTACTGCCTTACCGGCTATGGCGTGCATCAAGGGGCCGCCCTGAATGCCGGGAAACACCTTGCCGTCGATCTCTTTGGCATATTCTTCCTTGCAGAGTATAAGTCCGGCGCGGGGACCACGCAGGGTTTTATGGGTGGTAGAAGTAACCACGTCTGCATAGGGAACCGGGTTTTCATGCAGCCCTGCCGCTACCAATCCAGCGATGTGGGCCATGTCCACCATAAACTTCGCGCCTACCATGTCAGCAATTTTACGGAAGCGGGCAAAATCGATCTTGCGGGGGTATGCCGACGCTCCGGTTAGGATCATCTGAGGCTTATGCTCCAAGGCCAGGCGCTCGATTTCTTCATAATCGAACTGCTGGGTGTCTTTATTCACATTGTAATGGATCACGTTGTATAGCTGACCGCTGAAGGATAGTGGATGGCCGTGGGTCAGATGTCCGCCGTGGGCCAGCTCCAGTGCCAGAACGGTGTCTCCGGGATTTACCAAGGCAAAGTATGCCGCCATATTGGCTTGAGATCCGCTGTGAGGTTGCACGTTTGCGTGTTCGGCGCCAAAGAGTTGCTTGGCGCGTTCGATGGCGAGGCGTTCCACTTCATCGATGTATTCGCAACCGCCGTAGTAGCGTCCATAAAGATTATAATTCACTTTACCGGTCTTTTTGCTCCAGCGATAGGGATAGCCCTCGGCATATTTGTTTGTAAGTATGCTGCCTTGGGCTTCCATCACCGCGAGGGACGTAAAGTTCTCGCTGGCAATCAGCTCCAGATTTTCCTGTTGCCGGCTCAGCTCTTTGGAGATTGCGGCAAAGACTTCGGGATCCTGTTTTTGGATGTGTTTCACTTCCTTTCTCCTTGATGTATTTTATTTATTCTATTTTCGTGTCTGCCCCCGGAAAAGGGAGTTTCCAACCATGCTTTTACAATCTCGATGGCGTAGGCGGGAGCGGTAAAACGGCCTGCCAGCACCAATACATTGGCGTTGTTGTGCATCCGGGAAAGCCTTGCTACATCTGTGATTGAACACAACGCGGCGCGGATGCCCGGAACTTTATTTGCAGTGATGCTCATGCCGATGCCACTGCCGCAGATCAGGATGCCCATCTCACACTCGCCGGAAGCTACTGCCCGGGCAGCGGGGTAGCCGGCATCGGGGTAATCCATACTGTCGCTGCTGTGCGTGCCAAAATCCACAAAATCATATTGAGGGAAGGCCATTTTGATCTCTTCTTTCAGAGAGAATCCGGCATGATCGCCGGCGATTGCAAGTTTCATCGTTCCTCCGCCATCAGACAACTGAGGGCTATGCAATAGTATTTGGAGTTTTCACTCTCACTGCGGCTCATCACCACCACGGGCTTGCTGGTTCCCTGGATGAGGCCGGCAAGTTCACCCTCTGCAAAGAGCATCAAACCCTTGTAAAAGGCATTGGCGGTTTCCAGATTCGGAAATATCAAGATGTCCGCGTTGCCGCCGATAGGGCTCTGAACGCCTTTGATGTCACCGGCTGCGGGGTCGCAAGCCAAAAACACATCCAGAGGACCGTCTACCGTGCAGCCTTTAATCTGTCCACGCTCTGCCATCTTGCAGATCAGGGCATAATCCAGCGTATTCGGCATGCCGGGAGAGACCTTTTCTGTAGCGCTGATCAGGGCTACTTTGGGACAGTCTATGCCCAGAGTATGTGCCATATTTACGCTGTATTTCAGCATGGCGATCTTTTGGTCCAGATCGGGAGCAGGCAGCACCGCGGTATCCGAGACCAAAAGCAGTTTGTGATATTTGGGCAGTTCCAGAGCGCAGGTGTAGCTCATCACCGCTTTGGGGGGCAGTAGTCCGCGCTCTTTGGAGAGCACTTCCCGCAGAAACTTATCGGTTCCCACCAAGCCTTTCATCAAGACATCGGCTTCCCCTGCTTTTACCATGCGGACGGATTCCCGGGTCGCGGCAGTCATATCCGGCAGGTCGATAATCTCATATTTGTCCATAGATAGGTTCTGAGTAGACAGCAATTCGACAATGCGGGCTTTGTTGCCAATCAAGATCGGGAACACGAAGCCTTCGGCTGCCGCTCTGCAGATGGCGCCGATAGTATTGGCGTCTTCAGCCATGGCTACGGCTATCTTCACCTTTCGAGAGAGTGATTTTGCCTTCTGAGCTATTTCGCTTAGGGATTTCATGATTTAAATGCCAGCATTGCCGCGAGGGCGATGGAATAGAGCTTGCTGCGTTCGCTGTCGCCCCGGGAGGTGAGCACGCAGGGAACTCTGGCACCCATCACAACTGCGCAGAGTTCGCTTTTCAAAAGCTTTACGATGGTTTTGTAGAATGTGTTTCCAGCCTCAATATTCGGGAATAGGATGCAATCCGCGTCTCCGCACACGGCGCTATTCATGCCTTTAATCTGGGCACTTTCTTTGTCGATGATCAAGTCCATGCCCAAAGGGCCTTCGATGGTAGCGCCTTTGATCTGGCCACGTTGTGCCATTTTCGAGATGATCGCCGCGTCTGCGCAGGAAGGAATCTTGGGTAAAGTTTGTTCACTTGCAGCCAAAAGCCCTACTTTGGGATTGTCTATGCCCAGAAAGTGAGCGGTTTTGATCAGGTAATTTGTGATGGCAACCTTTTGTGCCAGATCGGGTAGAGGGATGATTGCCACATCGCCAAAGATGAGCAGTTTATGGTAGTTATTCGGCTCTGCCACGGTAACATGAGAAAGTATGGCACCGGGATCCATCAGACCCTTTTCTTTGTTCAGGATCGCCCGCATATAGCGATCGGTAGAGAGCAGGCCTTTCATCAAGAAATCACCCTCGCCTTTATTGATCAAATCAACTGCCATGGCGGCGGCCGCGATGTCGTTGTCGCAATGTACGATGCGAATAGTTCCGGCATCGATACCGTGTTCCCTGCATACCGCTTTTATCTTTTGCTCATCACCCACCAGGATGCCTTCGATGATTCCCATTTTCACAGCTTCAGACACAGCCATAATGGTGTGAGCGTCTATCGCCCACGCTGCCACAAGACGCTTTTTGGCACGAGTTCCCAGAACATCAAACATCTGGTCCAGTTTTCGAATTTCCATCAGTTCTCCATTTATCTTTTATTGTTTTCTAAAAATACCATGTACAGATCAGATTAGCTTGATTGCGCGCGATGTTTACATTGTGGATTTCGCTGTGTACCAGCTTGCCCTGAGGGGAAAAGTATTCCAAGCGTAAGCTCTGTTCACCTTCCGGTAACACAATCTCCGTAACCAGGGCTTCTGAAGGGAAAAACTGCGATATTCTCAGGTCGGCGTTTTCGCTGAGGAATACCGCGGCATCGGCAACCAGGCCCAGCAGTGTAGCTGCGAGATCACTTGTATTTTGCCGGGCTTGCTTCTTTGCCTCTTCGGCAGCAAGGCCTTTTAGAACGGTGCGGCTCACGCTTTTTAAGATGATCATGGGCTCTTTGAGTTGAAAGCTTTTACGTGCCACCAGACTCATGTCTTCCAGTTTGCTGAGGGTTTGGCGTCTGCCATCCGGGTACACAACATCCACTCTGCCCACCTTGGGCTTACGGTCTTCCAGCTGAGGAATGGCAAATTTGAAGTAATAACCTTCATCTATGCCTTCCCATGGGATCGCGTCAATATCTGTGTTCTGTCCCACTGTGCCCATGATCAGGAGGTCCTTCGAAGTATGGATATGCATCTCCAGCGGGCTTTTATAGGGTCCTCGGTTCACAAAGCTTATTACTCTCAGCACATTGCCTTTAGCTGTAGCATGAGGGTGGATAAGTTCCGGAGCAGGAAAGGGATAAAGCTCCGGCTGGCTTTCAAACGCAAAAAGCACGTTGTCATAATCGATGCGGGCATCGTCCATTTTCCCGTTGGCATCATACATCGCCATACTCAGATAACGGGCCAGAGCAGAGGAGTGAAAATGAGCGCGGGAGCTTTTTAGCTTCACTTTGGTATTGCTATCGTTGCCCATTTCTTTGGCGAGACGGGCATACTTCTGTTCCAGCAGGCTCAGTTTATCGTCAACCCGCCGTACTTCCACCATTGCTGCCTCGCGATCGCCCAATTCCAGATAGTTAATGGCTTTGAACACATTGATGTAGATGTCTTCGTAGTCCTCGCCCGAATACTCCAGGGAGCTGTCATTCAAGATCATGGAGCCGGCCGCACGGGTCACGCTCTTGGTATAGAGTTCTTGAATGGCGTCCTCTGCTTGCTGCAAGAGTTCATTGCTCTGCTGCCAATTGCCCTGGAAATGGTACAGCATCCCGGCATCGAGATAGTAGAGCAAGCGCTCTTTTTGTTTGTACATGCCGGGTTTTTCCACTATGGAGAGAGCTTTGGAGATGTCCCTTACCGCCAAAGCTTTGTCCAGATCCATCCGCGTACGGTAGGATGTGATGTTTGCGCTACAGGAACACAGGAACAAGGCAACAAGCAGCAGCAGAATCCGCATAGTGATACTGCGAACAAAACTATTCCGCTTGTTTACCGGGTTCATTGTATGGCTACTTATTTAAAGCGACTGCGCTCAACAAGCTTCATTATCTCTTTGTTGCCAATCCAGACGGTCTCTGTGGTCTCCATGTCGATAAGCTCCAGATCTACCTGGTAGTATTTGGAGGAAGTGCGATCCACGCTGTCCATAATGGTCTTCACGGTGCCTTTCAGCATATAGTCTGCGCCCAATTCTTCGGCCATTCTCTTGGCAGTTTCTTCGGAAGCGAAATACTGTTGATCCGCCCGTTCATCCCGAACTTCTTCGCGCATATCGCGGGAGGCCACAAAGCGAACCAAACCACTGTTGATCAACTCGCGAGAGATATCGCTTACAAAGGTGCCCATCTCGATATGTTCACTTGAGAGATTGCGCATGGTACCGATTATTACAACCGGTCTGCGCCCAAAATGTTGTTGAAAAGTGCTCAACCACGGGCGAGATACCACGTCCCGGACCATTTCTTCCGCCACAAGGCGGCTGTCTGTAGAATTCCATTTTCCGCTCAAATCCGCAACGGTATCGGTGGGTACACGCTGAACCTTTACGCTGGGACCGCAGGCGGCCACGAGCAGAGCCATGCAAATCACGCTCATTATTGCTATCTTTTGCATCTTTCCTCCATTTTTTGTATGGGCTTATTTATATTATGGGGCAACATGTTAGCTTGATTCCTCAGGAATGCTTGCTATTTTGGAATACAGCAAGCAAAGTCACTTTTTTGTCAAGCCCAAATTCCATTGGTTCCCGTGTCTTGAGACCCGGTCTGATCCGATAGAGCTTTTCATCATGCCCGGTTTGCCCCACCAGCAAGGCAAGCGAGCCGCATCGGACGATACAGTGATAGTGCTTTTGCCTATAATACGCATCCAATCTCTGATTCCCGCACAAAATGCGTCATGAGGATCAATCCATAGGGCTTACCCTAGTCCGAAATCATGTATGAATCCCGATCAGGCGATGCTCCGTGGCCTACAGCTGCCATGGAAGCGGTATGGCTATTGATCCAGGATTTGCCGGATAATAGGGTTTATCTGGCTGGCGGTGAAGGGTTTGGGGATGAATGGGATAATATTTCCCAGCAAGCCGTGATCGCTCACGATATCGTCTGTATATCCGGACATAACCAGGATCTTTTGCCGGGGATGAAGTTTCTTTACTGCCTCGATTAATTGCATGCCGTTCATGCCGGGCATCATGACATCTGTGAGCAGCAAATCCGGAACATGGTTGTTATGAAAATGATCCAAAGCTTCTCTGGCCTTGGTCGTTGCCATCACCTTATAGCCCAGGTTTGAAAGCATTTTCTTGATCAGGCGGCACAGTTCGATTTCGTCTTCCACTACCAGGATGCTTTCTTCTTTGCCTTTATCCGCTTTTCCGAGAGAGAGGGGCCGGATATCCTGTTCTGCGGCATTAGCCGGAAGCATGATATGCATTTCACAACCTTTCCCGGCTTCGCTTTCTGCGTATACGATGCCACCGTATTGTTGAACAGTGCCCCAAACGGTTGAGAGTCCCAGGCCCCGGGCATCGGATTTGGTGGTGAAAAATGGCTCAAAGATCTTGTGTTTATTCTTTTTATCGATACCCATACCTGTGTCGGAAACTACCAAGTGTACATACTCTTCGGCGGGGGAGTCCAATTGTCTCAAATGACGGTTGGAGTCTTTCTTCTCATTTCTGGTTTTGATGCGCAGAATACCGCCCGGCGCCATGGCTTCCCTGGCATTCAGCACCAAGTTTACCAATACCTGTTCCATTTGAGTGGAGTCGGCTTTCACCACTCCGATGTTGTCTGCCAGATGATAGTTCAAGGTAATTTCATCGCCCAGAATTCTCACAAATATGCTTTTCAGGTTGTTTAAAAGACTGTTGAAATCCAGGTCTTGACACCTCACGGCTTGCTTTTTGCTGAATGTGAGCAGCTCTCTGGTGAGAGTGGCGGCACGGAGTCCCGCTTTCACGATCTCATCGGCAGATTCTCGCACGGGGCTGTTGGGAGGCAATTCTTCCACGATGTCTTCGGAGTATCCCAATATGAGAGTAAGCAAGTTATTAAAATCATGTGCCACTCCGGCGGCAAGCTTGCCGATGGCTTCCATCTTTTGCCCGGAGAGTAATTGCTCCCGCAGATTCTTGCTTTCCGTGATATCGATATTAGCGCCTTCCATCACGGAAACACCCTCTTCGCTCACCCTGTATCTGGCTGCGAGGGATGTCCAAAAACGACTGCCATCTTTGCGATAAAGCTCCACTTCGTAATTGCTTACCATGCCGTCCCGGATCAGCAATTCTTTCAGGTTCTCGCGTTCGTCCGGATTCACATAGAGCTTTTTGATGTCTGTGACGCTATTGATCATTTCCTCTGGAGAATCGTAGCCAAACATCGTGGCAAAGCGTTTGTTGACATTCAGATAGCGGTCTTGCATGCTGGATTGAAATACGCCTGCCATAGAGTTATCAAAGAGGTCGCGAAACTTCTCTTCGCTGCGCTTAAGGGCATCCATTGCTTTCTTGGATTCCGTGATGTCTGTCATGATGCCCACGGAGCCCATGGCTTTGCCCTGTTCGTCGTACAGGGGACTGCCGTTGATTTTCAGCCAGATGATAGTGCCGTCTTTTTTGTGTCCGCGAACTGTGTATTCATCGGGCAATCCCCGGGCACGCTTGCGGTTCTGATTTTGGATGATCTGTTGATCTTCGGGGATGATGAAGCTTTCGTATCCAATTTTGCCCATCACTTCTTCCGGGGATACATCAAAGAGCTGGCAGCATCTGGGGTTAACGTATTTGATGATATCGTTGTTATCCACCATTATCACCGCTTCCTGCATGGTGTTTAACAGCAGTCTGTAGAGTGTCTCTCGCTCGGTGAGTTGTAGCTCTGCCATCTTGCGATCGTGTATGCTATGGGCGATTGCAACTACAGAGCTCACCTTCCCCCGGTCATCCAACACGGGCGATAGATTGGCGCTGTGCCAGCGATATTGACCCTGCTTGTTTTTGATACGATACTCAAATCCGGTCTGGGTTTTCTTGGTTTTGTAAGCTTTTTGGAGATATTCTTCTGCCTTGGGTGCATCATCGGGATGGAAGAATTGATGAAAGATGGCTTTGCCTTTGATATCTTCAGGATCGTAACCCAATTGCCTGATCCAGTTATTGGTAGTGTAGATCACGGTGCCGCTTTCATCCATTTCAGCTATAGTATCACTGGCATTTTCCAGATAGGATTTGTACTTTTCGCACTCCGCCAGTTTGTCGGACAGCTCTTTAATCAGCTTGGAACGCGTGTCCTTGTCTGCATTAATTACTTTTTGCAGAATGTCTTCAATATACATCATCCAATCCATTGGGTCTCCATATCAGATAGTAGAAATACTAAAGGCAGGGATGGCTGCTGCTTGTCAATGGCTTTGTGCCGCAGATTCCGGCTTGATGGTGGAGACTGTGGATGATGATCCACACTGCTAGGCGATGTTTAGCAAGATCAGACTGATGATGAGCAAGGTCCACAGCAGGTAGTCGCGACAATCGGGACGCCTGCGCCAGAACAACACATCACTACCGATGCTAAGCAGCACAATAGATACCGCCACAAGTGGATAGGCGATAGTCGCGGGGACGCTGTCCAAGCCTCGCAGAAAGAATACCGTGGAATAGCGGTTGGGTATTCCCAGTGCAAAGCCATATAACACCAAGCGTTTGGGAAAGCTCCTTTTGCCGGAGATGATCGAGGCCAGAGTATAGAAAAAAGCAGAACCGAAGATCAGGAACACAAAGAAAGATTCGTTGCCCCCACCCAGTTCTTTAAAGATCTTCATGCTGGCATCACTAAAACCGGATACAAAGAACAGCAAAAGGATCCAAAGCAAATTGCGCAGCGCTTTGGGATCAGCTTTGAGGCTGAACGCGGATACCCCCAAAACAATGCCCAGAATGTTCCATAGCCCCAAGCTTTCTTGGAAAAAGACCAAGGCTATCAAGATAGGAATGATCATGGCTATACGCATCGAGCCTACAGAGAGTGACAAGCCGTTTACGACGATGCACTTTTGGTACACCCAGAAATTGACCAGAAAGAAAGCTCCGGTTAGCAAGCCGAAGAGAATATCAAATGTGCCCGCTGCCCCGGGACGGAGGCTGAAGGCGCTGAACAGCGATGCCACAAAGTAGTTACCCAAAAACACCGGCATCATATACAGCGATTCCCGGCGTCCCAAAAGCATCAGGAAATTCGCGATCAATACCGAGCAGAGAACGCTTAAAAATAAATATAGCAAGGTCTTATCTACACTCTTCTTCCAAGTTTGCCCCGGGCTTCAGATAGCGACAAGTTTCCACATCAAGCTCGTATAACACAAAGTCTTCATTGGCCACATCGTCCCAATATTGATAGATAAAGGGGGCATAATCCGCCACAGCTTGCTTGATCGTATGATCTGTGACGGTATGCAGCTTTCCTGCGATCCTGAAATAACCGTTACCATGCTCATTGCTTTGCAAGACAAGGCATTCCACATAGGGATTAGTATCTATTTGAGCTACCTTGGCATCCTTGCTGCCGGTAGCAAAGAACAACCGGCCGTTTTGGTTGATCATGGTCATGGGACGCAGGCTGGGGCGCTTGTCTTTGATAGTGGAAAGCACCGCCATGTGGGTGGGAGCCGGAAGCGTATAGCCTTTTATCATTTATCCTCTTTGGGTAGATAGTATATGTCGAAACGCTTGCGCAGATACAGCCTGATGCCCAGATAGTCTGTGAGGCAAACGCCGCTGAAGATTGCTATCATGATCATCATCTGATACTTGATCGCGACCAGGGGAGAAGCACCGCCCAAAATCTGCCCCGTCATCATGCCCGGAAGGCTTACCACGCCCATTGAAGCCACAGAGAGCAATTGCGGCAACAGCGAAGCATGCATGGCTTTGCGAAAGGTGGGCAGGGCGGCTTCCCAAAGATTTGCGCCCAGGCTGAGGCGAGTGTAATATGCCCGCCAATTGTCGCTCATCCCGCTTTCAAAGCGCTCCATGGCGAGTGCCAGGCTGTTCATGCTGTTACCCAGCACCATGCCGTAGATGGGGATGGCAAATTCGGGCGAAAAGATCGGTTGAGGGCGAATCACCATGATCAAGATCCAGGGCATCAGCACCAAACTGGTTGTCGCCAAAGCAGTGGCAATAATTGGCAACAGTATATGACGCTGAAACTTGAGCCTGCCGCGTAGAGTGAATACAGCGTTCGACACCATCACCACCATCCAGATCAGTGTGAGCCACGATATCTCTTGCGTAAAGAGGAATTCCAGCCACATACCCATCAGGCTCAATTGCACGATCATCCTGCCAAAGGAAGTGAAAAGCTGGCCGATCAGCTTCAGCTTCAACTGGAGAAAGATGAGTATCGGAAAGATGAGCAGCAAGAGGGCAAAAACTAAACCAATGTAACTGATATCCATTCAAAACTCCCTGTTATCGATGATCTTGCCGTCCTGCAAGGTCCAGTTTCTGTCCCAGCGTTCGCGCCACAAGGGATCGTGAGAGATCGCGATTACTGCACCGGGATAATTGTTGAAAATGCAATCTGAGATGATGCCGGAAGTATTCTGATCCAGGGCAGAGCTGATTTCATCCAGTAATAGTATCTTGGGATTGAGCAGCAGTGTTCGCACCAGTGCTACGCGTTGTTTCTCCCCGCCGGAAAGCTGTTCGGCCTGTTTGCTGAGATGGCTTTCAGGCAAGCGGAAGTTCTCGAACAATGCCAGCATTCGCTGTCTGCGTTCCTTGCTGTTACTATGGTGATTGGAATGGTAGGACAGCGGCTCTTGCAACACATCTTCCACGCTTCCTTCACCCAGATAAGGCTCTTGCATTACCTGGCAGATCTGGCTGCGCAGATCGTGGGGAGCATATTCGCGGAGATCCTTGCCCTCAAACATGATGCTGCCGTCATAGTTTTGGTTCATCAGATTGAAGGTGTGCAAGAGGGAACTTTTCCCCATCCCGGTGGGTCCCACGATCAGAATTCTCTCTCTGGGTTTCACCACTAGATTTAGGTCGGTCAGCAAGGTTTTGTCACCATAGTATAGGCGTTTGATGTTAATATCCAGCATTAGCTTCACTCCTCTCTCTCTTACAATATTCCTTTGTCAGATATCTGTAAGTATCTGTATTGTGGAGGTATTTGCTGTCAATGATTTTCAGCTTTTTGGCATGCACAATGTTGTTGTCCCGGCAAATCTTGCTTTGGCATCTACCCGGTCTTGCCGGCATCTGTAGCGGTCTTCAGTGAGCTTTTATAGATAGAGCTTAGATATCATTAGCAGAGGAGATAGTGGAGATATATTCCTTAACATTTGTTGTTATTCCGGGGGCATTTGGGGCATTTTTCCTAAAATGCTGTGTCCATTGTTAGCTCTGTTGACAGTGTTAATCAAGTGGTCATCAAGCCTTAATCAAGCGTTAATAATTAACGCTTGATGAACGCTTGATAAAGAAGTGATGAACGGCGATAAGGCAGGAAGAAATCTGTGATATTTGACTGTATGTATTTAATCAGTATTTGTTGGTCAGTATTTGATCACTGAAAATGCCAATGGGATTTTGGGGCGAATCTCTGATCACAGACCTTCCAGAAACAGCTTTGTTCCGGATCGGCAACCACTTTGAAGCTGATGTCAGGCAGAACTTCGTAGATACCCTATCCAAAGCCATCGAGCAAGACTATGCCAAGGAGATGCTGGCTGATACCCTCAAAGACCAGTTTAATGATCTTGCCAACAGATCATCCCGCTACCGGCTAGGACTGGCAGAGCATACAGCCCTACGAATTAGGGAGTTCGGAAGGCTACAAGGCTACAAAAAATCCAAAGCCAGATTCTACAAGCTCGTGGTGATCCCGGATGACCGCACCAGTGATATCTGCCGGGCTCTGGCTGCCCAGGATAAGGTCTATCCACTAAACGATGCCCTCGATGGCGATGTCGATCTCGATAAACCCGTTGACAAAAACTTCGCCATCAAAGACTTGTCTGAACAGGAAATACTTAACAAATTAGAAGGGATCCGCCATGATAAATACCCAAACTATAGCGATAATGACTTCGAATCAGATATCAAAGACCACGGAAAGGATTTCGGAATCAATTCAAAGCAGCAGTTCCTTCAAAAAGCGGGATACTATGACTCAGGTCAAATCTAAACAACGAGTAGCGGATCATGGCGAAGTCTTTACTTCTCAGCGGGAAGTAAATGCCATGCTCGACCTTGTGAAGCAGGAAACTGAGCGCATAGAATCCCGCTTTTTGGAGCCTGCTTGTGGAAATGGAAACTTCCTATCAGAGATCCTCAAGCGCAAGCTGGATGTGGTGAAAGGGCGCTATGGCAAATCCCAGTATGACTTCGAGCGATACGCTGTGATAGCCGCCTCCTCCATCTATGGCATCGACATCCAAGAAGACAACGTCCTGGAATGCCGCCAAAGGCTATTTTGCATATTCGATGATGAATACTACCGCCCTTTATATAAGGATGCGTGTAAAGACACCTGTCGGGAATCAATCCGCTATATCCTATTCTGCAATATCGTCTGGGGCCATGCCCTCACTCTGAAGACCGTGGGCGAGCCACCCGGATATATTGTGTTTGCCGAATGGTCACCCATCAATGGCAGCCTGATCAAAAGAAGGGATTTCACTTTTCATAGCATGCTACAAAATGAATCATTAAACGAACTGGAGCTATTTTCTTTTATCTCAGACCAAGGGGAAGAAGTCTATATCCCAAGCCCTGAAAAGGAATACCCGCCCATCCACTTTTTGGAGCTTTTTAATATGGACGCTAATGTAGACGCGACATCTTGTCGCGTGAAAGAAAACACAGGTCAGGATGACGTGTCTACTCTCACACGTCAGGATGACGTGTCTACTATCGTATCCCCAGGAGAGCAAGATGAATTTCTTTGACAAAAAAGTAGAGCATGGTGTTTACTATGGAAATCTACCTCACTGGAGGCAATCCACAGTATGTTACTTTGTGACTTTTCGCACCATTGATTCCATTCCTCAAGTCAAACTCAATCAGTGGCTCAGCGAACGCGATCAGTGGCTGCGCGAGCATCCTCAACCCAGAACAAATGAGCAATCCGCCGAATACCACAGACTATTTACCCGTAAAATTGAACACTGGCTTGATCAGAATTATGGCGAGTGCCTGCTGGGGATTAAGCAGTTCAAGCAGATAGTGATCGATGCTCTGATGTATTTCCATGAAGATCGATATCGGATTTGGGAATACACCGTAGCGGTCAACCATGTGCATCTGCTCATTGAACCTTTGGGAGATCATGAACTTAATGATATTATTAGTTCAATCAAATCCTATACTGCAAACGCGATAAACAAAGCCAGGGGGGTAAGCGGGCACTTCTGGCAGAAGGAATACTTCGATCATATTTTAAGAAGTAAAGAACAGTTTATTGGCATAGTGAAATACATCAGAAAGCATGATGGCAAGGTAGCTAATGTGGACGCTAATGTAGACGCGACATCCTGTCGCGTGAAGGTAGATGCGGCTTCCAGCCGCATGAGTGTAGACGCGACATCTTGTCGCGTGAAAGAAAACACACGTCTAGAAGACGTGTCTA
>DHSO01000006.1:5726-7486 GCA_002410505.1 Cloacimonetes bacterium UBA5284 | reverse complement strand
CG
Source organism: Cloacimonetes bacterium UBA5284 (assembly GCA_002410505.1). Lineage (GTDB taxonomy): Bacteria > Cloacimonadota > Cloacimonadia > Cloacimonadales > Cloacimonadaceae > UBA5456. Next base: position 7,484 of record DHSO01000006.1, on the reverse strand, counting down.
TCTAGAAGACGTGTCTACCATCGATCCTACTACTCCGGAGCAGCCATGCTAAACAACAACTACAACCCCGATGTATTGTCCTGCATCGCAAACCTGAGCAGTGACGAGGTCTTCACCCCGCCCGAACTGGTGAACCAAATGCTGGATCTTTTGCCCCAAGAGCTATTCCGAGACAAAAGCACTACCTTTCTGGATCCCGCCTGCAAATCCGGAGTATTCCTGCGCGAAATCGCCAAACGCCTGGACATTGGTCTGGAAGCTCAGATCCCAAACCGCCAGAAACGCATCGATCACATCTTCACAAAACAGCTTTTTGGTCTGGCCATCACCCAGCTTACCTCTCTTCTCTCCCGCCGCTCGCTATACTGCAGCAAACATGCCAATGGCAAATACTCCGTCTGCTCTCAGTTCAAAAGCGAAAGCGGAAACATCCACTACACACGCATAGAACATACCTGGGAGAATGGCCGTTGCAAATTCTGCGGAGCCAATGAACAAGGCTACGACCGCGGCGAAGAGCTGGAAAGCCATGTCTTCGACATATGCGTTACCTGCGGTTCTTCGGAGTATTGTGTCAGGTGCCTGGCTTATAATATGATATACAATGGCAGCCTTGTTTCGCTATATGAGGGAACATGCCTCAAAGCAGACCGTGCCAGGGAAGAACAGCTTCACTATCAAGCGGGGGCATATGAAGAAAGATGAGTTGGGGTTGATCTATGGTTTGTTAAGAAAGTATTTCTATCGCTACAGAAAAAAGATCCTCTTAGCTTTCTGTATTATGCTGGCTGTGCTTACAAGTCCCAAAGTAAAAAGGGGTATACACACAAATCAAACTGCTCGGACTTCGAACTGATTTTGAAAGAATATCTGGGATACAAATCTATTATTGGGGAGATTTAACATGGTCAAAGATATAAAAGGACAAAAGGTTACTCTACGAGACCTGACCGATGCTGACTTGAATGATTATCGAAAATGGTTTACGAAAGGGCTCGAATGGACCAAATGGGATGCACCTTGGGAAGAAATGAGTGATACATTTGCTCAGGACTTTGTACAGAGGCTATTCACCAGACTATCAAAAGGACCCCAAGAGATAAAAACACGTTTAGAAATAGAAGTGGATGGCACCCATATTGGTTGGGTTTCTTCTTACAACATTGAGAGAAAGCCGGACTTTCTGGCAGTTGGCATTTCCATCCCGGAGGATGATTTCTGGGCTAAGGGAATAGGCAGGGAAGCATTGCGATTGTGGATTGGATACATATTTGAGAACCGTGGATTGGAACACATTTACTGTGAAACATGGTCAGGTAATGAAAGGATGGTGCGTTTGGCTCTTCGTATCGGTTTCGAAATTATTGAAAAAGATAAGGTTTTGGAATATAACGGTATGCAGTATAACAAACTCAAATTCAGGATTGGCAAGATACCTGCTCCTCAAGGCAACTAATGACCCGAAAAGAAATAATTAGACTTCTGTTACCTTACTACAAGAAGAATTTAAAAGGCATATTGTGGGGCGTGAGCGCACTATTCGTGCTTTCATTGCTCGTTCTTCCCACACCCTTGATCATACGGAGGATCATCGATTATTCAATACCTCACAAAGATGTAAGAGATTTGTTAACGTGGGTGTTGGTAGCCTTTAGTTTACTAGTTTTTACCAGGATTATTGCTTACTTTCAGATGGTACTCTTCTTCCGGATTAATGCCAAGATCATGCTGGATATGGTAGTGTCTCAAAGGTTGGTG
>DHSO01000006.1:0-5417 GCA_002410505.1 Cloacimonetes bacterium UBA5284 | reverse complement strand
AGACTTTGTAAAAGTGCTGGAAAGCGGCATCCAGAGTATCATTGAAGCAGAGCTTAGCTCAATCCTTGGAGCGGAGCCTTATCAGCGAGTGGAAAGTAGGACTAACTACCGCAATGGCTACCGTGAGCGTAAAGAGCCTCTCAGCACCGGATTGGGGCCTATAAATGTAAGCATTCCTAAGCTCCGAAGCGGCAGTTTCTACCCTTCGATTCTGAAGCAATACCAAAGGGTGGACAGAGCCCTGATCAGCATCATCAGCGAAGCCTATTTTGCCGGTGTTTCTACTCGCAAGATGAATCATTTGTTTATTGATTTGGGCTTGGGCAACATAGATCGCAGTTTTGTCAGCCGCTGCGCTGCTCAGATCGATGAAGAAGTGGAGATATGGAAGAACAGGCCACTTGAAAGGCGTTATGCCTATATCTGGCTGGACGCGATCTACACCAAGATCTGAATCGAGGGCAAGGTTAATTCAACAGCAGTGTTGATAGCGATTGGGCTTAGAGAAGATGGGCACCGAGATGTCCTAGGCCTGCACTTGGGGAACCGTGAAAGCTACTATAACTGGAAAGGCTTTCTGCAAAGCTTAAAGGCTCGTGATCTTGAGAGGTCGGAACTTTGGATCAGCGATGAACATGATGGACTGATCAAGTCAATAGAAGAGTGTTTTCCGGGGCAGCTAAGACAACGCTGTATCGTCCACTGGATGCGAAATGCCCAGAGCAAAGTGTCCAAGACTGACCTGCTGTGGTTGCTGCCGCTCATAAAAGACTTGGTAGGTTCCCGGACCAAAGAGTCCTTTGAATTAGCCTGGAAAGAACTTAACAGAGCAGCCCAGTCCAAGGGCAAGGACAATCTATTGGATTGGCTGGATAGCACATATCATGAGATATCGGTCTATCTTGATTTCCCGGCGGCACATTGGAGCAGGATCAAATGCACCAATTCACTGGAACGCTTGAATGAAGAACTGCGACGCAGAGAGAAGTGCATCCGGATCTTTCCTGATGAAAAGAGCTGTTTACGGCTGTTTGGTGCGATCCTGCAAGACTATTCAGAGGACTGGATAAGCGGGAAGCTGTATCTTTCAGAGCCAATAGAAAAAATCAAAGAAGCCTTGAAAAAGCCCATACCGTTTGAGGCAACGCGCGACGGGCTGGAGCCCTGCTCCGTCGGCTACGCCTCCTCCGCAGGGCTCCAGCCCGTCGCAGCAAGGTAGCTTGTTTTGAAAAAGAACTTGACTTGGATAAACAAGATGAAAACAATGCAATTGGTCGCTTGGCCTTACATAGATTGTGAGAAACGAGGGCGATAAGATGTCCTCAAATAACCTGAGAAACAATGAGTTGGATTTTACACCAACATTTGGGACTCAACATAGTTAATAGATGAGATAGTGATGATTGATATTATAAGTATACTAAAGAACACTCATGAAAGTCTTGAGGATGATCCTTCGATCTTTGATTCAAAAAGTAGAAAATCTAGGGATATACAAATACACACAGATGGATACCCCATAATAACAGACGAATTCTGGACATCTAAACAAAGACAGGGATCAAGTATACAAGAAGTATCCTACAGAGCCTGTTTTAAGCCTCAGTTACCTAATTACTTTATCAATCTCTTTACAAAACCATATGACATCGTGTACGATCCTTTCAGTGGTAGAGGAACAACAGCCATTGAATCTGCTTTGTGCAATAGAAACGTAATTGTTAATGACGTTAATCCTCTTAGCATCATCTTAACTATTCCTAGGATCAGAATCCCCAGCTTAAAAGATATAGAACAACGATTAGTATCTATCCCTCTTTATGATAATAGAAAGGCAGATATTGACTTATCTATGTTCTATCATGCTGACACAGAGAGCGAATTAGTATCGATCAGGGACTATCTTATTGAAAGAAAATCCAGTTCTAAGCAAGATCATATAGATGACTGGATTCGTATGGTTGCAACTAATAAACTATCAGGTCATTCAAAATACTTCTTCTCTGTGTATACCCTGCCACCTAACCAAGCTTGCTCACAGCAAAAGCAAGTTGAGTTTAATAAAAAGTATAATCAGATTCCTACCTATAAAAACACCAGAGAGATTATACTAAAAAAATCGCGTGAGCTGCAAAAGGATATTACACAAGATATTAGGGATCGCATGTTTGAAATAGGTACCAAAGCTTTATGCTTAAACGCTGACGCTTCGAAAACAGAAGAAATACCTGATTCCTGTGTAACACTGATTGTGACTTCTCCTCCATTCTTGGATGTTATTGACTATGCAGGTGACAACTGGTTAAGGTGCTGGTTTAATGATATTGACATTGATAGCGTTCAGGAGAAGATTACTGTAACAAATAAGCTGGATAAATGGGAACAGTTCATGAAATCAGTATTCATTGAGCTGTTTAGGGTAGTTAAGCCAAACGGATATATAGCATTTGAAGTTGGTGAAGTTCGCAAAGGAAAGATTAAGTTAGAAGAAAGCATAGTCCCCATTGCTATTCAGGCTGGTTTTGAAGTATTGGCTGTAATTATTAACAAGCAGCAGTTTACTAAAACATCAAACATTTGGGGCGTATCCAATAATACAAAGGGAACTAATACTAACCGTATTGTAATACTTAGGAAACCATAATGATAGAATACTTGAGTAAAGTGACTAAGTATATCTGCGAGTATTTGCAATTTTACGAAAAAAACAAGCTAAAAGATGACCATTATAAGCGAATAAGGAAATTTTTAAAGAACAACAACTTAGACGGATTATCAAATATAATCTATGATGTAAAGAAAATCGGTGTTGATGACGCATCGGACATGATAACATATGTCCTCATATCGAGATTGTCTCATTCTTTTGTTACAAAAGATGATGGTGAAAAGCTACCAAGTATCCTTAAGCAGGTTTTCACATTCATCAACTTTTTACTCATGACCGATATTGTTAAGCCTAACGAAGGCATAGATCAAGAAAATGTAGCAGGCAACATGTATCTTGATGCGCACATTAGACACAGATCAAACCTTACAAAACACATTTTGCTTAGTTACTATCTCAAACATACTCCCGCCGGAAGAATTAAGAGCGACATTGACCGCATTTTAGAACGTGAACGCGACAAAAAAGATGTTTTAGGCGTAAAGAATAACAGTGATTTTCATTCTCTACCAGATAAAGATATAATCACAAAGTTAACCAACTATTTAATGTCAAATGACTTACTCCATGAGGATATAGTAAGTTTTTTTTGTGGTGAAAGAACTCCTGCGTTTATGCCTAAAAACATGGGGCTGGCTACTGAATTGTTCGCATACATGGGGTTGATAAGGGAGAATATAGGTTATGTTATTCCCCTGTTACTACATCAGAAGCTGTTCCATTCTTTTTGTGATCTGAACCAGAAAGAAGCTTATGGACAATCCTGGATAGCTCCTACTGACTTTATGCTTGTCTCAAAGGGTAGACTTTATGCTGTAGAACTTGGACGAGGTAAGCCAGAGCTTATGTCAGATTTTGCTTCAGTTACTGGTATCCCTACAGGATTCATAGATATACATCTAAATACTTCTAACAAACTTGGTTATAAATGCCCCATTTGTTTTAATGCCTTCACTATATGCGAAGAATTCCAAAGGCAATTTCTAATATTTGACCAACATGTAACGATGCCCGAGTTGTGTTCTGAATGTAAGGCGAGGAATACCTGTACTGATAAAATCATCGAATGCTCAAAGTCTAAAGATAGTAAAAAAACTCAATCTATTAGATATCATTGCCACTCATCTTGTTATAATAGCATGTCTGCCAATGAGAAGAAAAAAATAAAAGTAATCTCAAACGAAATTCCTTCTTATCCGGTCTTAGAAGGCATTGAAAAAATAAAAAGGGGATTGTAAATGGCTGATTATCCAGTGGTCAAGATTACAAAAGAAATGATTGATGCAGCACAAAAGCTCGTGGATGCTGTAAGAGTTAATAGAACTGTTGCATCCCATATTGATACTCTAACAGGCATCTTAGGGGAGTTTGTCTTTGCGCAGTATTTCTATTCAGATTGGAGAAAAAACCGAGTCGGCTCCAATAAAGGGGATGTAAATTTTACTGATATCGAGATTAAAACTTCAGCATTCCCCTTCAGTCAACGATTGAATTTATTAGTTCGAGAAGATTATGCTAGAAAAAGGAAAGCGCCGTTCTATGTGCAAATTATCATCAGTGTTCAAGATAAAAAAGCATCATCAATCGACCCAGGAACAATAGCTTATGTTTGTGGTTTCGCTACAGCTACAGAGGTAGATAATGCCCCATTAAGAGATATGGGATCAAAATTTGGGGGATATGGTGGATATAAGTGCCACCATATTGAAATAACAGATCTCACACCGATGAATGCGTTTCAAGAAGCATACAAAAGTTATCAGAGGAGAAAAAATGGTGGTCACTGATGAATATACTGAGAAGCTAGAAAATGTAATAAAACAGATGTTAAAGCCAATCAAGGGAATCCCTTTTAGTATAATCATAGAGAGCATAAGCGGGCACAAAGTTATACGATTTGATAATGGTGACGCGAATCATAATGATATCCTAGTAAAACTTATTGAAGTTGCGAAAAGAACATGCATGATAGTGAATAATGAGGGAATTAAGCGTCCACGACCAAATGAAGTTGGAAACGACATTGAGCAATATGTTGTTGACTCCTTACACTTTTACAAAATCAGCGCACACAAACCAATCACAAAATCTGGGAAGCAACAGTCAGTTGGTTATCCTGATATCGAGATAACAACTAGCCAGAATCATAAGCACTACATAGAATGTAAAATTTTTAGCGAAAAGACTAAAAATACTTCCATGAGATCATTCTATCTATCTCCATCAGAGGATTTTAAGGTCAATCATGATGCTATCCACTTTATTATGGGATTCGAGGTATACGTTGATTCGAGGAGCGGAAGTGATAATGTATATAAAACAAACGGTTGGAAAATCCTTGATGCTTATCAGTTGGAATGTGATGTAAAACACGAATTTAACTCAAATAATGCAAGATTGTATAAAGCATCTATGGTATTGGCTCAAGGTAATGTATAAGATATCTATTTGTTAATGTTTAGACTATAATAACACACTTGTTGTCCTGCACTTCCAATGGAACGGCGGAAATGGAGTATGCGCTCCGGAGACACCGACCGGGTTCATTTCTGAGTCGTATTCGATCTGATCGTCTTTGATCCAGGGTGCCAGTGCCTTGATGTAGTCTCTGGCATCATCCAGGCTGTTTGACTTGGTGTCCAGAGCCATGAGATTATCCATCACTTCCAGTGCATCGTTTAGAGGGTAGACCTTATCCTGGGCAGCCAGAGCCCGGCAGATGTCACTGCCCGCAGATTGCTTATCCAGA
>DHSO01000027.1 GCA_002410505.1 Cloacimonetes bacterium UBA5284 | reverse complement strand
CCTACGGCACTTTCAAGGTTTATTCACGGGATCTACGAGGCTATCTAAACTGTCGTGCCTACGGGGCTGGAAGCGGCATACTTCCACATATTTGATTTGATATGCGGCTACAAAGCGCATCATAATAAAAAAAGCCGGACAAGCACAATGTGTGATTATCCGACTTAAGCTATATATTGCAGGAGACTAAGACTTCTTGGTATCAGGGTCAGGATCCTGTTTCCCGCCGTTATCTTTATTCTTCTTTTCGTTTCTCAGACGCTCTAATTGCGGTTTTACATGGGCTTCATAGCAATCCGGGCAGATGGAGTGTGAAAACATGGTATCGGTATGATCACTGATGTAGCCTTCCACTTCCTGCCAATAGTTTTTGTCGGCCCTGATCTTTTTGCAATAGGAGCAGATGGGCAACAGCTTTTCCAGAGAACGGATCTGGGTGGCAGCTATTTCCAAAGCCTGACGCTGCTTTTCCATGCGTAAAGCTGATTTTACTCTTTGGACCAATTCCAGATTGGAGAAGGGTTTGCTGATGTAATCCATCGCGCCCAGCTCGAAACTGCGGGCCAGGGGCTCCATATTATCGTCCAGTGAAGCGGCTGTAATCATGATGATGGGGATGTCCGCGACCTGTGGATCTTGCTTGATGCATTCCAGCACGTCATATCCGCTGAAGCCCGGCATCATGATGTCCAACAGCAGGAGATCAGGTCGGATTTGTGTGATCTCTTTCATCATGGCTTTGCCGCTGAAAAAGAGTTTCATGTTTGAGAACCCTGCTTGATTTAGAACGCTTTTGATGAGTTTAAGATTGATCTCGTCATCATCAGCAATATAAATGAGCATGTCTTTAATTTCGTCGAAGGTATACATTCCCTACCTCTGTTTCTTTTGACTTTCGGCGTAGATAAACATCTCTTCCAAGCTGCTGTGTTTATCGAACAGATCAATGGCCTGTTGCAATTGCTTATCTTGCGAAATTGTGATTTTATATGCTTCTTGGTCGCCATGCACCTTGCGTACCAATTCACTCTTAATACTGTTTTCTATGAAGCTGCGGGTGCTATCCAGATCAGCCGGTGTGTAGCTGATATCCTGGCTGCGGACATAAGCGAGAAACTCATCCATCAAGGCGGGAGTAATTTGTGGGGAAAGAGACACTTGATGATTGTGATCCACCAGATAATCCACGGCAAAATTGAAGAAAGAATTGTTGCGCCGCAATTCCACACCGAAGCGGGACAGCAGATCGTTTTCCACTTCGATATCCGGGCTGATGCCGCCGCCGCCATATACTTCCCGGCCATTCTCGGTATGATATACCTGGTCGTGGTTTTTCTCGTCTTCCTGCTTCAGATCGCTATCGCTTACTTCCTTGCCGGTCAATAGCTTGTCATTGCTCATCTTGTGTATGCATCGTCCACTTTTGATGTAATAATACGAAGTGGTCACTTTCACGCCATTGCCATTGCTGAGCGGGAAAAGCTGTTGTACACTGCCTTTGCCAAAGGTGTTTTTACCCATCACCAGGCCTTTGTCCCAATCCTGCAGACTACCGGCAAAGATCTCGGAAGCGGAAGCGGAAGCTTCATTTACCAGCACCACGATGGGGTAGTTACGTTCTTTGCTCTTGTATCTGGTATACAGTGCGTCGTTTCGTGTGCGGCCGCGGGTCTCCACCACCAGTTTGTTGTGGCCGATGAATTCATTCACTGTATCTACCGCCTGATCCAGCAGGCCGCCGGGATTGAAGCGAAGATCTATGATGAGGCCACGAATGCCCTCGTCTTCCAAAGCGCCCAAAGCCGTGCGCAATTCTGAAGTGGTGTTTTCGTTGAACTGGCTGATGCGCAGGTAGCCTACCCCGTTTTCCAGCTTGAAGCTGTAGGGCACGCTTTTGATCTTTATGTTTTCACGAATTATGGTAAAGTCTATGGGTTCGGGGATTCCCGGCCGCGATATGGTTATTACTACTGTGCTGCCCACCTTGCCGCGCATTTTTTTGATGGATTCGTCGGTAGTAACGCCCACGATGCTTTCACCGTCCACTTTGATGATGCGGTCGCCGGCGGTGATGCCCATTCGATAGGCGGGAGTGCCTTCGATAGGGGATACCACGGTTATGTAATCGCCAATTTTGTCGATCTGAATGCCCAATCCGCCGAAAGAACCTTTGGTGCTGGTGGTAAAATCCTGAAATTCATCGCGGGTAAAATATGTAGTGTGAGGATCGGTAGAGCGCAGCATGCCTTTGATGGCTTCTTCAATCAGCTCCTCATCGGAAAGATCTGTTACATAATTCTGTTTGAGCTTTTGTAAAACCTCCACGAAAACCTGTAATTGATTATACACATTTCCCTGGCCTGGCCGATCTTGGGCAAAGGCGTTGGTGGCGATCAGCAGCAGAGTGGCGGTAAGGATCCACACTCCGGCAATCGTGATTAGAGCTTTTCGCTGTCTTGGCTTCATGCTATGTCTCCTAACAGAACTTGAATTCGATTTATGATGACCCGGTTAATCTCTTCCGGAGCCTTTTGAGCATCAATTACAACATATCGGGATGGGTGTTTTTTGGCAATAAATAAAAATTGCTCGCGCACTTTCCGGTGAAAGGACAAGTCTTCCAGTTCCAATCTATCCAAATCGCGGTTATCAATGCGAGACAGCCCGGCTTCGGCGGGAAGATCAAGCAGGATAGTGAGATCCGGCTCTGTGTTGAAGGTAGCAAAGGCGGTTAATGAGTCGATCACAGCGTAATCCAGACTGCGAGCCGCTCCCTGATAAGCGTAAGTGCTGTCATAATAACGATCCGAGATTACAATCTTGCCGGCTTGAAGAGCGGGCAGGATCAGCTCTCCCGTATGTTGCGCCCGCGAGGCGTTATACAACAGCAATTCGGTTTCGGGCAACATCTCGGCACAAAGAGGATCCAGCAAGATGCGGCGAATAGCTTCGGCGATGGGCGTGCCGCCCGGTTCCCGAGTGCAGATATATGGCAGATGGTGATTGTTCAGATATTGCGTTAAAAGCTGGACCTGAGTGCTTTTTCCGCTGCCCTCTATACCCTCGAATGTGATGAATAGTCCGCGCATGAGATCTCCTTAGATGATGGTGTCGTGCATATAGTGACGGTCGTCGCGCTGAGGCTGATCGATGAGATAATGAGCGCCTCTGCTCTCTTTGCGGGACAACGCGCTGCGGATTACAGCGATGGCGATCACTGCCATATTTCTGGTCTCCACCACTTCCCTGCGCACGGCATTGTGTTGATAGAAGTTGTTGATTTCATTATAGATGTTTTCCAGACGGGACAGGGCATATTTCAAAAGACGGCGCGAGCGGCGGATGCCCACATAACCTTGCATGATGGTTCCGATAATCTCGCGGTTGTGGCTGATGATCACCCATTCGTTGGCGTTAAAATCTCCCATCAGGCGCCAGGAGGGGATGTTTGGGAATTGCACATCATCGTCCATGGAGGGGTGGTTTGCAGCGTTGTAAGCTACCACCAGCGCCTCCAAAAGGGAGTTTGATGCCAAACGATTTGCCCCGTGCAAGCCCGTGCAGGCTACTTCGCCGGCGGCAAAAAGATTGCGGATATCTGTGACTCCTTCTATGGTAGAAATTACGCCACCACAGAAATAGTGAGCAGCAGGAGCAACCGGGATGGGCTCGCGGCTGAAATCTATGCCGCGTTCGCGCAGGCGACTGTCGATATAGGGGAAGTGCTTCAGCAGTTTTTCCTTTGGTATGGCCGTGGCATCCAGCCAGCAAAATTTCTCTCCGCGACTTTTCAGTTCGTTGTCGATGGCGCGGCTCACGATGTCTCGCGGAGCGAGATTTCCCTTGGGATGGTATTGTTCCATAAAGGGGCTGCCATCGCTTAGTTTCAAGATAGCACCCTCTCCACGCAGGGCTTCTGTTATCAGGAAAGTTTCGCCTTCGGGACTCCAGAAAGCTGTGGGATGAAATTGTACAAATTCCATATTGGCCAGGCGTCCACCAGCCAGTCTGGCCATGGCCATACCGTCTCCGGTTGCTACATCGGGATTGGTATTGTGGCTGAATATCTGCGCGGCACCGCCAGTAGCAAGCATGGTTTTGCGTGCTTTGAAGATGTCTACCTGATTGCTTGCAGAATCCAGCACGTAGGCTCCCCAACAGGATATTCCTGGGATGAAGCCATCGTCGTTCGTAACGTGGTGCTGAGTAATCAGGTCGATAGCGATTCGGTTTTCAAAGATATCGATGGCGGCATTTTTCCGGCATTGCGAGATGAGGGCTTGCATGATCTGATGCCCGGTGCTGTCGGCAGCGTACGCGACTCTGCGATGAGTGTGCCCACCTTCCATGGTGAGGGATAGGTTTTCCAGACGGCGGTCGTAGGCATCGTCTATTCGGGTAAAATCCGTGCCCAGATCGATGAGATACTGGATCAGCTTGGGTCCTTGCTCGATGATCTGACTTATCACCTGTTTCTTGCCCAATTCAGCGCCGGCGCTAAAGGTATCTTCAATGTGTTCGGCAAAAGAATCGGCAGCATCCAACACTGCGGCGATTCCGCCCTGGGCGTAGTCCGTATTGCAATCAAACAGTCCTTTTTTGCTTACTATCGCTACTCTGCCTTTCTTTGATGCTTGCAGGGCAAAGATCAATCCGGCTATGCCGCTGCCCAGTACCAGGTAATCATATTCGTATGTCATGTATTCTCCCCAGAGTTTACGGGAAGCTTCATTCCCATTACTATGGCGTCTTCGGTGGGATGGTCGTAATACTGTTTACGTATGCCCAAGGCCAGAAATCCGTGTTTGGCATATAGCTTTTGAGCAGCCTCATTGCTTTTGCGCACATCCAGGTAGAAATGGCAGCAACCTTCATCAGCTAGTGCATCCAGGCTGTGTTTCAACAGGTAATCGCCGTGGCCATTACCTTGTATGTCGGGATCAATGGCAAAGTTCAATATCACTGCTTCATCCAGAACCTTGTGGTAAAGGATGTATCCACAAAGTGTGTCATCTACTTCCAATACCCAAGGGCGCATAAAGAGGATATCTTCAAAAGCCTGTTTGGGCCAGGGATGGGTGAAAGCGCGGCTTTCGATCCCGACCACCGAATCCAAATCTGCCGTTTCCATAGCACGCATTACGCGCTTCATCTCTTTGTTACATCTTTTCCGGAGCGGAGATACCCATCAGGTTGAAGACTATTGCCATCACTTGTTTGGTGGTTTCCAATAGCATCAGTCTGGCTTGGGATAGTTCTTTGCTCTTGGCGCTTACGATTTGGTAGCGCGCGTAATATTTGTGGATCATGGCAGAAAGCTCTTCTATGTATGTAGCCAGACGATGCGGTTCCCGATGGATCGCGATCAACATCAGCAGTTCCGGCAAATCACTCAATTTTTGGATGATAGCCAGTTCCTCGCTTTTGTTCAGTTTCGAGAGCAGCTCTTGTTTAAAGCTCTTGGGCCAGATCTTATCTTTCTTTGCCTTTTTGATGATGCTGCAGATGCGGGCATGAGCGTATTGGCAGTAGTATACGGGGTTTTCGTTGTTTTGCTTCAATGCCAGTTCGAGGTCGAAATTCAGGTGTGCATTGGCTTTTCTGGCTATGAAGAAATAGCGGGCGGCATCTTTGCCCACTTCGTTGATCAGATCATCCATGGTAACGATCTTGCCGGCACGCTTGCTCATCTTCACCCGTTCACCGCTTTCAAATAGATTTACCTGTTGCAGGAAGATAATTTCCAGCATTTTCTCGTCGTAGCCCATGGCGCTGAAAGCAGCTCTGAGACGGGGTATATAGCCGTGATGATCCGGCCCGAAGATGTCTATAAGGGTGGAAAAACCACGCTGAATCTTCGTAAGGTGATAAGCCAGATCCGGCACAAAATAGGTGAAAGAGCCATCGGATTTCATCAATACACGGTCTTTGTCGTCCCCGTATTTGGTAGAGGCAAACCAGATGGCATCGTCCTTTTCATAAGTGCAATCCGCTTCATACAGATAGGATAGTACTTCTTCCACTACTCCTTCAGCGCGTAAGGTCTTTTCCGATACCCAGCCATCAAAGACGACATCGAAGTTTTCCAGAGAATTCCTTTGCATTTCCAGAAGCTCGGCCAAGGCAAATTCCTTCAGGTGCTCGATGCGATCTTTCTCGGTCATCATAAATACTCTTACGCCTTCTGTAGCGTTCAGTTTCTGGGCCAGATGCTTCACATATTCGCCATGATAGGCTTCATAGGGGAATTCGCCAATGACATCGCCTTGAAGCTCCCGCAAACGCAACTCCAGAGATTCAGCCAGGATGTCTACCTGGTTGCCAAAATCGTTGATGTAAAACTCTCTGGAAGGGGCAAATCCTACCCGCTTCATCACCCTATACAAGGTGTCTCCAAAAGCCGCGGCTCTGGCGCTTACGATATTTAGCGGTCCGGTGGGATTGGCGGAGATGAATTCCAACAAGACCTTTTCGCCCAGACCAAAATCTGAAGTTGCATAGTTTTCACCCGATTCCCGGATGTCCCAAAAGATCCGTTGGAAGAAGCTTGGTGCCAGATAGAAATTGATGAACCCAGGTCCGGCAAGCTCTATCTTTTTGTAGTTCTTGTTCTTCTTGAGTTCTTTGATAATGCTTTCTGCCAAGCTTTTGGGTGCTTTCTTGTTTTCTTTGGCCAGCACCATGGCGCAATTTGAAGAATAATCTCCATGCTCGGTGTTGTTTGGAATCTCCACCGTAAAGTCTTTTTCGTGGGAGATACCGAGCTTTTGCAGGCAGTTGATCAGATGATCGTGAATAATGTCCTTGATCATTGTCTGTCCTCTTCGGGTTTACGGTTTCTTACTTGATCAAATAGTTCATCGATCTTATAATAGTCTCGTGTCTGAGGCAAAAAGATGTGCACCACCACATCGCCGATATCAATCAGGATCCATTGGGCGGAATCTGTTCCTTCTTTGCTCAGCACCTTCAGATGGTTCTCTTTGGCCATATCTATAAGATGAGTGGCAATGGCTTTGTTGTGAAGATCCGCACTTCCTTCGCAGACCACGATCACATCGGTATAGTCGGTCTTGCCTTGCACTTCATAGACGCGGATGTTTTCGGCTTTCTTATCCGTGAGCCATTGTAGGATGGCTTCAAGCTTGATATTGTCTTGCAATATCTCCTCCAGTTTATTTCATATACTCTTCGTAATCGCGCCCCACGATGATGTCGAACTCGGCATTATGATACTCGTTCAGGGCACTTGTCCAGCGTTGGATACCGGTCATACGTTGCAATCTGGCCAGATCCTGTTTGTCGCCTTTGCGAATCACTATTATGCTTTTATCATAGATGGGCTTGGGTGTATCACCTACACTTACTACATCTATGTTTCTATTGGCCAGAGAGGCGGCAAATTCGGATGCCAGTTGTTCGTAACCACACCCGTTTAAGACCTGCACTTTGATGGCCGGGAGCTGATCTTCTTCGTAGGCTTTGGGCAGATTTGAGTCTCCACCGCCCCGGGAGAAGATCAGATACACAAGCAAAGCAAGCACCAGCACAATCACCGGATACACTATCCCTGCTTTTGTGTACCACTTTTTTTCAGGTGGCCTATTTGTCAAATCGAACCGCTCATTCATGGCAATTCACCAGCTTTTGGATGCAATCCTTCAGCTTGTGGTAAGTGATCTCAAAGGCTTCAGGGATTACGCGCTCTCCGGAAATCACGCTCATAAAATTGCTGTCACCATTCCAGCGTGGAACCATATGGATGTGCAGGTGTTCGGCAATCCCCGCTCCGGCTGCAGTGCCCAGATTGATGCCGATATTGATGCCATCCGGATTGTAGGCTTCCTTGTATGCTGTTTCACAGGTACGGATCAATTCGCAGGCTTCATGCCATGCTTCAGCTTTCAGGTCCATGATACTGCTCACATGCGCGTAGGGTACGATCATCAGATGGCCGTTATTGTAAGGATAGCGATTTAGCATCACATAGCAATACCTGCCCCGGTAGAGAATCAAATTCTCTTCGTCGTGTTGCATGTCTTGGGCTCTGCACATCACGCAGTCTCCGGGCTTTTCGCCCAAGATATAATCCAGACGCCAGGGTGAATACAGGTATTTCTTACTCATAATCCTCTTCTTCGATCACGCGGGCACCGAATTCCAGCACCTCTTGTTCTTTGATGAAGCTGTCAACTATGATGTTGTGTCCCAAAAGGATACTGTCATTTGAGATTAGGGAATTTTGAACTATACAATGGGGCCCCAGCACTGCTCCGCTTTCAATGGTACTATGTCCCTTCAGTATGCAGCCCTGACCGATCTCGACATCAGCTCCGATGATCACGTCGTCTCCGATGTGGATGCTTGAGGGATTATGCATCATCACTCCGCTGTTCAGCCATTTCTTGCGGATTTTATCCAGATACACATCTTCCAGATGCGCCAGTTGCTCCTGTGAATTGACCCCTGATACCTCCATGAGGTCTTCCAGAATCACATTCTCGACGCTTTCTCCCGCATTATAAAGAATACCCAGGGTATCGGTGAGATAATACTCTTTTTGTTCGTTGTTGTTGCTGATCCTGGCCAAAGCTTCAAAGAGTTTCGCGGCTTTATAACAGTATATACCGGTATTGAATTCCTTGATCTGCCGCTGCATGGGGCTGGCGTCTTTGAATTCCACTATACCACAGATCTGTCCCTTGTCGTCTCGTAACATGCGGCCATATTTGCCGGCATCGTCCAGGACGGCGGTCAACACGGTTGCAGCAGCACCGGTTTTTACATGTTTTTCGTGCAATTGACGAACCGTATCGGCAGAGAGCAATGGCACATCACCACACAGTATTAACACGTCTCCCTCAAAAGTTGCCAGGCTTTTGGCTGCCATTTGCACTGCGTGTCCTGTGCCCAGTTGTTCTTTCTGCTCT
Source organism: Cloacimonetes bacterium UBA5284 (assembly GCA_002410505.1). GTDB lineage: Bacteria > Cloacimonadota > Cloacimonadia > Cloacimonadales > Cloacimonadaceae > UBA5456. The sequence continues at coordinate 6,424 of DHSO01000027.1, read as the reverse complement.
ACAAATTCCAATCGATCATCCTCGTCCAGGGCACCGATTACGGTATCTTTCTTCCATCCCACCACCACACTGATTTTGGCACAATCGAGTTCCAACGCGGTATCCACAACTCGTTGGACCATGGCTTTATCTGCGATGGGGAAGGTCACTTTGGCACGCTCAGATTTCATCCTGGTGCCTTTGCCGGCAGCCAATACTATCGCTGCTAATGGCTTCATGTATTTCCTCCAGGCAAGCTGTCCAGCAGCTCGCGCATAGTTTTATTGTAGATGGGATGTATGGCATCGGGCACCAGTTCGCAAAGCAGGGATAGGGCAAAAGCTCTGTTGTGCAGGTCACTGTGCGGGATATTGAGCTCTTTCCGGCTTATCACGGTGTTTTCGGCCAGCAGGATGTCGATATCAATCGTTCTGGGTCCCCATTTTTCGGCGCGGACTCGTCCCATGCTTTGTTCGATATCCATCAAACACTCTAGCAAATCCTGTGCTTCCAGATCGCTTTCCAGTTCCAGAACCATATTATAAAAATCATCTTGATCGGTTTTGCCGTAAGGCTTTGTGAGCCTCATCCGACTCTGTCGGGATATGCTTACCCCTGCAAGTGCAGCGATTTGTGTGCATGCTGTTTCTATCTGCCGGGGGGGATCCTGCATATTTGAACCCAAGAGCAAGTGATAAATCATCAGCGTTGTCTGAAAACCTCTACTTCCACGCTTTTCAGACTGCCCTGAATGGGTACGGATGGTTTTTGAATGCAGATGCTGAGACTTTCGATGAGGGGATAATCCGCCAAAAGCCGATCCGCGATTGAGTTTGCGCAGCACTCCAAGAGTTGAAACTGTCGGGATTCCATGATTTCTTTGATGTCCGCATATACTCTGGTATAGTCCACAGTGTCTTCCAGATTGCGTACTCCGGCGTCCAAAGCTGAATTGGTATGCAAGCTGGCGCTTACAATAAAGCGCTGACCCAGTTTGCGTTCTTCGTCATGAACGCCATGATAACCATAGAACACCATCTCATTCAAGTGGATTTTCACAATTTCCTCACAATTTCAATTTTCAAACGCTTTCCCCAGCGTTTGTCGCACAAGCGGATAATAAAGAAGCTAAACGCCATAAAGGCAAAAGCAAACATGATACTGATCAGTTCGTTCAGAAACAGGTTGGCGATCAGAAAACCCAAGAACAAAAAGATGATGGGTACTACAAAGATGAGCAGACTTGCCAATACCCTGCCTCCCGGTGACACATCTAGTTCCACAAGGTCGCCTTCTGCCAGCTGCAGAGAGCTTTCCAATTCCAGAATGGCAGCCTTGCCCTTGCTGAAACACAAACCATGCATGGCACAGGCTTTGCATCCGTCTCCCCGTTGCAATTCCACAAAGACGGTGCTACCGTTTACCGCGGTTACCAATCCGGTGTCTTGCGGTTCATCCCTATCCATCAGGATTCCCTCATCTTCTTGATGATGGCCGTACTGGATATCCCTTCCACAAAGCGCAGGCTTCTCACCATTCCGCCGGATGCCTGCACGATATCCGCACCTACGATCTCTTCGGGACGCCAGTCGCCACCCTTCACTAGGATGTTGGGTTGCACGGCTTGGATCAATTCATACGGAGTATCTTCATCAAATAGGCACACATAATCCACAGCCTGCAAGCCCGCCAATACAATAGCCCGGTCTTGTTCAGCATTGATCGGGCGGGAATCGCCCTTCAATCTCTTCACCGATGCGTCGCTATTCAAGCCCAGTACCAGGATGTTTCCCAGAGCTGCTGCCTCATCCAGATACCTCACATGTCCGGCATGCAGGATGTCAAAACAACCGTTCGTAAACACCAGCTTTTTGCCGCGTTTTTGTTCTTGGCGGCAAAGCCGGACCAGTTCTTCCCGGCTGAGGATTTTGTCTTCAAGCTTGGGCATAATCCCTTATCTCCTCGATGTTTGCGGTCGCTGTGCCCATCTTGCCACACACCACCCCGGCAGCGAGATTGGCAAAACTTGCCGCTGTATGGATATCTGCCCCGGAGGCAAAAGCTAAACCCAAAGCTCCGATAACCGTGTCTCCGGCGCCGGACACATCGTATACCTCTCTGGCGCAACTGGGCAGGTGCAACATTGGGGATTTGGCACTAAAGATGTACATCCCTTTGGCGCCGTGGGTTACCACCAGGTATTTGCAGGCCAGTTTTTTCTGTACTTGCGCGGCTCCCTCAAAGAAATCCGCCTCGCTTTCGAAGCAGCGACCCAGATTGCTTTGCAGTTCTTTGTAATTGGGTTTGAATATATCTACCTTTCGGTATTTGAAGAAATTCTTTTGTTTGGGATCTACCGCCACCATCACATTGTGCTTTTTGCATAAGTCCAGGGTTTCAGAGATCAAATCTTCGCGTAGAAGACCCTTGTTATAGTCTTCAATAATCAGCAGATCGCTGTGTTCCAGCTGCTTCTTCAATAGTAACAAGATAGCTTCCTTGCTCTTATCTGAAAGATCCCCGCTGTCTTCGATGTCAATGCGTACTATCTGTTGGTTCACCGCCCCGATTCTGGTCTTGATGGTTGTTTTTCTGCCCATCTCGGATACCAATCCTTTGGAACTGAGTCCATGCTGTTTAAACAGCTTTTTCAGAACTTTGGCATTTGCTTCGCTACCTACTAGCCCCACCGCAAATACTTCTGCGCCCAGGGAGATCAGATTCAGAGCCACATTGGCAGCTCCGCCCAGGCGGTATTCTTCGCGGTTGATCTCGATTACCGGCACAGGCGCTTCGGGAGATATCCGCTGAACTTTTCCCCACAGGTAGCTGTCCAGCATCATATCGCCCAAAACGATGGCTCTAAGGCCCTTGATTTGTTTACCAAGCTCTTGTATATCCATCATTTATGCCTCCGCTTTCCCTAAGGGATAATCGCCATTGAAGCAAGCCAGACAGTAATCATTTGGGGCTTGAGTGCAGGACAAAAGGTCTTTGATGTCCAGAAATTTCAGGCTGTCTACCTGAACTCGCTGGCGGATCTGTTCCAATTCATAGCGGTTTGCCACCAATTCATTCGAGGACGGAGTGTCGATGCCATAATAACAGCTGTATTTCACCTGAGGGCTGCCGATGCGCAGATGCACTTCAGCTACTCCGGCACCTTTGATGAGGTCCACTATTTTACGGATGGTTGTCCCCCGCACGATGCTGTCGTCTATCAAAACTATCTTTTTGCCCTTAAAGAAGTTTGGCAGCAGATTGAACTTTTGGCGCACACTTTCGTCTCTGATGGTTTGTTCCGGCTTGATGAAGGTTCTGCCAATATAGTGGTTGCGGATCAGCCCCAGAGATAGCGGGATATTGCTGGCAATGCTGTATCCCAATCCGATGAAGTTTGAAGAATCCGGAACCGGAACCACATAATCTGCGTCAAGGCCTTTATCAGTAGCAGCCAGGGCAGCACCGATCTTTTCTCTTACCCGAAATACATCCTCACCAAAGTGATAGCTATCCGGACGCGAGAAATATATGTGTTCGAAGATGCAGTGACGCGGATGAGCTATATCCCGGTAAAGATTGGGATCATTCTCGATGATCCGGATGCCTTCGCTACTCACTTTCACTATCCCGGCAGAGGGAATTTCATGCCGGTCGGTCACACCAAGTGTGTCCAGCGCGCAGCTTTCGGAGGCCACTATCACTGTGCCATCTGCCATTTTTCCCCAAACCATCGGACGGATACTGTAGGGATCTCGAAACATATATAGAGAATCTCTGGTACAAAGTACTGTGGAATAAGCGCCTTTGATGTCTCTCATCAGATGTCGGATGGCTTCGATGATGCCTTCACCCTTGCGCATCACCTGCCATGCTATGTATTTTACCAGCAGTTCACCGTCGTTATCACTTTTGAAATATACATTCTGCTCTTCCAGATACCGGCGCATGGAGCGGTAGTTTACCAAGTCTCCGTTTGAAGCCAGGGCGTAGGTCGGGCCGGCCAGTGTTTCCACCAGATGAGGTTGGGTATTGAATTCCGTGGCAGAGCCTTTGGTGGGATATCGTACATGCCCCACCGCCACTGTTCCCGGTAGCTTTGTCAATTCACTTTCGTTAAAAACGTCCTTTACCAGCCCCATTTTTTTCCGTAGGCGTATCACTTTGCCATCAGATACAGCCATGCCACAGCTTTCCTGCCCTCTGTGTTGAATGGCAAAGAGCCCCAAAGCAGCAAATTTTGCCGCGTCAGAATTGCCAAATACACCAAGTATTCCACACATCAGGATCTTCCTTTTTTACTGAAGCTTATTTTGTTTTCTTTACCTTTCATAAGGCGTTTGATATTCTCGGTATGCCGCAGAATGATCATCAACACAATCAATGTGCTCAGGATCAACAGCCCCCAATCGGGTTTAGGCTTGACCAGCTCCATCAGATATGTGCAGATGCCAAAAACAGCTGCGGCAAGAACGGAACCCAGGGATACAAAACGGCTGCGTGCAACCACCAATATGAAGACCAACAGCGCGATGATCAGGCATATTGGAGCCAATGCGGCAAATACACCGGCGGCAGTAGCTACTCCCTTGCCGCCTTTGAATTTTAACCAGATACTATATATATGCCCCAAGATGGCAAAGAGTCCGCACACAGAAACCAGAGGATGGGCCAGGCCAAGGAAGTGGCGGGCCAATAGCACGGCGGCAATCCCTTTCAGTACATCCATCATCAACACAAACACGCCCACGCCGGTTCCAAACTGCCTCAAAGCATTGGTAGCGCCTATATTGCCACTGCCTTCTTTGCGAATATCTTTGTGATAGAATACCTTGGCTACCAGCCAACCCATTGGAATACTGCCCAAAAAATAGGCCAATACCGGCATCCAATACTCAGGACCTACCATTATCCGAATCCTCTTCTTTTCGCCCTTTGAAGATTAGTTTTATCGATACTCCGGAAAAGGAGAACACCTCGCGCAACTGGTTGTGCAGGAATTTGCGGTAATTCTCGGTGATTAAGGCCGGAGAGTTGCAGAAAAACACAAAGACAGGCGGCTTGACCGAGGCCTGCGTGATGTAGAAAATCTTGATATGGCGACCGGTAGGGTGAGTCGGGGGCCGGTGTGAGATTACGGTTTCCATGAAATGGTTCAATTCGGAAGTTGGGATCCGCTTTTGGCTTTCTTCTTCTATCGCCACTACAGATTCCATCACTTTGTGGATGCGCTGATGGGTCTTTGCGGAGATGAAAATAACCGGGGCAAACTGCAAAAAGGGCATTTCATAATGCAGGTTCTTGATGAATTCGCCCGTGGTTGCGGTATTTTTGGGCACCAAATCCCATTTGTTGTATACTATCAGGATTTCTTTCATCTTGCGTTGAGCGTAGCTGGCGATCTTGAGATCCTGAGTACTGATCTCTTCGTCGGCAGCCAGTACCAGTACTACTATGTCGCAGCGGTCCACAGCCTCAATTGTGCGCATCACGCTAAAGTACTCCACGCCGTAAGTCACTTTCTTTTTGCGGCGTAATCCGGCGGTATCGATCAGAGTGTAATCCTTGCCATGATAGCGAAACAGCGTATCGATGCTGTCTCTGGTGGTTCCGGGGATATCGGTCACTATCTGCTTGGCTTCTCCCAAAAGCAGGTTTACTATAGAGGATTTCCCCACATTTGGTTTGCCCACAACTGCGATTCTGGTGTTTTCCTTTTTTTCTTCAATACCGGCGTCCATGGTGTCCGGCATTCTATTGATCAGCTCGTCCAAAAAATCTCCGGTATTACGACCGTGGGATGCCGAGATGGGAAAGGCGTCTCCAAAGCCAAGCTGCAAGAAGTCATATACTTCCCATTCCAGCTTTTCGCTATCGGCTTTATTCGCAGTTAGAACCACCTTGTCTCGGTGCGGAAACAGCAGCTTTGCTATGGCTTGATCCAAGTCTGTCGTACCGGTCTGAGCATCCACCATAAAGATAATCAGATCACTCTCGTCGATGGCCAGCAGTGCCTGATTCATTATGTTTTTATCCATAGGGTCGTTGCTGTCATAAACGATGCCACCGGTATCGATCAGTTTGAACACCTTTCCGTTCCACTCCACATCTTCATACTTGCGGTCCCTGGTGATTCCGGCCTCGAAATCTACGATGGCATTACGCTTGCGGCACAGCCGATTGAACAATGTGGATTTTCCCACGTTTGGGCGTCCCAAGATAGAGACAATGTATTTTCTCATTATTTACTGCCTTTAAATGCTTTTTGTTCCAGCATTTTGAAAGTGCCGATTTTGTCAAAGAGTTTCAGGTGTTTCCAGTCCCCGGCCCATGGTCACATATCTGTCCGAAGATCAGCTTTCCCGATGGGATAAAGAACAGCCCCTTGTGTAAGGGGCTGTTCTTTATTTATCTTAGCTGATATTATTTTAAGTTTGTATCATAT
>DHSO01000025.1:5543-5816 GCA_002410505.1 Cloacimonetes bacterium UBA5284 | reverse complement strand
GTGCCAGAGGCACGAGATACAAAGCAATACGTTTACTATTCTCTATTGCGCGAAGCGCCTAATTCGTGTTAATTAGTGTAAATTCGTGGACAGACAAATCTGCGGAATCTGCGCGCCAAACGACATCCTGAACGAGCTCGAAAGAAAACCAGTAGCACTTCGTAACGATCTTCAACTACGAACTAAGAATTCATCGCTAACTATCTAAACTGTCGTGCCTACGGCACTCTGACGGCTTTTGGACTATCGGTAACTATCTAAACTGTCGTGCCT
>DHSO01000025.1:0-5334 GCA_002410505.1 Cloacimonetes bacterium UBA5284 | reverse complement strand
CTATCTAAACTGTCGTGCCTCCGGCACTTATCGGCTTTTGGACTATCGGTAACTATCTAAACTGTCGTCCCGCTGGGACTCCGCTCGCTAACGCTCGCGCAGGTTTCCATCCCCAGTTTCGGCAGTCATAGAATTCAATTGACACAAATTGCCCTAATAAAAGACTGTCCGTATGATAAGTCAAATTATTGCCAAGAATGATGAGAGACAATGGGATAGCCTTCCGGGTGGCTGCTTATTTTTCGCCCTTAAAAGCGAGCAGGACTATCTGTATATCGGTAGCAGTTTTCGTCTATCCGCTCGTTTACGCGGGATCTGGAACCATGCTCGCGAGGACAAGCTATATCAGGAGCTTTGTGAGCGAGCGACTATCCTGGAATATCAGCAAATGCCGGATTCCATGAGTGCTCTGGTGATGCAGAAGGCTCTGATTCAGGAGCATTATCCATCGTTCCAGCAGCGTTTGCGTCCTTGGGACAGCTATGTGTATCTGGGTTTGGACAGTCACCGTTTCCCATTCATCAGCATTCAGGAACACACGAATGACGATTGGCAATATCTGGGGCCCTTTCGCAGCCGTTTCTTTGTGGCGGATGTAATCGATAGTATATCCCGCATTTTGAAGCTGCCCAATTGCCCCGGTGGAACATATCCCTGCGAAAGGTTTGACAGCGGCATCTGCAGGGGCTGGTGTCTGGCGCTGGCACCCGCCAAAGAGACCGACTTGGAGCACGATCTTCAGAAGCTGGACACGCTTTTGCAAGAGAGCTTTGTGCATCCCAATAATGGTATATTGGAGATGGTGCAACAGGAGCGCCAGCGGTATTATGACGATTTGGAATTCGCCAAAGCCGACCTTCTGGACGACGAGATCCGTCTGCTAAGTACGTATCGGGATTGGTTGAATTTCCTGTATGTGGCCAAGGATCTCAGCTTTGAGAGTCCGCAGCTCACGATCGCACATGGACAATTGACTCACGCGGAGTTGAACGGCAAGAGCTACCACTTCCCCGCGGACAACCCGCCCTATCGGGGAAATGAACTTTTGGCCCTGCCCCTGGCTGCGGTGGATGAAATGAAAATAATATATGACTATATAAGGGAGCGAGCTCATGCATGAGGCACTCATCAAACTATCTTTAATAAAGAATTTCAGCCGCGGCAAAGTACGTGATATTTACGACTTGGGCGATCAATTGCTGATCGTGACCAGCGACCGTATCTCGGCCTTCGACGTGGTATTTCCAAATCTGATCCCGGATAAGGGACGCATTTTGAACGGCATTTCCGTACACTTTTTCAAAAGCACTGCGGACATAGTGCCCAATCACTTCATCAGCGACAAAGTGGAGGATTATCCTGCGGCATTACATCCCTTCAAGGACTATCTGCTAGGACGCTCGATGCTGGTGAAGAAAACCCGCGTAATCCCATTTGAATGCATTGTTCGCGGCTACATCAGCGGCTCTGCCTGGAGCGAATACAAGCGCACCGGCACGGTGGGAAGCATGATGATCGCCGAAGATATGCAGGAAAGCCAGAAATTTGCCAAAGCGCTGTTTACCCCCTCCACCAAAGCCAGCGAAGGTCACGACATCAATATCTCGTATCGCGAGATGCTGAGCCACATGGATCCATGGATAGCCGAATATCTGCGCGATAAATCCGTGGCCATGTATAACCACGCTCACGAACTTTTGAAAAAAGAGGGAATCATTCTTGCCGATACCAAATTTGAATTTGGCAGCATCGGAAATCAGATATTTCTGATCGATGAATGCATCACGCCGGATTCCTCCCGGTTTTGGGATCTGCATACCTATGAGATCGGAACCAGCCCCACCAGCTTTGATAAACAATACATCCGCGACTATCTGAATAAAAGCGGTTGGGATAAACAATCTGCCGCGCCCACCTTACCGGAAGACGTGGTGGCAAAGACCAGAGAAAAATATCTGGCAATATACAAAATCATAACAGGAAAAGAGATAACATGACAAAAGTAATCTGCATCGTGGATGATGAAATAGAACTGGTTAAAAACCTGAAAATAGAGATCCAAGCCCTGCGCCCGGAATGGGAACTGCACACCTTTTCGGACGGTCTGAAAGCGCTGCAAATGATCATGAGCGGCAAAGTAGACCTGGTGCTTACAGACATCGCCATGCCGGATATGGATGGCTATGAACTGTTTTGGCGCGTAAAGGATTACGATGAGAAGATCCCCGTGATCATGATGACGGGTTTTGGTTACGACCCCAATCACGTTTTGGTTCGTGCCAAAGTAGATGGCCTGAAAGATGTGATCTTCAAACCATTTGACGTGGAAAAACTTGTGGCCCTCATCGACCGCAAGATTCAAGCGAAGTGAAGCGCGTAGATTTTGCCGAAAGACATCTTCTAAATCGCTCGATCATCAGCTATCTGCTCTACCCGGTATCCCTCATTTATGCCGGTTTTTTGCGTATGAGGCGATATTTACTACAGGATAAGGCTTATCGCGCTGAGTTCACAGTGATCAGCGTGGGCAATCTCACAAGTGGCGGCAACGGTAAAAGCCCCATCGCGATCGCCCTGTGTAAGGCATTGCACAAAAAGGGGATCTGCGTGGCCTATGCCTCTCGTGGCTACAAAAGCCTTTTGGAACACGGCGCCAGCATGGTGGCCGATGGCAAAAATCTGCTCTTTCCGCCTCAAGCAGCGGGAGATGAAGCGGCAATGGCCCACGAAATGATGCCCGGTATCCCGATCTTCTCCGGACGCAAGCGTAAGGAAGTATTGCAACTGGCAAAGCGTCAATTGCCCGGTTTGGAGCTGATGATTTTGGACGATGCCATGCAGCACCTGAAGGTAGCGAGAGATCTGGATCTGGTGGTATTTGACACGCAGATCGGCCTGGGCAACGGCTTTGTGATCCCCGCAGGCTATCTGCGCGAAAGCTTAAGCGCCATCACCCGCCACAGCCTATGCCTACTCCATCAGAAACCCGGCGCGCCGGAAAACCCGGAGCTGGAGGGGATTTTGGCCCAAAGAGGGGCCGGTTTGTTCAAAGTGAGAAGCAGCGTGGGCAGAATCCTACGGGAGGGGTTGGAGATAGCAGCAGCAGAATTGCAGGGTAAAAACATTGCCCTGGTATCTGCCATCGCCCGTCCACAGTCCTTTGCCGAGAGCGCCACAGCCAAAGGCATAAAGTACAGTAAACACCACATCTTTCCGGATCACCATGCCTTTGCGGATGAAGCATCAATACAAAAATTGCAAGCGGAGCCGGCGGAATATCTATTGTGCAGTGCAAAAGATGCGGTGAAATTGATGCCGATCTTAAGCGGGCGTTTGTTGGTATTGGAGATGCGAACCGAGCTGCCCGAGGCCCTCATCCACATTGTGCTAAAAGCCATAAACCGGCACTAAGGCCGCTCAGCGCCTTGAGTTCAGGATTCCAGGATGTTCAGCTCGGGGCTGTCATCGTCATCGTCCATGGGGAAATCGCTACGCTGTTTGTATACAAATTTGTGGCTGCCGGCCTTTACCAGATTCTTTAGTTTATCCGCGATCACTTCCACCTGATCCAGATAATCTATGGTATTCAAGCCGCCGGCGGGATCACAGACTCCGTTTTGAATTTCACCGAGGATTTTTGCCCTCAGATTGTGGTGCTGTTCGTTGATGCGCCCTTCCATCTCAATGATTTTGTAGCTGAAATCATCTTTCATGTCCTCCAGATAATCCACACAGAGATCCAGCATAAACATCACTTTGGCGTGAAGATCGTCGATCATGGAACAAAATTCCGGGCTGAGCTGGTGTTTTTGAATCGAGATCTGATAGTTCAGGATGCGATTCACTTCCTCGGTGTAGTCACCGATCTTTTCAATATCGTTCACAGTGTGCAAGAGAGCAGGGATTTTCTGGATGATGTCATCGGCGCTGGTGCGTTCGTTCACCGCCACCAGATACAGGGTTACTTCCCTTTGCAGATGGTCGATTGCCGCCTCTATCTTGCTTACCCGGATCTGCTTTTTGTAGTTTTTATCCTTGAAGGCTTCATAGCTTACGATCAGTCCCAGGCGCACCAAGCGCAGCATCTCCCTCATCTCTTTCAGAGATTGGTTGATGGCGAGTTCACTGTTGTTTATCACATGATAATTCAAGTGTTTGGGCTCTCCCAGACTGATCGTGTCAATCTTGTCTTCGGGGATGATACGTGAAGCCGCCCACGCGAAAAATGAGGCAAAGGGCAGGCAAATGAGGGTGTTAAATACGTTGAAAAAGGTGTGCCCATTGGCAATGTGACGCGCCAAGTTTTCGCCCAGATACACGTTCCCGGGGGTAATGCGATTGATGATAACAGTGAATATGCCAAGGTAGGTGAGCAAGCCAAAGAGAATGGTGCCAAAGATGTTGAAAAGAGTGTGAACCAAAGCAACGCGGCGAGCAGTGTAGTTTGTGCCAATTCCCGCCAGCCAGGCAGTGATGGTAGTACCGATGTTATCGCCAAAAACCAGATACAGAGCGCCTTCAAATGGGATCAAGCCACTGCTGGCCAGAACTATAACGATGCCCACAGAGGCCGAGGAACTCTGAATCAACATGGTAAAAACGGTTCCGGTAAGTATGCCCAAAATGGGGTTTCCGGCAAGATATACCATAAAATCCCGCACCATCTGAGACTCACGCAGGGGCATGATCGCCGAAGACATCACATTGAGGCCGATGAAGAGCAAACCAAAGCCAATGATGATCTGACTCCAGCGTTCCATTACTCTGCTGCGGCGGATCAGCAACATAGATACGCCGGCAATGATGAACGCAAAAGCGTAATGACCAATATTGAAAGCGATTAATTGAGCGGTGATGGTGGTACCGATGTTGGCACCCATCACAACTCCTACAGCCTGATTCAAAGTCATCACTCCGGTGTTTACCAATCCGATCAACATCACGGTGGTAGCGGAAGAACTTTGCACCAAGGCAGTAACCGACATACCTACCACGACTCCTTTGAGAGGTGTGTTGGTCAGCATTTTCAAGATTCTGCGCATCTCGCTGCCGGCTACAGCATGCAAGTTGTCGGTCATCTTGTTCATACCAAAAATAAATAGAGCCAGGCCTCCCAAGAAATTGATCATCTGTAGTATTGTCATATTGTATGGCTTCCCCTTGCTTGAGATGGTTTACTTTTTTTGCTATTCAGATTAGGTCAAGGCTTTTCTTGTGAAAGGGGAGGCATTGGGAGTTTGGTGAATGCCAAGGGTTGAGGGGGGGGGGTGACAGGGTTGAGAAGGTTGAGAGAGTTGAGAGGGTTGAGAGAGTTGAGAGGGTTGAGGGGGTTGA
>DHSO01000036.1 GCA_002410505.1 Cloacimonetes bacterium UBA5284 | reverse complement strand
CAATGTTTTCTCTTGACACTATTTAGCTTGCTAAAATCCTGACATTCTGTAATAAATTCGTAAAGGAGAATCGATGAAGACCCTAACTCCAAGCCCAAGCGACATCACGCAAGCGTGGTATGTCGTAGACGCTACGGGGCAGCCTCTTGGTCGCTTATCCACAAAGATTGCCACCTATTTACGTGGTAAAAACAAACCGTATTTTGCACCGAATTTGGATTGCGGAGATTACATTGTAGTAATCAATGCCGAAAAAGTTCGCGTAACCGGCCTCAAGGCCCTGCAAAAGGTTTATAAATCTTTCAGTGGATATCCCAGTGGGCTCAAAGAGATCCCGTATGCCAGAATATTGGAAGAGCATCCCGAACGTATCATCGAGCACGCCGTAAAAGGTATGATGCCGAAGAATACTCTGGGACGCGCAATGATGAAAAAACTGAAAGTATACACAGGCAGCGAGCATCCCCATGCCGCGCAGAAGCCGGTGGAACTTAGCCTGTAAGGAGAAAAACAAGGTATGCAAAACTTTGATGCCGTAGGAAGAAGAAAAGACGCCACCGCCCGGGTTCGTTTGACCCCCGGTACCGGCAAGCGCATCATCAACAAAGTGCACATGAAGAAATACCTGCAGCGCGAAACCTTGGAAATGGTAGTGGAACAACCTCTGCAGACCGTTGGTATGTCCGAGAATTTCGACGTGTACGTAAATGTATCCGGTGGCGGCCTCAGCGGTCAAGCAGGAGCCATTCGTCACGGTATTTCCCGCGCTCTTTGTGAATATGATGAAAATTTGAGACCTGCACTCAAAGCCCGCGGATTCCTCACTCGCGATCCCCGTATGGTAGAGCGGAAGAAATCCGGACGTCCGAAAGCCAGAAAGAGATTCCAATTCTCGAAACGTTAATACCCGGGTTTTGGGGGAGCTTATCCCCCTTTTGGGAAATGACAAAATACAGAATCAGAACACTTTCACACACACTTGGCAATAATGCCAAAATACACCACCAAAGCGAGTTGCAAGGCGGTGAGGGGATAGCCCCTCTGAATTGCGTATATCCTTTGGCGGAAAACTTAACCGTAGATTAGGAGAAGATTAAATGTCCGTTGTATCTATGAAACAACTGCTGGAAGCCGGTGTCCACTTTGGTCACCAGACTTTCAAGTGGAATCCCAAAATGAAAAAGTACATTTTCATCAAACGCAATGGGATCCACATCATCGACCTCAAACAGACGGTCGATGCCATCAACGAAGCCTATCAGTTCGTAAAGGAAGTTGCCGGCCGGCAAGAGTATATCCTCTTTGTGGGTACCAAAAAGCAGGCTCAAAGCTCCATTCGCGAAGCCGCTGAAAAGGCTGGAGTATTTTACGTGAATCAGCGCTGGTATGGCGGTATGCTTACCAATATGGCCACCATCCGTCAGAGCATCGAAAAGATGAAATACTTCGAGGAAATCGAGGCTGATGGTACCCTGAACAGCTATACCAAGCTTGAAGCTCAAAAAATGAAACGCATGCACGACAAGATCGAATTTTCCCTGGGCGGGATCCGTGATATGGATGCCAAACCGGGTGCGATCTTTGTAGTGGACACCGAGTATGAAGACATTGCCATCCACGAAGCCCGCATCCTGGGCATCCCCATCATCGCCATGGTGGATACCAATTGCGATCCCGATCTGGTGGATTACGTGATCCCTTCGAACGACGACGCCACTCGCGCCATTGCCCTGATCTCCGATATCATGGCCAATGCCGCGTTGGAAGGCCGCGGTGCCGCCAATGAAGGTGCAGACAGCTCCGAAGCCCCTATTGAAGAGGAAATGGAAGCTGAAGAACAAAGCGATACCACAGAAGAACCGGTAGCCGAAATGGTTGCCAAAGAGCAATAAGAGAATCATCGCGTGCCGGTCTCTTCCGGCACGCTTCATCTCATCCTATAAATTTTAAGGAGTTATATAATGGCAGAGATTACCGCAAGCATGGTAAAAGAATTGCGCGAAAGAACCGGAGTAGGCATGATGGAATGCCGTAAAGCTCTGGTGGAAGCAGATGGCAATATCGATGGCGCCATCAAATATCTGCGCGAGCGCGGAATTTCCAAAGCCGAGGCCAAAAGCCTGCGCGAAACCAAAGAAGGAATCATCTACTCTTACATCCATTTCAACAACAAGATTGGTGTATTGATCGAGCTCAATTGCGAATCAGACTTCGTGGCCAGAACCGATGAATTCAAAGCTCTGGCAGAAGAGATCGCCATGCAGATCGCCGCTACCAATCCCTTGGCACTCACCGCCGACGCTATTCCCGCCGAGATCATCGAGCGTGAAAAAGAAATCGCCAGAAATAAGGCCATAAACGAAGGTAAAAAGCCTGAATTCATGGACAAAATCATCGAAGGCAACATCCGCAAGTATTGCAGTGAGCATGCTTTGATGGAACAAGGACTGATCAGCGACGAGAAGAAAACCGTGAAAGAACTTCTTACCGAGGCTGTGGCAAAAACCGGCGAAAACATCCAAATAGCACGCTTTGTTCGTTTCGCCCTGGGCGAATGACAATAAAGCCTTAAACCAAGGATGAACAGCACTTTCAAACCCGAAAAGATCAACCGTCTGATGCTGAAGATCAGCGGAGAAATCCTGGCCGGACCCGCCGGTTTCGGCTTCGACGACAAAGTATGCGATCAGCTGACCGACGAATTGATCGGCATCAAAAATGAAGGATACGGAATTGCCGTAGTTTTGGGCGGAGGCAATATCTTCCGCGGTGGCAGCCAAAAGAACCTGAGCCTGAACCGGGTTACCCTGGATAACATCGGCATGCTCGCCACCATCCAAAACGCGTTGTATCTCTGCGAAATCCTGCTGGCAAAAGCCTGTGCCGCGGAAGTCTTCTCCAGCTTTGTGCTGGACAAGATTGCCCGTCATTACAGTGCGCCAAAAGTGCAGGAATCGCTAGCCAAAGGCAAAATATGCTTTTTGGCGGGAGGCACCGGAAACCCGTATTTTACCACCGATACCGCCGCAGTATTGCGCGCTATCGAACTCAAACTGGATATCATGATGAAAGCCACGAAAGTGGACGGTCTATACAGCGCCGACCCCATGAAGGATGCCAATGCCGCCTTCATCCGCGAAGCCAACTACCAAACCTGTTTGGAGCGCCGCTTGGGCGTTATGGACCTCACTGCCTTCTCCCTGGCCGCGGATAACAATATGCCCATCAAAATATTCAACATCGCCAAAGCGGGAAACCTGAAAGCTGCTCTGCAAGATGTCGACATCGGCACCTACATTCATCCCTAAGAACGAGGTACACTATGCAAGAACTCAAAAATAACACCACGGAGAAGATGCAGAAATCTTTTGATTCGCTGTTGCACCAGTTTTCCAAAGTTCGCACCGGCAGGGCCAGCGCGTCCATTTTGGACGACATCCGCATAAACTATTACGGTCAGCCTACCCCGGTAAAACAGCTGTGCAACATCTCCATCCCCGAGCCCCGCACTATCGTGGTGCAACCTTGGGACAAAACCACCCTGGCAGACATCGAAAAAGCCATCCTGGGCGCCAATATCGGCATCACCCCGGAAAACGACGGCAATGTGATCCGTCTGCCCTTCCAACCCCTCACCGAGGATAAACGCAAAGACATCGTGAAAAACCTGAAAAAACTGGGTGAAGACGCCCGCGTGGCAATTCGAAACATTCGCCGCGACGCCAATGATCAGGCCAAAAAAATGAAAAAAGACAGTGAGATCAGCGAAGACGATGAAAAGAAACTCCTCAAAGAGGTTCAGGACATTACCGACGGGTGGATCACGAAGATCGACGAAGTGGAAAAATCCAAAGAAAAAGAAATAATGGAAGTGTAATAAGCTCCATTATGAGTTATAGAACCGGTTTCCACCCTGGGAGCCGGTTTTTGTATAAGATATCTGGATCCACGTGACACCCGCAAAAGCAAAATCATGTCAAAACCGGCTCGGCTGCACAACCAATAAAGCCGACCGGGGAATCATCCGCCACACCATCCACAGCTCGGTGCGGGAAGGTGTCTTTGCCCAGATCTATGGCAATCTGGCACAAATAGGCAGCTCCTTTATCACGAAGCTGATGGTGATGCTGGGGGCAAGTCCTCTGCAATACAGCCTGCTTTCTGCCATCGGACAGATCTCGGCGATCTGGCAACCTCTGGGAGTGGCGTTTTCTCAGTACATTTCCCAAAGAAAATGGGCATGCGTGTGGTTAACCTTCCCGGGACGTTTCCTGACCCTTTTTTTGGGCCTTGCCTTGCTCTTCCCCCACCGGGAGCAGGGCATCTGGTATATACTTTGCCTGCTCTTTTTCAGCGCGGGATTCCAGTCCATCGGCGCCAATATCTGGATCGCCTGGATCAGCGACCTCATCCCTCTGAAGATCCGCGGACGCTTCTTTTCTACCCGAAATCAGATCTTGCTGATCATCGGCCTGACCTTCAGCTATATCATCAGCTACCATGTGGATCTCTTTGAAAACAGCTACAAAGCACTGAGATACAAGAGCATCCTGGGGCTGGAACATTTCTTCATCCCTCAAAATCAAGCCATTTTCCTGGCTTTTGTATATATCTTTGCCTCCATCATCGGCATCATCGGACTCTTCTTTCTGAGTCTGCAACCGGAGCGCAAACGACTGCATCACAAAGCTAAAAGCCTGAGCGAAGTATTCAGCGAGCCCTTCAAAGACAAGAATTTCCGCTTGCTGCTGGTCTTTGGCTCCTTATGGATGTTTGCCACCGGTGTGGGCAGTCCCTTTTGGGGACCTTTCATGCTGAAGAATCTAAAGATGGGCCTCTTTCAAGTGCAAATGTACAACACGCTGCACATGGGCTCTTCACTCCTGGCATTTAGCTTCTGGGGCAAATTCATCGACCGCTTTGGCAATAAAACCGCGATGAAGATATGTGTGCTTCTGGGCGGATTGAATCCTGTATTCTGGCTGTTTATGAGCGCGCAAAACTACTCACTGTTGTGGGTGGAAGCAGTATTGAGCGGATTTATGTGGGCCGGCACGGGAATTGTGACCACAAACTTTGTGCTTTCCATCGCGCCCAAACGCAGAGAGCAAGCCTATAGCGGCATCTACGCGGCAGTTACCGGTATCTTTATGATGAGCTCCACCCTGGCCAGCGGCGTCTTCTATCCCAAGCCTCTGGACCTGGGCTACCGCGTTCTGGATCCCGAGCAAGTGATATTCGGCTTGGGCGCCCTGCTGCGCTGGACTGCCATTATCCCCCTGTTTCTGGTGCGTGAATACCGCAGCGTTCCCCTGCGCAAGGCACTGGCATTCACTTTCAGCCGCCTGATCGGTTGGCGGCTCCGCGTGGGAAAACGCAACTAAATGCCACTCATTCCCTTCAAATGAGGGTTTTGATCTCCGTACTGTTAAGCAGATTTCAAGGCCCCAGTTCAGTTCGGCACGCCCCGCGCCATTGCATCTTTCCGATACATAAGCGCCGCGATCTGAGCTGTGGCAGTGCCAAAACACTTGACACACACAGCCTTATTGCATAAATGGCAAAAACATGAGATGGAGGTACCTATCCTTGCGCAAGCTTTGTATCCTGCTGCTGTTCTTGCCGCTCCTATTGAGCGCCGGTGAAGCCGCAGAAAGCTATTTGAAAGACTATCTGCGGGTAGTCGGTGACCTCAGTGGCGCGGATACAGTATTCCATTTCAGCGGAAAAGTATATAGTTTGGTGCCGAATGAAAAGAGCATGGAACTCTTTGATTATGAAGGCTGCACTATCTCCAGAATCGATAGCACAGAGGCAGGCTATCGTCTTTTGGGAAAAGAGATAGGCCTTTTTTTGGATCACCGCACCGGGGAGATATTGCGCACCTGGAAAAATCCCTTTACTCTGCAAATCGTCCCCGTAATTCATGTCTGGAACGATCCGGCAAATCAGCGCTTTGAATACGACGCCAACACACTGCCCTATATCCGACAGTTCTTACCTTCCACCGAGATCGGTGAGAGCGTGGTATATCACTCCGAGCTATTTCCCTTCTATCCGCATGTGCTCTCTCGCAGACTCTTTGGAGATCAGGTTCAGGGCGATTATCTGCAATCCGCGGAACTACGCGAATACCGGGTGAAGCAGGCGGATCTGGCAAATACTCAATCCGGCTCCGTGCCAGCTGAATTTTCCTACATCTGGATCTCCCCCTGGTTGCCCTTCATGAAGATGGGAGACCGCGAGGGGCAAATGCTTTTTGTGCTGAGAGGCAGCAAGCTAGAGAAAGGTTATGAAGCTCTGCCACAGCACTTTCGTGAATACATTAGCATACATAAAGCAGATTTCGAACACAGCCCCCGGGAATATGTGGAGCCAAACATGAATCCCTGGAGTTATTTTCGCGATCTTGAAACCGATGCCATTCAAAGGCGTTGATGCATCGACAACATACACAGAATACCAGCCCCAAAGTGAGGTAAATTTGTTCATAGATTATGCAAGAATCCGCATAAAAGCGGGAAATGGCGGCGACGGCGCGGTTAGCTTCCGGCGCGAGAAATTTGTACCCAAAGGCGGTCCCGACGGCGGTGATGGCGGACGCGGGGGAAACATCGTCGTATTGGGAGATACAAACATAAACACCCTGCTGGATTATCGTTACAACAAAATCTTTAAAGCCAAAAACGGCGTAGCGGGGGCCGGAGCACGTAAAACCGGGCCCAGCGGGGAAGATCTGATCTTGCGTATGCCCCTGGGAACCGAGATTTTCCAAGTCTTGGAAGATGGCAAGAAGATCAAGCTGACAGATGTAACCGAAGCCGGGGAGAAAACTGTGTTGGCAAAAGGCGGCAGAGGAGGCAAAGGCAACAGCAACTTTGCCACACCCACCAATCAAGCCCCACGCCACGCCACTCCCGGCAAGCATAGCGAAGAGATCGAGCTGGAATTGGTCCTCAAACTAATGGCGGATGTGGGTTTGGTGGGCTTCCCCAATGCCGGCAAGTCGACTCTGCTCTCCGTGCTTTCAGCGGCTCGGCCCAAGATCGCGGATTATGAATTTACCACTTTGGAACCGATGCTGGGCGTAGTGCGAGTCTCAGATTATCAGCATTTCACTATGGCAGATATCCCCGGCATCATCGAAGGTGCTCATATGGGTAAAGGATTGGGGCATCAGTTCTTGCGCCATATCCAACGCACCAGCATCCTGCTCTACCTCATCGATATCAACAGCGATGATCCTCTGGAAGCGTATCGCACTCTGAAGGCGGAACTATATCTCTACGATAGTTTTATGGAAAAGAAACCCTTTACGATCCTGCTCAGTAAGATCGATACCATCCCCGAAGATGAGAGAGCGGCCAGGATCGAAGAAGTGAGCAAGCACTTCCGGCAAATCACAAAGCACCGGATTCTGGCAATCTCCAGCGTTGGCAAGATCGGGCTGGATACGCTGAAATACCATCTGTACAAACAGATCCAGGAATCTCTGTGAACACCGAACATTACCAAAGCTGGCTATGCCTGAAGACCACTCCGAAGCTGGGCTTTCGGCAGTGTATGGAAATCTTGAACTATTACCCGGATCCCACGGAATTTGTGGGTAAAAAAAACCATCCGCTGTATATGGACAAATCTGTCGATCCCGAAAGCATTGCGCATCTGCAAGCCGGAACCCTGCCCAAAAACTTCCCTCAGATTCAAAACCTTATGCGGCACTACGACATCCACTGCCTGAACATCCACGAATACCCCTCCCGCCTGCGTGACATCTATGCGGCGCCTTTGATTCTGTATTATCGGGGCGAGCTTGCCTGCTTGCAGAAAGATAAGAATCTGGCTGTAGTAGGAACCCGGCATCCCACCGCTTATGGCAGGGAAATGTGCATCAAGCTGATCTCCCCGATCTGTCGGCAAAAAGTGAATATCATCAGCGGATTGGCGATGGGAATAGATGCCGTGGCCCATCAAAGCGCCCTGAAAGAAGGAACTACTACCGTGGCGGTGATGGCTTGCGGTCTGGAAAAAATCTACCCCCCACAGAACCGGGAATTGGCAGATAGAGTGATCGCAAACGGCATCCTGATCAGCGAATATGAACCGGGTACCAAGCCCGACAGATGGAACTTTCCGGCGCGCAATCGCATCATCAGCGCACTCTCCCAATTGGTCTTCGTTGTGGAAGGCCACATCAACAGCGGAGCGCTGCTAACCGCCAAAAACGCCATTCAACAAAATCGTGACGTGTGCGCTATGCCGGGGAATATCAACAACCGCAACGCCGAAGGACCCAATCACCTCATCAAAAACGGCGCTGCCCTCATCAACTGCCCCGAAGATCTGCAATTCAACCTGGGACTTACACCCGAAAACGAGCCTCAAATAGAGCTGGATTGCATCCTCAGCAGCGATGAACAATTGGTCTGCGATCTCCTGAAAAAAGAACAAAAAGCCCTGGCTTTCGACGAGATCCTGGTACTAACTCACTTCAGCGTGGGCAAACTCTCCACTGTGCTTACAAATCTGGAACTGAAAGGGCTTTTGGCCAAAGAGGGCGGCAGTAGCTTCTTTCTTGTCTAATCCAGCTCACTCATGTGCTGCATCAGGGCTATAAAAGCCTTATAATGGCGTTTGTTGATGCGTTTCACCATCTTCTCCGGAGGATGGATGATGCTCTGTCCTTTACGGTTTACCCCTCCCACTTCGATCAACATCGCCCCCGCGTTTTGGCTGTGATAAAAGAAGTTACGCGCATTTCCCACTCTGGAGCTGCTGCCCCTGTGCACACTGTATGTGCCGCGAAAATAATCCCTCGTTGCCCTTGCGGCATAGAAATCAGCCTGCTCCCGTAGTTTCAAAAATCTCGGATCTTCATCGTTGACCGCGGGCAGAAAGATGCGTTCGTTCAATGCTCCCGTGATAGACGAATGATAGAAGATGGCAAGTTCAAAAGGAACCTTGCGGGCCAGGTTGATGATGGCCTTTACCTCGTCTTCGGAAGAGGGGGCACTGCCTTTGAAATATGAACTCATGTGATTGGTTTCGGTGTCTTGATCCCAAAATATGGGGTAATTGCGATTCAAATCCACTCCATCGGTACGTAGGTCCAATTTCCCGTTATCGTCTGTATCACGGTTGTTTTTGCGCTTTATACGTGCCAATCCCTCACTCACCACACGCCAGCCTTCCGGATTGAGGCTGGGTACTATCCAGATGCGGTATTCATCCAGCACTTTGCGGATTCCGGCATCGCTTTCGCTGCCTTCACTCAGTTCCCGGATCATGTGTTCGCAGATTGCCACGCCCAAGAGCTCATCCGCGTGATGTTGCCCGATGATGAGGATGTTGCGTTCGCCTCTGCCCATTTCGACGGCATAGAGGGGTAGCCTTTCGCTGCCGGAAAAGCCCAGTATGCGGTGTTGAATGGAGCCGGGATGATCTGCCATGATAGAATACAGAAAGGGCAGAAGATCATGATATCGGGGGATGGCGAGGCTGAAGGGGTATTGATTGACACCCTGATAGGCACAGCTGCCCAGCAGCAGCAGAGCCCCAAACAAGATGGCCATCCGCGGTTTTATGTTCATTCTTTGGCCGGTTCCTGCCAGGCTGCGCTGATCATTTCCAGATCAAAGCCCTTGCGATACAGAGAGGCAAATATCTTTTCTTTTGCTTTGCGGGGCTCTTCTTCCCGATAGCGATACCGCAGTTTTGCGATTTGATTTTGCAGCATTTGCCGGCTCTGCTCCGGTTCTTCCATTTCCCGGATCAGTTCGTTTACTTCCTCTATGGGAATACGGTGTTCTCTCAGCTTTTGTATGATGGCACGTTTGCTTTTACCGCGTTCAAACATACTGCGAATATAGATGCCGGCAAAGCGGGTGTCGTCTATATAGCGCTTATCTTTGCAGAGTTCGATACACTGCTCGATGATGGAAGAGTGGAACTTGTATTTATTCAGATAGTTGCGGCACTGATATTCGCTATGTTCGCTTTTGGCAAGGTATTCGGTTACCTGAGCCCAAGCTCGTTTCCCCAGTTCTGTTTTCAGCTCCTCGGCCTGAGTCTCGTCTATCTGAAGCTCTGCAGCAAAGGGGAAAAGGTAATGGAGGGTTCTGGTAGGCAGAACCCCCCACAATTCGTTGTCCAAACTTATGTAACTGAGGTGTTTATTCCTCGTCCAATACTTCAGATTCATCGCCGGGTTTATCGTTAATGAACTCTTCCGGGCTCACTTTGACTCTCAGTTTCTCTTCAATTTCTTTTAGCAGATCGGGGTTATCCAAAAGGTACTGCTTGGTTTTTTCCAGACCTTGTCCCAGTTTATCATCGTTATAAGCATACCAAGATCCGCTCTTTTTAACGATTTCATGGGTGGATGCCATATCGATGAGGATATCCAGATGAGAGATTCCCTGACCAAAGATGATGGGAAATTCCACCGTTTTGAAGGGCGGGGCAAATTTGTTTTTCACCACTTTCACCTTGGTGCGCGCGCCCACGACCTGAGTATCGCCGCCGGTTTCTTTGATGGCGCCGGCATAGCGCACTTCCAACCGCAGAGAGCTGTAAAATTTCAGTGCCACTCCACCGGTTGTGGTTTCAGGATTCACAAAGGCGGGAGCACCTATCTTGATGCGGGTTTGATTGATAAAGACAACCGCGGTATTGCTCTTTGCCACTATCGCGGTCAGCTTTCTCAAAGCCTGGCTCATCAAACGGGCTTGCAAGCCGACATGACTGTCGCCCATATTGCCTTCGATCTCTTGCTTGGGAACTAGTGCTGCCACGGAGTCCACAATGATCAGATCCACCGCCGAGCTTCTTACTAGAGTTTCGGTTACTTCCAGGGCCTGCTCTCCTCCATCGGGTTGAGACAGCAACATGTTATCTGTCTGAACGCCCAATCTTTTGGCATAGGATACATCCAGAGCATGCTCCGCGTCCACAAATGCCACGATTCCGCCAAGCTTTTGACACTCTGCCGCCACGTGCAAACTGAGTGTGGTTTTTCCGCTAGCTTCGGCACCGTAGATCTCGGTGATTCTGCCTTTTGGCACGCCACCGATACCGAGGGCGATATCCAGATTGAAGGCTCCGGTGGGGATCACGTCAACTATTTGCAAGGGTTTGTCGCCCAAGCGCATCAGAGTGCCCACTCCGAACCTCTTTTCCAGTTGGGAAATCGCGGTTTTCAGGGCTGCATCTTTGTTTTTATCCAGCATTTTTCCTCCGTTTATTTTAGATTATACTGTTCTATTATCTCATATCTGGGACCATCAGGTCTCAGAATGCTTTTATACAGGTTCATGGTATCCCACAGCATTTCTTCTTTGGGTATGTGGTATGCCAGCACGGCTCGTTCAAAATCCGTAGTCTGCTGAGCCTTGATCCGCCCCAAAGTAATATGCAGTTTCAAGGCTTTGGCATCTGCCTCGATTCCCAGAGTGTTCAAGCTGTTCAGCGTCTGGCGGTTTATAGTTTTCAAGATCTGTTCTTCACCGCTCAGTTT
This sequence comes from Cloacimonetes bacterium UBA5284, assembly GCA_002410505.1. Lineage (GTDB taxonomy): Bacteria > Cloacimonadota > Cloacimonadia > Cloacimonadales > Cloacimonadaceae > UBA5456. Next base: position 19,690 of record DHSO01000036.1, on the reverse strand, counting down.
CAACCAGATCAAGCGCGGAAAGCGATAGGGAAAGAGCTCGATCCCCTCCGTGTGCAACATGGCAGCGCTATGCCGCCGGGCTTCAACGGCCAGGATGCTTTTCAGTTCTTTCAATTTATGATCTGCCACTTCCCCGATAAAATTCACCGTTAGATGCAGATTTTCCGGCTTCACCCAGTTAATGTTTGAGTGCTTCAGGCCTTGCATATATCTCAGCGCGTCCCGAAGCTGCTGTGTCAGCTTTTCCGGCGGTTCCAGGGCTACAAAAAGACGCATCAGCGTTTGTATCCGATATCCATCAGGAACTTTTTGCGATGGGAGATATCTGTATCCAGCTCCACTCCCTTGGGCGCGAAACCATCCACCACCCCCAATATCCCGCAGCCCTGATTACTTTCTGCCACGATCACCTGAGTGGGATTCGCCGTGGCGCAAAAGATGTTTACTACTTCGCGGCAAGCCTTGATCGCCGGCAAGACATTGATGGGAAAGGCATCGCGCATCACAATCATGAAACAGTGACCCGCCCTTAACATACGCAAGTTTTGCACCGCTACCTCGATGAGTTCGTTATCGGTGCCATCTTTACGAATCAGACAGGGACCTGATGCCTCGCTGAAAGCCAAACCAAACCGGATGCCCGGAACGCTGTTTACCATCGCTTCATACAGATCTTCCACGGTCTTGATGAAGTGACTCTGTCCCAGGATGATATTGCAATCTTCAGGAAAACTAAGCTGCAGGTTTTTGAGTTCCATGTGATACCTCACGTGCCATATAGTGATATTTCAAGATAATATAAGCGCTATGGGGTGTCAAGTAAAAACGCTTTTTTGGCATGCCCGTTTTCATATTACAGATATCGCTGTATTCGCAAATGCAAAGTGACAACGAAATCTGCAAATTGTGCAGCGAAAACTGCAAACTGTCGCATCGTTGCTCATCCTTGCTCATCCTTTCCAAGACCCCTTTGAGGGGTTTGTGACAGGATAACTGCATGCTCCGATGCGTGACAATCTGTCATCCAGCCATCTGGCAAGAAAAGAGGGTTAAAAAGCCACTGATTATCTTGTCTAGTCATGCCTAAAGCTCCGGAAGTGTCTGTGATAATTTAAGGTCTTGAGCAGAAATGAACTTACACACACTCACTCACTATCATTTTGTTTCATAGTTATTGCTTCTCCGTTTTGCATTGTCTAAACAACTCTACTACGTCATTCTTGGAAAGGAATCTTGAATTTGCGACTCGTTGGGGTGTTATCCACGACAGAAACACGCTTCTGTACTTTTTTTCTCCATACACATTACTTATTGGGAGAACATAACACTCTTTCTTAACTCTAGTAAGTCCGACTATGAATTCACAGATCTCATAATCCGCTATCTTGGTGGGGTCCTTGGGGATATCTCCATTATTAACACCCAGAAGAAACACATAGTCTGCTGCCAATCCTTTAGATCCTTGGTAAGTAACCATTTGTATTGGAGAAGGGCTTTCACATGAAGCTATTTGGTCATGACTTTGCTCAGTAGTAAAGTACTTAACTATGTGATCTTTCAGGAAAATCCCAACAAGGTGTTCCAGTGATTGCTCTGCAGTAATTTTTACTGACCCAGTTGACGTGATTAATGATCTAATCAGACTGATAATCATCTTGTGTTTTTGTTTATAGTCATCAGGCACTAGATCAACCAGTGGTACGTTGTTCTTAGAGTCCTCTATTATCTTCTTTAGCTTTGATTTGCTTATCGGGTCATGATATAGTAATAATCTCCACCCGATGTTAGCATTTTCGTCTTTTAACAATATGCTATAGGCATCACAGATCTGAGTATTCTCATCAGCAGTGAGTTGATCTGATTCCATATATTCGGCAAGGTCAGCAAACTGGTTCTTAAACATTGTTAAGTATGTTTTTGTGCCAATTATCAGTATAAGAGGCTCATTACTTTGTCTCTGTTTATATTCTTCCAACTCCGTTTCAAGGATCGAAGATACGAGTTTGTTCATGAATAGTGCTGCAGCTTGAGCTGAAGCCAGGTTCACTACTTTGAGTTTAGGGTAATTGCTGTTAACCAGTTCTTTTCCAGGTTCATAGGCAATAAATTGCTTTGCTATCCTTCCGTTCAAATGCCCTTTTCTTGTAGCCTCTGTAACTATATCGTTAACAGAATCTACAATCACTTTAGGACATCTGCTACAATATGGCAGATCAAATGGTTGGTAAATACCGGAATGGTACAGGTTTCTTAGGCTTGTTCCTAAATCATATTTCTTCACATAGATAGCCTGATCATCATCACCTACTATCAGGATCTTCCCATGACTTTCCAATTGCTTTATGAAGGCAACTTCCAAAGCACTGAAATCCTGATATTCATCTATCAATATATTATCATAATCTGGAATTATGCTGGGAGTTATGGTTGCCTTCTTCAGAATACGAAAAATTGAATCATTGAAGCTTATTGCTTTGTAGTATGTAGCTCTTTTCAAGTATAATTTGAACAGAGGATTTCTTTCATCTAGCTTATGGAACAACTCGTTGAAAATATCTTCCTTAACCCCAGTATCCTCACTAATAATTGCACCTAGCATACTTACCATGTACCAGTCAGGAAACTGTCGGTTGAAAATGCCCATACAGAACTTGTGCAAGGTACAAACCTTTGCAAGGTCACTCAATCTGCAGTTCAAGTCATTCACAAGGCGGTTGATGAAGGTAAGCACCAAGTTGTTTTGTGTTCCTGATTGTTTGAGAATGAGTTCAAATGTTGTAGTTTTTCCAGTCCCAGGTCCAGCCACAATGACTTTCTTGGCAGCGGTTGAATCGATTATTATCTGAGTATAGGCTTGCCTGTCAATCTGTTGGTCATTTGATACTACAGCGGTATTCATTGGATTTGTTACCAGTCCATGTTCATCATAATATCTACTTTGTGTTGTTCCCTTGAAATGAAGTCATTCGTGGTATCACTATCCTGGATTGCCAATACGTACTCTTGTCTGGACACTGGATCACATTTAATACTTAACCCTGATTTTATGATTGTAGTCGCACTAGGGTAAAGCTTCACCACAAGATTATCAAAACTATCCTTGATTTCTCTCATCTCAGAATATTGATGTTCAAGGTTCACTGGGAAGAATGGATAATTCTGCGAACTCAGTGTATAATTACTGTATGACATGGGAATAAATCCAATATCCGGAATCAAGACATCACCGAAATAAGCTCTAGTTAGATAACCATGGGCTATTGGGTTTCGGACATACTTTATGAGTTGTGCGATTTTGTCCTTAATCTCTACATCCCCAGACATCAAGCTCATTAAAAGACTATCAATCTTATCATAAATGCACTGGAATACAAAGCTCTTGATATCAATCCTAGAATTATAGAAATCCGAAAAGGGGTACAACAGAGTTAAAACATGCTCCATGTAACTAACAATATGAAGGGCATAGGAATTAATGAAGCAATCGGCTCTATGATCATTAAGAGGCCAATCACTTCTATCTTTCAAATTATTCTCTATTTGATATTCTAAACATTCAAATGCTCTCTCAAACCTAATATAGTAGTTAGGGAGTATAACATTTCTTGCTGCTATACCTACTTCGGCATCTGCAATGAATTCACTTTGTGATAGAATTATCGCTTGCCTGATCTTAGTCTTGATATCGGTATACACTTCATTATGATCGTCGGTCTCACTTTGATGAAATTCGAATGAGAATTTGTTAAGCACAAACGCGATCTCAATTTCTTTGTATTGCATGAACAGGATGAAAGCTACTTTTTCATGAGGTTTGTACCTTACTTTCATGCCAAGGAGGTGTTGAAATAAGTACAAAACCTCATATGGAGTAAATTCTTTTTCTTCCCGCATCACCATATTCAAGATTTCGTCTGAGGATTTAGTTGTTTGAGTAAAATCCTCCATTAACCTGTTAATTGTCGATTCGTTAGTACTCATAATCTCCATTCCACCTTTCTTCACGTTTTGTACCTGGGCGGTGTTTCACGCCCAGGTACTCCACGCATGTTAACTGCATATGCTATACAACATTACGAAGACCAACTACATGGCTAACCATAATAGTGGCCATTCTCGGTCAAGGTAGTATTTCACCTAAGACCTTAGCCACTATACAGCTATCCATTGTAGGAGAGTTGCTATTATGTTTTGCATAATTCTCACCTCCTGTTTTATTTACTACGCGCGTAGCATGTTCTACTCAAACTCACTCAGATCAAACTTGAGTGTGTTGCTATTCTCTTTGATGGTGCGCTGGGTAGCTTCATCGAAGCCTTCCAGGTTATCTGCTTTGATTTCGATCTGGATTGATGCAGATACCATAGGTTTCTTGATCAGGTGCATCACGATCTCATCTATGATAGTGGCAAAGTCTGTCTTGGCCCTGGTTGCATCGAGTTCTTTACGTCCATAATAGTGTAATCTGGTCTTAGGTTGGGTAGGTGGTGGTGTAGTGACTCCAGTACCGGGTCCACCCTGACTACCAGGAGTACCCTGGCCTCCAGTACCAGCTCCGGGTGTTGAGCCAGTTCCTGCTCCGCCAGTTGGTGTACCTGTTGTTTTTTGCTTATGCTCTGTAGCAATCCCAGGATCGATCAGGAGCAGTGAGCTATCATAGATAGGAGCGGTTGAGTTACCAAACGTGAATCCTACATACTGATCGTTATCATATCCATAGGCAAAGCCAAAGAACTCATGGCTTGATGCGCCAGCGCTTATAGCAGCCTGGAATACACTATTGCTGCTCAAACGGGGCATATACAGATAGCAACACATGCTATGCCAGACATCCTGGGCTTTCATATGATGGGTACCATCCTTCCAGAACCATTTCTTGAGCAAATTGCTGAGATGGATGGGAGCCCACCCAGTAATCAGGTGTTCGTTTTCCTTGAGGACCTTCTCGACCTCAGCAGTTAAATTCTGAGCTGCAGCATTGATGGAAAGTGCCTCAAATCTATCTCCGGGTGCGTTACCCTGATCAGGGATCAGAAGCCACCGATAGGTATCACGAATCAGATGCTTAACTGCCTTTTCGGCATCATCTTTTCCCGCTTTTGCCTGCCTTGTCTGGTACACATCGAGGTTGAGCTTCAGCATCTGGATATCCTTAAGAATCGAATCCCATGCCAATAGGGTTAGCACCTGGTCTTTCAGCCTTCCTATCACGTCCCCATCCGCAGCCAGAAAGATCAAGCGGTTCTGTTTAAGTCTTGGTTGTTCACCACGATTTGTAAGTATTTTCTTAGCCCCATCACTATTCGGTGTGCCTCCAACTGCAAAACTACCTCCAGAACGCAGATAATAGGCATCAGGTGGCAAGATAACCAGCCGAAGCGAGTAATCATCAGGAATGTCATCAGAACGCGTAAAAATGTGGATTCCGTCGAAACAGCCATTGGACAGTAAGCGCTGAAGTTGGTCTTTGATTACCGGCACCACATCGTCTTTATAATTAAAACGGCGTTTGCGGTCTTCCATCTCTCGTCTAAGGTTAGGACGTGTATCAAACCAAAACAGTTTACTATCTGCATTGCTCAGATAATGCAGCTTGTCCACCAGTCTATTCATGGCATCTTTGAAGATTCCAATCACCTGATCTGGTTGAACACTGCCAAGCAGGATTCTGTTGTATTCTATTCCACGTGAAGTTCTGGCTGAGTGCAGAGCCACAGCATGAGGAGCAGATCCAAAGAAGATGGTTCGAGCCAGCTTCTTGCAAGCCTGTAACTGACCAAATCTGGCTTCATTTTTCTCAATATGGGCAGTTTCAGAGCGAGAACCATCAATATCCCTTTCCAGGACAGGATCCCAGCCCTGGGGTAGATAATAAATCGTTTCATTTCGCACGTCCGCATCATACAAGGGCAGATTACCCGGCATGATCAGTGGGTCTTTGTTATCGTCTATCCAGAGTTTGTGAATTACCTTTGCCATCAGTTTTAACACTCCACGTGTCCTCTGGAAGTTATCCAATGATGACCAGTCTTCATAGAGACGGTCAAAGATCTCAGGATGGATAGGATAAGCCTGTTTCAGCCGTTCATAGTAATGCACTTCCTGGGTTTCATTGGGAAAATCGTTCTTATTGGCGATGTAATAGTCTGCAAAGGTGCGGCAGGTCTCTTCCATTGCAGTTTGATCAGTGATACTGGTAAACAACCTGCGGCGGACAATCTCAAAAGCTTCTTCTGCAGCAACCGGTTTCCACAAAGCTTGGATGCGTCCAAAGAAATGCTCCAGAGTCCGGAGCACATTGATACCATTCTGGCTTCCTGCTTCACGATTGGAATCTGGCAGGGAAACCAGCATCAGCGCATTAGGCACTGCTTTCAATGCTTCAGTCAGAGCTTGGATAAACGAGATATTAGAGTCATAGCTGCCACCTGTAAAGGTCTTCCCGGGTTCAAATTGACGTATATAAGCCACCAATTCATCGACCAGAATCACACATGGTGCATATTGCTTAAGTAGCTTGATCAAATCTTCCTTGCCGGGAGATGTTCCGCTTAAGTCTGCTTGTTTGACTTGTTCATAGCCATTTGCTCCACCCAGTTGCCAGGCAAGTTCGCCCCACAGAGTGTTTACTGTGATTCCATCACGTGACCTGGGACTACCGGGTGAGAGTTGATTACCATCAATCACCACCGCCTTAGCTTTGGGCAATGAAGTAACTCCGGCTTTATCAATGATTGGTGGAATTCCCTGCAATTCAGATAGAGGAGTATCACCCTTGGCAAGATGATAAACAGCCAGCATGGTATGCGTTTTACCGCCCCCAAAAGCTGTCTGTAGTTGAATAACCGGATCACCACCATTTCCACTAAGACGCTGGATTACTGAGTCTAACAGCAACCTCATCCCTTCTGTGATAAAAGTTCTTTGAAAGAACATAACCGGATTTTGATATTCTTCACTGGCATCTCCGGTATGTACCCGTGAAAGGTCTGCTGCAAATTCTGATTGTTTGAAAGTGCCTCTCAGCACGTCCTGATGCGGTATTGCGATGTCCCGCCATGCTTTTATCATGTTATCTCCTGATGTTTGTGCAGAGTTCTTATGTTCGCAAGCTTATTCATATCAATGAGTTTACCATGCTTGGCAAACAGCTCGGAAGCTACTCGGAAGTTCATTTGTTCAGAGTTCTTTCCTGAAAGCAGAGTCTTGCCTTCTTCCCTGGCAAGCAGCTCATTTATCCTCAGCATGATATCTCCTCACTCCTAAAACTCAGCCTCAATCTGATCACCTTTTATGCCCTTATCCTGAGCTTGTTTTTCGATAGAGAGCCAGGCCGTTACGAGATCGTTATAGGGTCTGGCATCTTCTGCCCAGCCTTGTCGTTCACAAAGGGTATAAAGCAAAAAGGCAAGTTGCCGGGCTGTAGCAGCTAACTCAGGGACTGCAGATGCTATCACTGCTGCTGCGGATTCTCCACTGCTCTGATGTGCCCGGATTAGCTGATGCAACACTTCCCAAACAGGGGTTCTATAATCTTTTAGCGGATTCCAACCGGAGGGATACTCAGCAGGGCGATAAAGGCGCACTTTGCCACTGCCGGCAATCAAGACTCCACTATCCCGCACACCTTCCACAGAAAGCCCTTTTGCCTTGGCAAGCACTTCGGCTTCTCCATAAACGCCTTCTTTCCAGCCGTATTCACTGAACCACTGGAGGCAGAAGCGGGTGTCATTATCCCAATCGCCTTCCCGCTCTTTGAAATACTCATCCAGAGCTTTGTTGATGAGGATAAGCGCGGTATGTACTGTCATCGGACTACCGTCAGATTCCAAGATTGCTTTATATTTTGAATACACAGCCATTCCGGGCCCAATGGCTGATTGCGCTAAATCAACTGGTGCAACAGGACTGGATGTTTCACTACCGTTGATCATCGTTTCTATTGCTTCAGGGATAGCCTTAGTTAACTCTTGTAAGAATTCTTTACGACTGACCATTTCTGCATTTAATGCACGTTTTCGGCAAACCAGTATTATGCTGGAAGATAGCATATTACTACCTATTCCACTAACCTTGTTGGCAAGCTCTGTTCGCATTGGCCAGGTACCTACAATGGCAAACTCAGATTTGATAACCGCTTCCAGGAATGCTAACCATCCCGTAGATATGCTTCCGACCTCTGAAGTCTCTGATTGTTTAAAAGCGTAGTAAATTGTAACCGGGAAGGCTGCGTTTGATTGTTGGGATATCCGGCTCATTGCCTTCATCATGCCATTCAAGAAGAACAATTCTGCATCCTTCTTGGATTTATGGCGATACTTCGATGCTACCAGTTCATCGTCTTTTGGGGTTGCAATGGTCTGGAATAGCTCTGGGAAAATTGGTTTCAACGCTCTCTTTTGAAACACGTAGAAGAAATCTGATAAATCAGCGTACATGATATTGTCGTAATATGGAGGATCAGTAGAAACAATCTTGTTAGCTGAAATGCTCTGAGATGTAGCGTCGGAGACTACTGCTTTACAATTCTTATGCGTTGGCAGTTTTTGTATCGCCTTACACACCCAATCTAGCATAGATAACCAGTTCCCTGTGGAATCACTTAGGATATTCACTTCGGCATAATCCCATACCATAGCTAGAGCTTGCCTTCCAAAAGCACTCCTTACCCCGTCTCTAGTGCAATCCCAAGTTGAGAGAACTGAACTCTGGATTGACAGTTTACCTACACAGAAATGCAAATAGGTTCGTATGGCCTCTTGATATATGGCATTATCTTCTTTTATATCATTTGCTTCAATAGCTGCCTTAAAAACATCATCAATTATTGTGGTGATTGACTCTAATACATACATCTGTCTATTGCTGAACAAATCGCCATAAGTATACATCCCGTACAAAGGAACTTGGTCTGCACTTTTTCCGACAAGTTCTTGCTTTGGGCTCCATAATGGTTTAGCAGATTTTGCGAGGTTTTCCTGAAACTCGTCAGGAGAGATGTACACTCTACAGTTTTTTCCCTCACATACGATCGCCATCAGTTTTGAACCCATTCTCCCTGCTTGCCCTTCAGCCTTAATATACTTACCATCAATGGGAGTATTTGAGAGGAGGCATGTGAAGTTTGACGATCTACCGGCTGCCTTAGTCCCTTTCTTTATTGTTTCAATATCATCCGGCATGCCAACCCGGACTTTAAACTCATAATTATCGCAGTCGATTATTGGCTCAATCCAGGCTTCTTTCCCCTTTTTATCAGACAGCAGGAAGGTAGAAGTCAGGGGGACATCAACATGAGAAAACAATGGATTAGGGCTTTTCACGGTTCTTGCCCAGATATAAGCTATTACTGTCAGTTCTTTCCCTCGATATTGTACGAGATCAGGCCGTTCTGTTATCATCTCTTCGGTGATTTTGATGGGGGGATAGAGGTGCCCTATACGCTTAAAAGCTTCCTGCCGTACCCAATGACCATAGCGTCGTACATCTTCTGCCAGCCCGGTTACCCCAGGCCAGCTAATCGATATCTCATTCTGTTTTTCATGTTCTGGAATAGGGCCGATAGGTCTTATGCCTACAAACTTGGGTGGGATTTCGATCATCGCTTTGTTGATCAGCACCGCCACCGGATTGAGGTCGCTGGCCCAGGCTTCCAGTCCTAGGCGTTGGGCTTCCAGAGGGATGGAGCCGCCACCGGCAAAGGGATCATGAAAGGCAGGCAGTTTATCAGGGTTAAACAGTTCTGAGGCTTCAGGATGGTCTTTGTTCAAATCGCAAGTCACTTTCCAACTCTTGCGAATCTCGGCTCTGGCTTCATTCAGGACAGCTTCATTGGTAGTGTTTTCCCACCTCACAAGTTTGCGAATGATCTCAAAGAGACGTTCCCGTTCCCTGTTTGCATCTGCTTTCCTCTTATAGCCAATCTTCAGCTCTTCATCCCAGCCGGGGTCATTTACCAGTTGAGCAAAGAGCACTGCTCTGGCAGCCGCCAGAGGACGCCTTGCCCAATACAAATGTAGAGTGGAAGGATGCCCATGCCGGATAGATTTCTCGCGTACACAAGCTTCGTTTATCTCTTTTAGTGGGAGCGCTACCTCTATCAGCTTCCTGGGTGCTTTTATTTTATATTCACTCATTTCTTTCTCTTTTGCCTTGGCTTGGTCTGTTTAGTGATTTGTTTCACTTCCTGCAGGGCTTCCACAAAGTGCTTCTCTACTGCAGTTGGCTGTGCAAGCTGTTCCAGATGCCATTTTTCGTACTCCAGCCGGGCTTTTTGGATTGCGTCCTCATGGGCGATGGAGCCAGCATGCTCCAGGATGTCTCTACCGCTAAGTTTAAGAAAATCATCCAGCTTGGAGATCCAGTCTTTCATGTACATTGGATTTCTGTTCAGGGCTTGAAGCTCGGCGAAGTCCAGATACATGCTCACAATTCTGTTCAGGAGATCCAGTTCTTCTTGGTTCAGGTAGTTCTTTGCTATCTCAGTATCTGCCTTACGGAGCTGGGTTCCCGGCCAGTTGGTGAGCCCCATATTGGCTTTGCCGGCATCAGCCCGCTGATAGATGATCTCGGCGGCAGTATGGCCATGACTCGCCCAGTGCATCTTGTTTTGGATGACCTTGAAAAACTCACGCGATAGATCGGACTTGGGATCATAGTCTATGCTAGTGGCATAGATATCCAGCACTTTGCGCCAGAAGACTTTTTCTGAGGAGCGGATATCCCTGATCCGGGCCAGAAGTTCATCAAAATAGGAACCGCCTCCGGCCTCTTTGAGCAGTTCATCATTCATGGTGAAACCCTTGATCAGGTATTCCTTGAGCCGCTCAGTGGCCCAGATGCGGAATCGGGTGGCGATCTGGGATTTGATCCTATATCCCACACTGATAACCATATCTAGATTGTAGTGCATGGTATGGTAGCTTTTACCATCGGAGGCAGTTATTAAAAAATCCTTAATAACTGCGTCTGGCTCTAGCTCACCCTCTGTGAGGATGTTGCGGATATGGATATTGATGTTAGCAACCGTGGTCTGATATAACTCTGCCAGTTGCTTTTGACTCAGCCAGATGGTTTCATCCAATAGCTTGGTTTCAATCTGTATGCTACCATCCTTATTGGTGTAGATCAGGAATCTTGGTTCCGCCGTTATAAGTTCCTTCTTCATAATCCCTCCTTTTTTGATGCTTTCTTCAGTAAACTGGCGATATCTAGATTGATGCTGGTAACCGCCCAGTCAGGTTCTTGAGTAAAGGGATTACGGATATAATGGGGTCCTTCAAAGTTGTCTCCATCTATCACTACTATCGCCAGGATGAATTTATCCGCCTGATTCAAACCATAGAGAACTTCATTGCGTGTAACTGTAATAGTGGATTGTCCTTTGGTTCTGCCTTTTACTTCGATGTGTCTGGTTTCCGGCATTTTCCCATCGATTGCTGGGGGAATACTGGTAACATCCCAGCCACAATTCAGGGCAGAGACATCAAAAACTTCACAACCATTTAACTTTTCGTGGTCCATCACAACCTGCATGGCTTTTAGCTCGATCTGCTTCCTGGCTTCGGCATCTGCGGTCCAGGTGTCCTCCCCTTTCAATTGTGCCAGTAAACCAGCAGGGATGATCAGCGCTCCACCGATCACGACCGGAGTCTCCGAGACTACATGGCGCATCTCGTTGAGCTCTTTGGTGCGGGATTTGAGGCGGTTATCCAGCTCGTCAATGATGCGGCTGACATTATCGATGTTGATCCGGGTCTTTTTACCCGCAGCCTGGTCATCCTGAAGCTTGATCTTGCGGTCTGACCAGTAGTTGATCTGGGTCACCAGCCTCTGATGAACAGCTTCAAGGGTCTTGGTGACCTGTCTTTCCCTCCGTTTCATCACTTCCGAAAAATGCTCCGGGGCAAGGTAGGTGGTGGCATACGCCAGAGCCTGGCTTTCCAGTTCGGATGAAACCCACTGGGCAGCCAGCAGATGTTTTATCAGAATGAAGTCACTATCTGAGATGGGCTCCAGATCGAGATGGGGTGCCCAGCCCGCGTTGCTGATCGCTCCCTGTTCATCGATTTGGACAAACTGCAAACGACGTGAGATGCACCTATCCCGGTTGACCCCTTCTTTTACAGAGTGTTCTATGATCAGCATGGCTTTGGGATCTATGCTATCATCATGAGGGGCTACAAGAATTGCTCCCTGTCTCAGCTTGTTGCGGTGATCCTCCAGCATGATATCTGTGATCGACATCATCAGCGGGTGCCCAGGATGGATGAAACTGGCCATGGGTGCTTCCCGGTTGGGCAATCTCACAAAGGGTTTATCGAAACAGATGCGTTCGTATTTCTGAGTGACTGGATTGATGTTTCTGCGGTTACGGCCTGAAATCTGGCGGTCCCGTTCACGAATCTGGGCCGGAACATAGGAGATTTCCCAACGCTCGCCCTCGCTATGGACCTGGCGAATGTTGCCTTTTAACTGGCTGAAAGCCTGCAAGAAAAAGGATTTAATGAAATAGGGCTGGAGTTTTCGTGCTTCAGCTTTCTCCATTTCGGCTTTCACGGCAAAGAGACGGTTTTCATCTATAACCTCTTCACACAGGGCATTGCGGCTGATGATCTCTCTGATGTGCTCGGTATCGAGAACGCCTTCCACCACTTGAAACAGCCTGGACCTGACCTCAGGGTCATCCCCATAGCGGATCGCTTCGATCAGCAGGTCTTTGAGGCTTGTTTCTTCAAATACGTCTCCCAGAATATCAAAAACTCTGCCGCCCAAGGCAGCTCTTTGGGCTTCCAGCTTGGTGAAAAGGGTTTGAAATACATCACCTTCCCGGGTCTCATCTGCCACCATATTCCAAAGATGGCAAACCTCCGTTTGGCCGATGCGATGGATACGTCCAAAGCGTTGCTCGATCCGGTTGGGATTCCAGGGCAAGTCATAATTAACCATCAGGTTGGCATTCTGAAGGTTTACGCCTTCTCCAGCAGCATCGGTGGCGAGGAGTATCCTGACTCGGGGATGGTTTTTAAATTGCTCCTGGGCTTTACGCCTTTCCTCTCTTTTAATGCCGCCATGGATGGTGATGATCGCCTCCTGGCTGCCAAGTAAGCCACTGAGCCGCTCATACAGGTAATTCAAGGTGTCCCGATGCTCAGTAAAAATGATCAACTTGCGAAAACTGCCATTGGCATCCCTAAAATGCGGGTTATTCTCAAAGAGACTGGAAAGCTCTTCCCATTTACGGTCAAAGCCTGAGTCACGTAGTGCTTTGGCCTGTTCATTGAGGCGCTTGAGGGTATTGGTCTCTGATTCCAGTTCCTGGATGGTCTGAGCTGTGGTAGCGCTGTCCACCAGCTCTTCTTCATTTTCTTCACGCTCTTCAGTATCCCAGTCCTCATCATCAAAATCATCCGGCAGCTCGATGCTATTCTCTTTTTGCTGTCTGATCAGTTCGCCTCTCTGAATGAGCTTTTCTTCCTCCAACCTGCGATTGAGCTTGTCCAATCTTCTTTTCAGGGATTGGTATATAGCCTCAGGGCTGGATGCGAGGCGCCTTTGCAAGATGGTGAGGGCAAAGCCGACGGTGTTTTTCTGTTTACCGTTCAGGCGATCAGCTTTGTTCATTTCTTCCCGCACATACTCTGTGACAGCAAGATATAGCTCTGCTTCAGGATCAGACAGCTTATAGTTCACAGAATAAGCCTTTCTCTCTGGGAATAGGCGGGTGCCATCGAATTTGAGGAGATCTTCCTTCACCATACGGCGCAGTAGATCCGAGATATCAATCGAATGAGCGCTGTCTCTGGTTTTACCGTAGAAACGATCAGAATCGAGCAAAGCAAGAAAGGTTTGGAAGTCCTCATCCTTGCCCTTGTGGGGAGTAGCTGTCATCAGCAAGAGGTGCCGGGTGGTAGCGCCTACTTCTTCAGCCAGCCTGTAGCGTTTGGTTTTCTTGAGCTCATTGCCGAACCAGGAGGCTGAGCATTTGTGAGCTTCGTCTATTACCACCAGGTCCCAGTAGCTTTGTTTGATCTTCTCAACTAGATCCTCGTCACGGGAGATCATGTCGATCCTGGCTATCATATAGTCATAGTCTTCAAAGGGATTACCGCCCCTGGATTGCTGTTGTAAATCACGTGAGAAAATACAGAAATCAAGGCCGAACTTCTCGTACATTTCATCCTGCCACTGTTCTACCAAGGAACCCGGAGCAATAACCAGTATTCGCCTGGCATCAGCCCGCATGATGAGTTCCCTCATATACAGTCCTGCCATTATAGTTTTCCCTGCTCCCGGATCATCAGCAAGGATATAGCGCAGGGGTTGCCTGGGAAGCAGTGATTCGTAAACTGCTGTGATCTGATGCGGGAGGGGCTCAACATTGGATGTGTGAACAGCCATCATAGGATCAAACAGATATGCCAGGTTGATCCGGTTGGCTTCTACTGCGAGCTTGAACTCAGCGCCAGGAGCATCGAATGTCCAGGGCCTACCAGCCACTGCAATAGATAGGTTTTCTTCATCAGAACGATATATCAAGCGCTCTCGAAGAGAACCATCGCTTTTCTTGTAATAAACGGTGTATGCATCTCCACCAATAGGTTCACTGGTGACTATGCGCACTAATCCTCCCGGTTCAATACCCTGAATCAGGGCTCCTGCCTTAATGTCTTCTAATCTCATCATCCCTATTCCCCAAAAAAGAACTAGATGATCCGCCTAACACTCCCAAGGTCTGATCAGTTGCCTCTTTCAAGCGTTTAGTCGCATCATTAATTTCGGCCATTCCACCTCAAAAGTCAAACAATCATATCAGCTTCTTCTGTCAATGAGAAACTGATTGGAAGCACTATAGCATTTCATCCAGAATGGCACGAGCGTGTACTTTAGCTCCCTCCCCCATTTCCGCCACGGGTCCCACGCATGCCGGGCAGCCGCTTTCGCAAGGGCAATCTGTCACCTGATCCAGCGCCGCTTTCAGCACCCTGTCCTGAATCTCATAGAGCTTTTTGCTGAGGCCTATTCCCCCCGGAACCATGTCATACAAGGCAATCACAGGATCCCCATCCGCCAGAGGAGATTCCGGCTCAAAATGCAGGCCCAGATCAGAGGGATCGGACATCACAAAGAAAGGCGCCAGATTGTGGATGAGATAGGCCAGACCCGCGATTCCGCTCTGAATTCGCACCCGCTGCTCTGCCTGGTAGTGACATCGCGGGCACAGCGTCACCAGATTGGCGGGATCGTTGGCCGCTTGCGCGCTGCTGAATTTCCTGAAGGGCACTTTGTGATGCACATCCCATGCTTTACCATTCTCTTTGGCACCACAGCTCACGCAGCGATATCCATCCCGCTCCCGGATAGTGGCACTCAGGTGTTTCCACTGTGGGCCATAGTTATTGGGGTCGCTGTTCCACAATCCTTTTTGCCGGATTGAATCCACCACAGCTTGCGATAGCGAAATCCACCATGCCACCGTATCCAATTCCCGCGCCGGCAGATCCAGATCTTCCAGCCCCAGGTTTTCCATATTGCCAAAGCGAATCTTCTTGAAGCCGGTTACTTTAGTAATTACCCTCACCTTCCCCAGATGCTTGCGTCCCCAATCGTGCTGATGGGATCGTTGCAGCGACAGCACATTCAATTCACTTTCTTGCAGAGCTTGAGTGTAATAATCTGCGGCAAAAGGCTTTATCCTCACCACTCCCTTTTCCAAATCCAGCTCTTCCACGATCCAGGTGTCCCCCGCGTGCAGATAGATGGCTTTGGGATGCGTCATCCACAACGCGCTGGCAGAATCCACATATCCGATGCACTCTTCTTTCGCCAGGATGGGATACACATCTGAGGCATTGCGCAAAGAGACAGAACCCGCCGGATAGCGCTCTGTGATGCCCAGATATTTTTGCCCCACATGCCGAATTTTACCCTCAGTTTCCAAAACTTCCAGATAGCCTTGCAGCTCCGTATATTCCATCTTACCAAAGCTTTCACCTTCTTTGAAAGAAAGCTCGGAGATGGCGCACTCCAGTTGTTGAAGCAGTATCTCTGTGTTTTGTGGATCGATCAGCGCCTGCTCCGGATTGGTCTGCCACAGATATTCCGGGTGATGGCAGATGTACTGATCCAGAGGATTGCTGCCTGCCACCAGGATTGCCAGGGCGGATCGTCCTTTTCTGCCTGCGCGCCCCGCTTCCTGACGAAGTCCCGCGATAGAACCCGGATAGCCATTGATGATGGCCAGATCCAGACCTCCGATATCGATGCCCAATTCCAGCGCGTTTGTAGAAATAATCAGCTTCAATCGCCCTTCTCGCAGGTCTTTCTCTATCTTGCGGCGTTCTGAGGGCAAATATCCGCTGCGATATGTTGCGATCTTCTCTTTGAAGGCCTGCGGCATATGCAACAGCAGCATTTCCACACTGCGCCGCGTTACGCTGAAAAGAATACTCTGCAAGGGATGCGCAAGCGCCAGTTTTGCCAATGTGACCGATTCCATCATAGAGCTGCGGCGGATGCCCAAATCTTGCTCCACCAATGGCGGATTGACGATCAGATAATGCCGTTCTCCCTGCTCCGAGGCATCGTCCGCAATCTCACACACCGATGCTCCGATCAGATTTTCCGCCAGTTCCCGGGCATTGCCCAATGTGGCAGATGTGCAGATAAACACGGGATTTACATTGTATAAGCGGCAGATCCGCTGCATCCGCGCCAGCACATTGGCAAAATGCGATCCCAAGACTCCCCGATAGTAGTGTACTTCATCGATCACCACATATTTCAGGCGCGAAAAAAATGATGACCACATGGGGTGATGCGGCAGAATACCCAGATGCAACATATCCGGATTGCTGGCCACTACATCGGCCTGACGGCGGATTTTACTGCGCTGATTGGAGGGTGTATCACCGTCGTAGATGGCGCTGAATATACGCTCTTTCCCCAGCGCTGCCAGCGAAGTGCAATATCCCGCCAGTTTTTGCGCCTGATCCTGAGCCAGGGCCTTGGTAGGATACAATAGCAACGCTTTAGCCTTTGTCCCGCTTATCAATTCCTGCAATATGGGCAGCCAATAGGCCAGGCTTTTGCCGCTGGATACACCCGTGCTGATCACGATGTTTTGCCCGGCAAAAACCTTGTTCAAAGCTTCTACCTGGTGCAGATACAGATCGCTAATCCCTTGTTTGGCAAGGATTTCTTTGATGTGTTCGTGAATGTATTCCGGTATCGCTTCCCTTTTCGCCGCGCGCGCTTCATACACTTGGGAGGATACAATTGTTCGCGCGTGCCGAGGATCTTGGCCTAGGCTGCAGAGGAGATCTTCCAGCGCGCTCATCAGGGCAATATCACCTGTTTCAGGATTCTACTTCTTCCCTCGGATGTCACTTTCAAAAGATAGATTCCCGCACTCAGTTTTGCGCCCCGATATTGATATTCTTTTATGCTCCGCTCCCGCAGAATCCTTTGTCCCCGAATGTTATACACTTCCAGATCAAAGGGCTTTTCATGTTTCACAGCAAAGCTGTGCCGGGCGGGATTTGGTCCCTGAATAAATGCCGGGGCAAGCTCGTCCTCCACTTCCACCCATCCGTTCACACCCAGCACTGCCGGATCATCTATGCACAGCATTGCCGCGTTTACGGATACACAATTCAATGCCAGATTGATGTCATCGGCAAAATATGCGCTGAGATCGTATTCGTAAAAAGTCCAATCCGCCGGGACAGATATGAAACTCTCGGCATGCAGAGTGCTAAAATCCCCGGGTTCCCTACCGGTGGTGGAGATCATCACCCGCAGCCGCTCCAATCCGTAGGCAGGATACAGACTCCGGGCCCAAAAACTGAATTTGGAATCGGCTCCAGGCCTCAGATTGGGCAGGATCAGCCAGTCGTCATTGGGGGGATTGATCGCACTGACAGACACCATCATGGTATTACCGGAATGCGCGCTTATCTGCAGGGGCGGAGTGCATTGCGCCGGTGAAAATGAGATCCAGGGCCATCTCTCCCCGGCACCCGGAAAACTAAAGGAATCCGGAATCCAGGTGAAGGAAGCATCCTCATCCAGGTTGACATAGCCATCCAGATGGGTCTGAAACGGCTCCAGATCTTCGAATGAACTGTATAAAACATACTGCGCCCCGGCGCCGGGAATCTCGATGTGAAAAGTGTTCGATGGTCCGGATACATTTCCATCTTCGTATGCTGCCAGAACATGATAGCTATACTCTTCTCCCACTTGCACCTGGCTATCACAAAAGTGATTTGATGTGCAAGTGGAATAAAAGAGATCATCTCGATACAGATGGTAGAGTGTCACTTCCCCCGCCGGCGCGTCCCATGATAGCTGAACGGAATTGTCCACATAGTATCCCTGCAGATTTGAAGGCGCCGTGGCCCCTCCTCCACCAGAAAAATGCAATCTCAAATTGTTCAGTGCATCAACATGGTAAAAGGTCTCTGGCGGATTTTGCGGATCGGGATTTTGGCTAAGGCTTTGATAATATATGGCACTGGAATTGCTGTGAGTCCAGCAGAAAAAATCGTCGTCGCTACTGCCGGAGCCACTGCTGTTCTCATCCACTGCCAGCACCAGATTTTGCTCTCCGGAATAGTGAAAAGACTGCTGTAGCGGGATCACCAGCCAGCCCGATCCCGGCAAACCCCCACCAAACATATCGGCAGAAAGCCAGGAATCGAAGACCAGGCTCAATTGATCCACAGGAATCCACTGCGACAGGCTGTCAGCACAGATTTCACCCAGATATATCTTCCAGGCTTTGCAGCCTTCAAAAAACATGTGGCTGGAAATCTGATACTTGAACCCAATGTGGCTGATGCTGCCCGAAAGAGGGATATCTGTGGCGGGAAAAAGCTGCTGAGTGTAGCTGTAGCGTGCCAAAGGCTCTATGGGCAGATGTTGATTTATCAATTCCCCTTCGCCGATTGTAACGATCTGAGCGCACAAGAAAGAATGCAGTAGCATAAAAAGGAGAAGAATACCCATGCGAGAGCGCGAAACTTCGGCCGCGGGAATGGCTGTTGCGATCATATTATCTCCACCTTTATGTTGATAATTCAAGCTTCGATATTGGGAAAGAGCTGTCAAGCACTTTGTAGCTAGCAATCTCCCCCCGTGCCTGAAGCCGTGCCGATCTAGATATAAAGCCGTTATCATCGCGTGAGCACTGCTTGATAATGGGATGATATCAGCTTCGGCACAGCTTAAGGCATAGGGGAAGCAATGAAATAAAGAAAATCGCGTCTATTTGTGGGCAAAAAGAAAACGTGGGGAGCACCGGGCGGTGTCCCCACGATTCGGAGGGCATTCTATGTAGGGTCTGTAGGCTATAAACAAGAAATGCATCACTCAGATTATTGTCAAGAAAAAAATTGATTTTTTAAAGATTGCTCATAAATCCGGTGGAAAATGCTGCAGTTACAGCTTAAATACCGCCTGAATCTATAAAATGTATACTAAATAATATAAATCTTATTACAGAAAATAAGGACTGACGGATTGAATACTAATC
The DNA here is from genome assembly GCA_002410505.1 of Cloacimonetes bacterium UBA5284. Classification (GTDB taxonomy): domain Bacteria; phylum Cloacimonadota; class Cloacimonadia; order Cloacimonadales; family Cloacimonadaceae; genus UBA5456. Next base: position 153 of record DHSO01000036.1, on the reverse strand, counting down.
GTACATTGAAAATTGTATTGCTTTGTATCTCGTTTCTTTCTACCCCACAAAATGGCTCCGCAATTTTGCGGGGGCCCCGAACTTTTCACCCCAAAAACTCACCTTGTTCCTTTTCGGGGACCCCGATCTTTTACCCCAAAAACTCACCTTGTT
>DHSO01000032.1:2086-27420 GCA_002410505.1 Cloacimonetes bacterium UBA5284 | reverse complement strand
ATGCGCTGTATTTCAGCAATGACACCCGAAACACCACATCAAAAATGCTCTGCATATCTGCGGTAACAGCTGCTAGGCTACCTCATGCCTTTGGCGCTACTTTCGTTTTTTGCTTCATATAAAACATCGCACAGGATTCTTCAGTATTGACAACCCCGGTAGGGAGATCAACCGCAGCATCAGTATCCGGAAAAATCTATTATAAAGTATCACCCAAACTTGCAAATGGGTTTCACCTGTCACAGTGGTCGTAACTGTTTATAGGATTGTGAGATGAATAGGACTGGCTTTAGACTGTGTCACAGCGGTGTTTGGACGTTTTTGGACGTTTCAGTATCAGGGCTTTTGCAAATTTGGACTCCTTTCAGGGTATTTTCAGACCATCGAATTTAGGAAAACTATTAGCTCATTTTTTAGGCTGCGCCAGTAGTGCGTTTACCCGCATCAGTAAATAACTCCCGGTCTGAACTGAGTCCATAAAACGGGTTCTCAAGTCTTAACGGCAGAAAACATGGTTATCTCTATTTATGGCAAATAGATGGGCTGCATTTTAGGACATTTTTAGTTTGTAGGAATCTGTTTACTCATGGTTGTGTCCTGGGCATTATATTGTGAAGTACCGGGGAAGCAGAATTGTCTGAAGATTTATCCAGAATTCCCCGTTAATCAGCGGAAAGGACTTCCCAAGTTATTGCCATGCAGTAGAGTAGCACCCAGCAATAACTAATGGGAGGCGCTTATGAAAGCGACCAGATACGAGTTAAGGCAGAGGCCAATCAGGGCAGACCACTGTGACACGCTGAGCACTGTGACAGGTGTCACAGTGGTTCCCGAAAGGCGGAAAAAGCCGCAGAAGCTCATCAGTAGCTGGTTTGAGCACTGTGACAGCAAAAATACCGGATTTAGTGTCACAGTGGTATCGAATCTACCCAGCACTTTGACAGCTGTCACAGTGGTCCGGAATAGGGGAAATTGCCATCGTTGTTTATCATCAAAGGCTTTGAGCACTGTGACAGGAAGAATGGCGATCATACTGTCACAGTGGTTTCGTTGGCAGCATCTTATCTTGGCTTGTTTTGATTTGAGGAGGGGTTGTTATGAGAGTTGAAAGATCTTTACAGGCAGATGTAGCAATTGAGGACTGCAGTCCCGGCTACATTGACCTGGCACCCAGAGCAAAGATTCCTTTGAGATTTGACAAAGAAGCCAGGTTACTCGGCCACTTCTGCAACCTCGTGATTCGGAGACTGGCTTTATGCCACTCCAAAGTCGAAGAGTGGAAGCTGATAGTTGAGGAATATAACAACGGAACCATGGCACCGGAGCTATTCAGGCTCAGAGGAGAGCGTAAAGAACGGGCTCTGCGGCTTTGGATCGACCAGTATATCAAATCCAATCAGGACATGTTCGCACTGCTGCATAAGGGCAAGAATATCAGCCATAAGCGCAAGGTGACCGAGATCGAGTCCAATGTTCTACTCAGCATTCTGCTGCATCCTAACCAGATCACCATCGGTTCTGCCATCAACATGCTCAAGGCTCAAGCCAGGATGGGTTACTTTGAGTCACCCACCAGCAAGCCTACCTTAAGAAGATGGTGCACTGAGTGGATGGAAAACCACCTGGCGACTTGGGAGCAGACACGTAAGGGCAGTAAATACGTGGCGGAACACATAGTGAAGACCATCCATAGAGATGCCAGGCTGTTAAGAGTGGGTCAGGTCTGGGTAGCCGATGGTCATACTCTGGCGACACGATATCCTCAATCCCCATACTGGAAAAGCTCAACGCATGACCATGATCATGGTCTTCGACTGGGCTTCCAGATACCCGGTAGGTGCCTCACTCGCCTTTACCGAAGATAGCCAGCATATCCAGACCGCCTTCCGTAATGCCTTCCTTAATACTTCGCACTGGTATCTGCAGACCGATGCCGAGGGAAATACGCTGCAAACCCGACCACCCTTCGCCTTCGTGCCAGAAGCGGTCTATCTCGATAATGGCAAGGCCTTCAGAGCTAAGCTATTCCACGAGTCCTGGGAAGGGCATGACCTGGAGCTTGAATTGGGCGGTGTCTTCCCCAAGTTGGGCATCGAGGCTCACTTCGCGGAGAGTTACAATGCCAAGGCCAAGGTGATCGAACGTTTCTTCCGGACATTCCAGGAGCAGTTCGAACGCTTCATCAGCAGCTTCCGGGGAGCCAACGTAGCCAACAAGCCCTCGACCCTGATGCGGAACGAGAAGTGGGCAAAGGCCTTGTATAAGTCTGAACCACCCACGATTGAAGAAGCGATGCAGATGATCGGCTTCTATATCAGGCACATCTATGGCGAGACCGAGCATGGCGGATTGGAAGGCAAGACACCCTGGCAGGTATTCAGCTCCGCACTGGTATCGGAAGATCGGATGCTCAGGCCGGACAAGCTCAACTTCATGATGCTGGCTACTGAACGCAAGGCCATCCGTAACGAAGGCATCGTATTCAACAAGCTGCTCTACTGGCACATCGCCCTGATGGACAACATCGGCAAGCCGGTGATCATCCGTTACGATTATGCCGATTGCCAGGTGGATACTGGTCTATGACATGAAAGACAACTTCATCTGCCAGGCAGAGCTAAGACGCAGCCAGCATCCCTTCATCCACATAGATAAGAATAACCCAGTCTCGCACCAGTCACTCAAGAATGAATACACGCAGATCAAGAAGCTGCAACGCTTAACCGAACAGCATGCCCGGGACTTCGTACTACATAACCAAGAGGCAGTGGATAAGCTCCTCGAACCGTAAGTGCAAGAAAGCTTGAGCGGTCCCAATCCCACTTTCTTGCAAGGCAGAATGATCACCGCTCCCGAACCTGAGCCACAGGACCGCATCGAGAAGATGGAGCAGGAGATGGTTAAGGACCTGCCTGAACTTGAATTTATAGCTCCGGAAGAGCAAAACTTCGGAGCAGTAAAGCCAAACCCAAACCATAAAGATACAACTGAAGAGACATCAGTCGCCGATCCTGAGCCAGAAGAGCAGGATGATGATGATGACGAGAGCTTCTACGGCATGCTGAAAAAAGTCGGCATTATCTAAATAAGGAGGATAAATGAAACCTAACAAGCTCGTGCAAATCAAGAACGTAGTCAGGGCTGATGCCTGCATCCAGTTCCTGATGAACCGCCCCAAGACCGAGATGGTAGGCTTGGGCTTGATCTATGGCAAGCCCGGCCTGGGCAAGACCACTTATGCCAGCCGCATCGCCTTCATGCGAGGTTACATCTACATGCGGCTGGAATCAACTACCACTCCCAAGTCCTTCGCGGTAGATCTGATGACCTCTCTCTACCGCCGCTTCGGACTGGGAGATTATATCCCCAGCGGCACCACCAACAACATCTTCAAGTACTGCCTGAAGCTCCTGGATGACAATCCGGAGACCGTAATCGTGATCGATGAGATCGACTATGCCTTCAAGCATGACCGACTCTTAGGTGCCATCCGGGACATCGTGGATGTCACCCTCACCATCGTGATCCTGGTTGGGATGCAGGACGCCCGGAACAAACTGGCTGCCATCAACCGCCACTACTTCGACCGCTGCAACTACTTCTACGAGTTCAAGAAAGTGGGCAAGGACGATATCCGCAAGATCGCCACGGAAGTGATGGAGATACCGGTGGATGAGTCAGTGGTAACCAAGATCGACTTCAACTGCGAAGGCAATCTTCGTAAAGCTGTGAAGATCATGTACATCATAGAACGGGCTAAAGAGAAGAACCCCCAACTCTCAATAGCCGATCTCGATCTGGGGAGAGATCTATGACCGCCAAAGACCTCGTATTGAACTTCGTTAACCAGTACAACAAGCCCTTCGATGCGGAGTTAATCGCCAATATAACTGGACTGGACATTGAAGATGTGGAACCTGTTATGGTCGAAATGATCAGAGATAAGACAATCAAGTTAATCAGCAACCGGGAGCCCATCTATGCCCGCAGCAATCGCTTCAACACCACTCTGGACAAGCAGCTGCGAGCGCACTGGAACTTTGATCCCAAGGCAGCCCTGGCACTTCTTAATCTGATCGAAAAACGCAGCTTTACTTCAATCAGAAGCATTGCCGAATCCTTTGGGAGAAGTCGCCAGTGGGTCTTCGTCTATCTGGAAGCCCTGGCTTCGGCAGGTGTGATCGGCGTTAACCAATATGGTTACTGCGTGTTAACCAAGAAAGACGTTGGCAAGGTAGGCATCAGGATCAAGCGTGGCATCCTCAAGGAACTGATCTCCCACTGTGCCGAGTTACGTAAGCAGCAGAGACAGCAAGCTAAGATGGATACCTGGCATCTGAAACTGGAAAGCCCTGAGCCGCTTGAAAAGGAGATGGAAGCCTTTGATATGATAAATCACACAGTTATGGAGTGCCTGGGCTTCAATAGAACCCCGTATCAAAAATAGTCAGCCAGTTTTTCTGTACCAAGTTTATAATAGGGGCAGAATAGAATTTTTGGGAGAAGATATGCATACCGATCTTATTCAATGCTTGGAGGAATACAGCTCCATCAAACAAAGAAATACGGCTCACTGTGAAGAATCCTCAGTTGATAAGAGATCTGAAGATTTGGGGCTTCTTCCTAATCACGGCAAGACAGCCAACCTTACCATTGGAAAATCAAATCATTGCATTCAAAATAGTCTGCTCCGCAAACTTATCCGGCATAAGGAATTGAAAGCTTATTGCCTAGAATCCAATGACCTGTCTGTGATCTCAGGGATCTACCGACAAACCAGGGAGAACTATGATCTGGATTACTCAGTGAGGGACATTCTTGGTTTCCTGCCAAGCCCGCAGGCCAATCTGAAAGCTGGATTCGATTATCTGATTAGCTTGGTAGATCGTGGGATCCTCAGCTTCTCCTTTCCCCCTGATCACGACTTCCACACCAATCTTGCATCTTTGCTGCAAGGTCAATACCGCCTTAATGGATTGTTATGGAACATTTTGCTTGGCAAGAAACCATTAAAGTGCTGCGTTGCTATCCTCAACAAGGGATATAAAGATAGTGCCGACCCGCTTGAAGTTGTTTGCGATGCGCTGAGCCATCTTTTCAACCATTATCCTGAGCTTAGGCAGGAACCCAGAGTTGCGGAAGGCGTCTATTACGGTAAAGTGGTGAACCGGATACTGGATATTGCCCTTGATAAGATATCCAGTTTACCCTCAGACAATTCGCTCGGAAGATTTATCACTGCCCATAAACTTAATCCTTTCTGGCAGAAGTCCCTATATATGATCTATTTTCATCAGACCAGGCTAAATGTTGAACTGAGTATTCTAGCTCTAGCTACTTTAATCACCGAAAACAAATCTGATCTTCAGCAAGCAGTTAAATCTGTTGCCCGAAAGAATCTCCTTCAGCATGAAGATTTGCTTGAGTATCCAGAGCCAAGCATATATCGTAACGATCTTTCCCTGAGTGACGCGGCATTAACGGAATTAACGGATACTTCCACTGGAAAGGTTTTTAACTTGGCAACTACTATTTCTGACTCAGCTTACTTTAGCATGATTAAACCACGTCAGACCATGGATCAACTGATATTACCAGCACATACTCTGGAAAGTATCAAGGCGATTGTAGCGCGCTTGACAAACCCTCGTAAGGATGAGTTAGTGCAATGGGGCCTAATGGGGGCATCTCTTACCGATGATGTATCTGTCCAGCAGGGTTGCATCATTCTGCTCCACGGAGAGCCGGGCACAGGTAAAACCTTCATTGCCGGAGTGATCGCCAACGAACTGAACCGATCTCTGCTGATGATCAATGCCAACAACATCCGTGACATGTATTATGGCAGCACGGAAAAGCGAGCCCGGGCTATGTTTAAAGAGATGCGTCAAATAGCAGCGGAAGTGAATCCCGTCTTTCTGCTCAATGAAGGCGACCAGCTGATCCACAAGCGTGGAAATGATCTGGAGCGTTCTGCAGATGTAACCGAGAACGCCATCCAAAGTATCTTTTTGGAAGAGATGGAAAGCTTTCCAGGTATCTTGATCGTAACCTCGAACCTGGCACAAAACCTTGATCCCGCAATGAGTAGACGCTTCCATTACAAGCTGGAGATTCCCGCCCCGGATGCCGCCTGTCGCCTTAAACTTTGGCAGATCCACCTTCCTGAAAGCATACCTGGAACACCTGAGCTGGATCTGGAGTCACTTGCCCAGGAGTTTCCTTTCACTGGCGGCCAGATCAGTTTAGTCGTCTTGAATGCCTGTCATGAGGCCTTTACACGTGGACATCAGGCTAAACTGTGCATGAATGATCTCTACAAATACGCCAGGCTGGAGCTAGGTTCCAGCTTTGAATCTAAATCCAGAGCAGTAGGTTTCAGATGATTTCGCCCACGTATGCGAAACTTGACAAAAAACACATAGTTTCAATAGTGTATTTTATGAGGATTGTATGGGATTTCGTTGGCGAAATACCCCCTGCAATCGGCCTGAAATGATTACAAAGCTAAGGAGATAGTATGATCATTATAGCATTAGCAAGGCGGGGTGGAAGTCTTGAAATCAAATATCTATCTCTAGGCATCACACAATTCAGTGAGAATCGATGGATTGGAACAAAAAGACATGGATGCATTGCAAATCTACCCATTACCAAATAGGAAATATATCTAAACCAGTAATAACATGGTCAAGGAGCATTAGGAATGAACACCAATAAGCCCACTAAGCAGGAAGCGCAGGTAATCGAGGAATTGGAAGAAAAGGCTGAAGAGCTGTATGATGATGAGGAATACGAACAGGCAGTTGAAACATACAGGAAAGCAGCCGAAATGGGAGGGAGTTACGCTCAATACTCTCTTGGTTTCTGTTATAAAAACGGACAGGGAGCGGAAGAAGACCTTGAAGAAGCTATGAAGTGGTATAAGATAGCCGCTGAGAATGGTAATGAACAAGCGATGTTTGAGCTGGCTTTATGCTTGTTTGAGGAATGTGAATATCGAACATCCTTTGACTGGTTTGCCAAGGCTGCTGAGGCCGGAGAGGATGATGCTTGGTATTATCTGGGATGGCTCTATTTTAATGGAGAAGGGCCTGAGTATAGCCCCGATAAAGCTGAGAAATGCTGGAGCAAAGTGACCAATGAAAATCAGTCCGATCTACAGTATAAGATTGGTCATTCCTATGATTGCTGGAGGAAAGCCAAGAAAGCCTGTGACGAAACCGAGCGTAATAAACGTTTTGAAAAGGCTGCATATTGGATGCAGTTGGCAGCCAACCATGGTAATGATAGTGCCAAAAAATGGTTGAAAGAGAACAAGGCGGGTGTTGCAGAAAGCTGTCAAACGGCTTCCGGACCAAGCGCAGAAACACCATCTTTTATGAACTTCTGGAATGCTCTGATAGAAATTGTTGATGGACATTCCTGCCTGGTGTTCAGTCCTGATTCAGACCTGAGTGGAACCACGCTTATCAGCAACGAATATCTCTACAAAGACTGGTTCTTCGTGTTCAGCTATTTTGAATCAAAGGGCATGCTGGTAAGCCTTGTCGTTGATACAGATAGCGCTAAGGATAACAATGCGATAGCAAACAAAGTGAACAAATATCTGAAGGGCAACAAAATCAGCACAAAGATACTTAACACCGTATCGGACGGTAAGGGCAGGACAGTAGTACTTGCAGTCGATGGTTTGGATGTAATGGATGCCACGACCTATGCCTCTGCTATAGAGAAGACCGTGGACTTCATCTCCTGGGTGGAAAGCGCCTGGGAAGAAATCGGCGACGCAATTATTCAAAGGCAAAAAGCCCCGCTTGTCAAGATCGAACCTGAGAATGGCAAGTCAGTTGAGTATAAGTATGATTGGGGTAAAAAGATACATAATAATGTTCTATTCAGATATGGCTCTCTTTTGATCGAGTCTGACATTTCCTTGAGAGATGAAGTTCTGGGGTCATACGCAAAAGATGGCAAATCTACCTGTATGAATGACTGGGAGATAGTTGACGAAGATGCCGGTGACAGCGTTTCTGAAGAATGGAGTTTCCCCGACGATGAGTTTGGACAAGAAGCAGAAGAAATGTATGAGGAAGATGGTGAAGACGGGTTGGAATCTCTCGGCTTGGAAGCAACCAGGGATATGATATTCTTCTATGGACCTCTGAATGTGCAGTTTATGGGCTTCCCTCTTGCCCCTGACAAGACTCCAAACCTGCAATGGAGCCAAGAGATGTATGCTCCCCTGCGGACAATACCTGACGATTTGTTTGGAGTTGCCACACAGCCCAGCCAACCCAAGCCCGCGGAACAACCCAAACCTGGTGTAGATAAAAAAGCTATCGGGTCTAAGACTAATAATTCCTCTATTGCAGTCGCGCTTACTGGATCAACCACCAAGCTGGATTTCTGGCAAGCTTTCAAACCCTATATCGACCAGATGCGGCACACGGAATTCAGCCAAGTGAAGATCAAGGACGACGACTGCCTTGATGCCAAACCCACCGTCATCCCGGGGGTCTACAACTCCATCCTGATGCGGGCGAGTAAGAAGCTCTTACGACTGGAGCTTTATATCGACACCGCCGAAGAAGCCAAAAACCTTGAGATTATCGACCATATTAAGACCAAAATGAAGGTTCCTGCAGCCCTTAAAGGCAGGATAGAATATGAACGCAAGGAAGGTAGAAGGGCGCAACGGGTTTGCGTATCTTTCCCAGACTTTGAGCTTTCCGACCGTTCCTGCTGGGCTGCATATATGCAGGATATTCTCAGTGTGGCTGATGACTTCTTTGATGCCTTGGAAGCCCAGATGCGGGAACTCATTAAACCATAACATGAAAACCTGAAAAGCAAAGATGGAGAATATACCTTGTGAGTATCATATTGTATATAATCGGTGGAGTGCTGGCCATAATAATAGTGTTGGCCGTAATTGGTTGGTTTGTGGAAGTTTATGAGTCCATCCGTAGTCTATTTAGAAGAAAAGGAGCGACCAATAGAAGAGCTGTTAACAAAACTGCAGAACCTGCAAACATGAAATCAGTAAAACCATCTAATGCTAACAATCAAAGCTCTTCTGCCCCAAGGAAACAGACTGACATACTCCTTTCTGATCAACCAAAACCTATAAAAAGACAGCAAAACCCTGAGAGACCTGCTAAATATGTTCCGGTTACTTCTGCCCATCAGAAAGACGCGATCAACGGTAAAAAGAATCCGGATAGGGATACACCATTATCCAATCATCGATCAGGTGATCAACCAAGCAATCCGAAACCTGTTAGATATGTGCCTAGAGTTGATTCCCCAACGAAGGATAATCAACAAGGTATTGTAAAGCCCGTAAAGTACAAGCCAAAGCCCTGACAGATATTATTGCTTTACGGACAAATAATGTGATAACGCGTACAACAAGGAGACAATATGAAGATCATACTGAGTCGCAAGGGATTTGACGGAACCTACGGAGGTTTCCCAAGCCCGATTCTTGAAGATGGGCGGATGATTTCATTGCCGATCCCTATTATCGATGAGAAAGAAGAGTCCTATCCCTATGAAGCCCTAAGCCCTCAGGGGGTGAATCTGGGCTCATTGCTGAAGGAACTGGGGAAGACCCCAAAGATCAATGGAACGCCAGCGAAATTCGCCCATTTTGATCCAGACCTCTATGAAGACTCACTTCCTCTGGATAATGAATTTGGAGCCCGGCTTAATGGTTGGAGAGGATTGTTTGGAACAGACCAGAATGCTGCGAGGATGCTATGTAATGATGAGAAGGGAGTCGATGAAGGTGACATTTTCCTGTTCTTTGGCTGGTTCAATCAAGTTATCAACAAGGACGGAAAAAGAGGATATGATACCCAAAGCCAGGGCTTTCACCAGATCTGGGGATGGTTGCAGATCGATAGAGTAATCCATATTGACCAAGATGTGGATATGAAAACTGTACCCAAGTGGGCAAAGTACCATCCCCACTGCCATCACCCTGAGTGGAGTCCTAACGTGCTGTTCATTGGCCGGCAAAACCTGAGTCTAGATGGCTTTGATACCAGTGGCATCAATGGATACGGTGCCATAAAGAACTACAGCCCATCTGCCACTCTCACCGAGATGGATCCCGCTAAGAACAACAAGTATTATAACGATTTCCAGAACTCTATTGGCAAGAGCAAGTCGCCCAACCATGATATCAAAACAAGTTTGTGGAGGCTGCCATTATGGTTTTATCACGAAGACATCAGCAAGCGTCTGGGCTATCATAACAAGGATAATCAGAGGACCAAAGCCAGTTGGTTCAAAGATGATAACTACGCATACCTGAAAAGCACCTCACCTGGCCAGGAGTTCGTTCTGGATTTGGACCACTATCCGCTAGAAGCAAAGCAATGGGTTTTGGATATTGTCACCAATAGCGGCATTCACTGACAACATTCTAATATCAATCACAATAAGGAGCAATAAATGGCAAACATTGATGAGTTAAAGGATTACATTGAAAGTCTGTTTTCTTTCGCGGAAGCTATCAGTTCTGATCATCGAGATAGGGCAGTTGATGATATTCTTCGCTTTTGTGCTTATATCATAGCCGCAGATAATAAGCTATCGCCCAAGGAAGTCAATTTACTCTCCGAGTTAACTGGTATGCAAATCAATCCTGAAGATTTTGTTAAGTTTATACAGCTGCAGAATTGGTCTGTATTTGAAAATTCAGTTCCGATGATTCTACAGTGGTTGATGATAGCAGACAAACAGGAGGGAAAAGGCTTCGAAAAAAGCAGAACAATTGATTTCTTGGGTTTTCTAGTACAATTGGGCAAAGCTGTGGCTGAAGCGGACGGTATAGATAAATCTGAGATGGAGCGTATCCAAAATTATACCGTATATCTCTTAGATGAAGTTAAGGTGCAACTAAATGATGGCATTGCCAAAGAATATAAGCGTAAAAGTGCCAATACCGATGAAGGGAAAACCAAAGATCAGAACAAACCGCTGCCTCCAAAAGCAGATAACCCATCCAAGCAAACGGGACAGAAAACGGAAACTCCCAAACCTAAACCAGCCGCATCCCAAGCCGCAAAGAAAGCCTCTGGGGCCGTTTCCATCCCCACTACCGGTCCGTCCACCAAGCTCGATTTCTGGCAGGCCTTCAAGCCATACATCGACCAGATGCGGCACACAGAATTTAGCAAGGTAAAAATCAAGGACGACGACTGTCTGGACGCCAAGGCAACTGTCATCGTGGGAGTTTACAACTCCATCCTGATGCGGGTAAGTAAAAATCTCTTACGTCTAGAGCTCTACATAGATACCGAAACCGAAGCAGGAAACCTGCAGATCCTGGACTATATCAAGGCGAAAATAAAAGTCCCCTCCGCCCTCAAAGGCAAAATAGATTACGAACGCAAGGAAGGCAGAAGAGCGCAACGGGTATGCGTCTCCTTCCCCGGTTTTGCACTCACCAACCGTTCCTGTTGGGGCAAGTATATCACCGAGATCATGAATGTGGCTGACGATTTCTTTGATGCCGTGGAAGCTCCGATGCGTGAGCTGATATCCGGTAGTTAGTAATATGGCTGATGACCTACCCAATGGGCCTGTGAAATTCAAGCCGGTAAAGACCTCAGTTGCAGCCGAACCGGAAAATCATCAGGAAAATGCGAACCAATCTCATGATGCCACGCCTCAGTTTCGGGCTGTAAATCCAGCCGGGGAAAGCAATAAAAGTGCAAGTTCTGCAACCAGACAAGAGACTAACACCAATCCGCGATTCAAAGCCGTTGCTTCCAGAGAGGATGCATCAAAGCAACCAGAAATCAGAGGCTCTGACAACAAGCCTCTCTTCAGGCCAGTTAATCCCGGGAGCACATCTTCAGATTCTGGAACCAGACCATACTCAAACCAATACTCGGACTCACTAGGCCAGGACGAGGAGTGGAAAAAAGAACTTACCTCATTTCTAACCATCGTGCGGTGTCTGGCATATATCAAATCGCGTGAGTTGACGGAAGCGTTGGGAGGAGGCAAACCGGCACTACCAATTCAGGATTCAAATCCTAGCCATCCAGCTGCTGGCAGCAATATCAGCCCCAAAAACGGATGCGTAACACTGTTGCTCTGTTTGTTCCTGGGTGTATTGGGTGCTCACAGATTCTATACCGGATACATCGGTATGGGCTTCCTCTATCTTTTCACAGGTGGATTGTTTCTCTTCGGCTGGATCATAGACCTATTTAACATCCTCAGCGGCTTCTTTCGGGATAGCAAAAAGAGGCTGATCAAGTGGTGAGATTTAGAGTGTTTTACCTCCAATCTATTATCAATAAACCCATTAACTCCATAAGTCTCTCCTGATAAGATTTTGAACTCGCATTTGCAAAATCCACGAAACTAGATTTGCAAAAAGGTTGAAACTGGATTTGCAAAAACCTTGATACCGATTTGCAAAAAGGGTGATACTGGGGTCTCACCAAAACCGGCGATTTGCAACGGAAGTGATACTATTTGCAATTTCACTTGATACTCTATATCTATCCAAGGATTCCCAGCTATGGAAAAAGTACTTGACATCAATGTCCTATCTTATTAACTATGGAAAAGATTAAGGAGTACAAATGTTACGTACCATAAAAAACATACGAAATGCGGAACCGGTTTTAGAAGGTGCCGGAGTACATCTTCACCGCGCTTTTGGCTATTACCAGCAACCGGACTATGATCCCTTTTTGATGCTGGACGATTTTAGAAATGACGATCCTGAGAGGTATCTGGCGGGATTTCCCTGGCATCCTCATCGTGGTATCGAGACAATTACCTACATGCTGGAAGGATCCGCAGAGCACGGTGACAGCCTGGGTAACAGAGGTGTAATCCAAAAAGGCGAAGTACAGTGGATGACCGCCGGCAGTGGGATTATCCATCAAGAGATGCCAAAACCCGATGCTCAAGGTCGCATGTACGGCTTTCAGCTCTGGACCAATCTACCCGCAAAGGAAAAGATGAGTACGCCGCGCTATCGAGATTTGAAGGCGGAAGATATGCCGGTGCTTTCCGGACCTGAAAGTTGCCAGATCAAGATCATATGTGGAGAATATGGGGGCATTCGTGGTCCGGTGGAAGAGATATTTGTACAACCCCAGTATTGGGATGTGGAAGTGAAGTCAGATACCAGTGTACGCTTACCCGCTCAGAGAGGATTCACTTGCTTTATATACGCATATGAAGGCGTAGCGGATGTCATGGGTATGCAGATCAGGAACCGGCAAATAGTCTTGTTTGAAGATGGCGACGAAATCGAAATAAGTGCACAAAACTCAGGCTTCAAGTTTCTATTTCTCTGTGGAAAGCCCTTGCATGAATCGATTTCATGGAAAGGACCGATTGTGATGAACACCCGGGAAGAGATCAACCTGGCGTTCAAAGAATTGGCTGACGACAATTTCATAAAAGTGAAAGCCGGGTACTGATAAAAAAGCGCCCGTTGCTGAGGGAGTAGCAACGAGCGCAGATGGATGTTGTTCGGGGTAAAACTAATCTATTTGATAGATAAAGTCGTAGTTTCTAAAATCGGATATTGCTTTATACCAATCCGGATAGCTAGCACCGGAGCTTTGCGCCCAGTGTTTGAACTTGGTATAAGCTTGAGTGATTTGAGCTTTTTCGATAGGGTAATCCCAGCTCTCGGGAATATTAACGGCCCAGGGAAGGTTATCGGTAGATTTATACCAATTACCTTCAGTGCTGGCGTCGTTACCGGTATTGAACAATTCCATATTCATCCTCGTAGTGGGTTGAAAACCGGGAAGATGGATTTCGTGTGAACGGGTGCGATCCACGAAGATGAAGGGATTGTAAGGGGGATCGGGGTCAATATTCACGATGTTTATGGGGCTGTTCAGCATAAAGCTTACGGAGAATTGCACCGGGAGATGGTGGGTCTCTGAGATTTCGGTATTGATAAATGCATCCGGTTGTTGAGGTATAAGGTCAAAGGCGCTATTGAAGAAGCGTAATACACCCGTGGATCCATCACTTTCGTGTTCGAACAGTGTAGGATGAGAGGCTTCCAGGGCAATAATATTGGAACTGGCGAAGGGAGTCTGAACCGCGAAACCGTTCGCTTTTCGTGCTCCGATTGCTCTCAGCTTGTAATTCATTTCCACTTTTTTTACTCTGTTTCCGATCTGAGTAATCTGATTATAGTTGTAATCTACTATCATATCGTTGAAATCGTAGTCTCCGCGATCCGGCCAGAGATCTTCAAAGGCGAGTGTCCCCCAGGCATCAGGTCCGAAAGTGTAGTTGTTAAATGCCAGATCGGAATCGTGAGGATAATCGTCGAAGAGATCGCTGATCCCGTCGTGATCACTGTCCTGAGGAATATCAATCGGGGGAGTGATGCCCATATCGACGGCAGAAAGTGGATTTACTGTGAGCATAAACACGACATCATTGAAGTCGTCATCACTCTCATCCAGTCGAGGAAGATCTTCGAAACCTACCACAAAGGTTTGTGAGACCTCATCAAAGACCATCACACTATGCTTACGCAGGTCTTCATTGGGTTCGGGATTCAAGTGGGGATCGGAGTAATAGACTGGAGCTGTGGTATTTACACGGGGAGGATAACCGGGCACAAAACCATTTGACACCATAAACCATGCGATAGTGGTTCCGGCATTGAATTGCCCTAGTTTTATTGTGTCACCGGCTCTCATCTGGCCACCACTGCCGTTTAGAGAAGCATTGGGCATAAAGATGGTGTGGTCGGATATCTCTGTAGTATTTTGGGGTTGATCATCCGTATCGTATTGATAGAAGCCCAATGAATTCAGATAATCTGCGCCTTCGTGTACGAAAGTAACCCATACATCTGCATCTTCTATGAGATTGAGGTTAACTGAGTTTGTGGTCTCCATGTAGTGAGGATGAGAACTGGGTAGTTCCATCCCTTCGGGTAAAGTGGCGTTCAAACGGTTGAAAAAGTCTGAGTCAAAATGTGTTTGTGTTCGAGGGAAGGGTCTGCCGTAGTAGTTGTAAGTATAGCCAGGCAAAGTGTTCCAATCTTTGGAATTGGGCCGCATGTAATTGCCATCATAGGGTGAATAGCTTTCTTCAGCACCCGTTTCGCCGATGATGAGATTTGCTTCATTGTTTGAAACATAGATTTCGTGCACACCCATGAAACCTCTGGCCCACAATCTATTCATGGAATCCGGAAGATGTAGATAGGTCTCATAACAGCCGTCTTCCAGAGTGATTCCTTTTGCCAAGGGAGTGGAGAGCGTGGTCGGCTTCTCTGCGAAGAGCTCAAAGACAACGCCTTCCAGGGGTTTAGGGACTTCTTCATAAGAGTTCAACTGAATATTTACCTTCACCTGCCGACTGCTTTGCCAGTCAAAATCGGGAGAGATAGTAAGATCAGTAATGGGTACATAGGCATCGCTATCCTTGTCTGAACACGCGCTAATGGCCAGGCCTACTATCAAGAGGAGAAGTATCAGTTTTGAGATGTGTTTCATATAGGGTTCCTTTCTAATGAGTAATAATGGCACTGATGCTATTGTTCAATGCGAGACATGTATGTTTCATAATGTTTTAGCTCTTGATCCTGCGCAGAATACTGCGAAGGGAGTTTGAAGTTTTGAATCTCAGAGTTTTCCAGCTATCGCCGGCCAGAGCTGTAAAGGTTTCTCTTTTGCGATTGCGGATGCGAAGAGAATAGGGCAAGGGTGGCAATTTGATTCCCTGTTTCTTGGCCCAGAGGATCAACATCTGAATGTAGCCATAGTGCTTCAGGGCGGGCAGAGTCCAATGCTCCCAGGGTTTGGGAGTGAGCCCAAAATGTATGCACATCGCTTTGGGGTCTTTATCCATCAGGTATTCAGCAGTTCGCGGTGCGTGAGATGAAAAGGCAAAGAGGGAATTGATTACGGATTCATCCGTCATCGAATATGCCACACTGTCTTTACTATATACTCCTATAGTATCAGGAGGGATCACTTTCATCATCTGCTGTTTCCAAAGCTCAATGAAAGGCAAGTGACCACGATTGATTACAAAACAATTGGTCTGATACACTGTTTTAATACGGGAATCGGGGAGATCTGCCACATCCCGTTGCCAAACATCCAACACTTTCTGCGGGATCTCACCGGGGATATCCACATTACCATAATAATTCCGAAAAACGCTCTGATTTTCGGGTAGCTCGCGCTGCCTGATCTGAATACGATTTTGGGGACATACAAAGAACTTTTCCAGGTTTCCGCTGACCACGCAATCGGCGTCCATCCATACCACGATGTCACTATCGGCTGTATTGATGGCCATCGGTTTTTGGGTACAAACACTGCGAGTGTCACTTTTATGCGCAGGGAATACTTTCGAGCCGGGGATGCTCTGGAGGCAATCTAGATCATGTTCAAGCAAATCGTAACCTACTATGTTGTAAGCACATTGCATGTCATGAAAGCGCATAGAGATTCCCAGGAGCAACGCTCCCCACACAAATTTGTGGTCGCAGGCTGTTACCACCGTCGGTTCGGATGTCATGTCCAGTCTTTCCTTTGGCTTCGGCTTTTCTCATGTCGAAATTACCATAGTATGTCATTCATCGACATTGCCTTGTTTGAACAGGTAGCTTACATCACCATGTTCCTACGTCAAGCAATATCGTACAGTTTTCAAAAGTCCAAAATATGAGACATTGAGACGGGAAAAATTGCAGTACTGCAATTTACCCTTCATTCATCTGCTCACTCTCGCTAAGTATCTGTAAGACACATAGCAATACTGCTTGCAAAAATGTAACAGGCCCAAAATGAGTCAAGGAAAATCTGCGATTATATTTGTTATCAATGTTGAAATTTATGCACAATATCTTGGTAAGCTGCTTTATGGCAGGGTTCCGCAGTATTGTGAAACTTGGAGTCTAGAACGGTTATTCTTTTGGGATAGGTATGGAATATGCCGGTGTTACTATGGTGAATTTCAATGCCGGGCCTTGACAATTGTGCGGCCGCGCGGAAAACTGACATCAGAGGAGAAAAATGGATAGTACCGGATTATCTGACAAACAAGTAATCGCATTGGTAGATTGCAACAACTTCTACGCATCCTGCGAGCGGGTGTTCAATCCCCGTTTACGCAATGTTCCGGTGGCGGTATTGTCCAATAATGATGGCTGCATAGTGTCGCGCAGCAACGAGATAAAAGCCTTAAAGATCCCTATGGGTGCTCCGGGCTTCAAATATGAAGCAGTGATCCGCAAGCATAATGGCGTTTTACTCTCCTCAAACTATGCTTTGTATGGAGACATGAGTGCCCGGGTTATGGACGTTTTGGGCAGATTTGCGCCCGAAGTCGAGATCTACTCTATCGATGAAGCGTTTCTGAATCTGACCGGCATCCGGGAAAAGGATTGGGAACTCTGGGGCAAAAATCTGAAACGCACAGTTCAGCGTTGGACTGGGATTCCGGTTTCGGTTGGCATAGCCAGCTCCAAGACCCTCGCCAAGGTCGCAAATCATCATGCCAAAAAGATACTTTCGTTCAAAGGATCTTTAAGTTTGCTGGATGCCAAACGCCGTGAAGAAGCCTTGCGTCGCTTGCCGGTGGGGGAGATCTGGGGAATCGGAAGGCAATACGATAAGTTTCTCAGACAGAATAAGATCGAGAATGCGCTGCAGCTACGGGACGCAGATGAAAAATTCATCAATCACTATATGACCACGGTGGGGCACAAGACTGTATTGGAATTGCGAGGATATTCTTGCATCGATATGGACGAGGCCCCGGCAACAAAAAAGAGTATCGTAAGTTCACGCTCTTTTGGCAAGCAAGTGGAAGACCCTGATGATTTGCGGGAAGCGGTTTCCACCTATGTGACCCGCAGCGCGGAAAAGCTGCGGCAACAACACTGTGTGGCGGGTCATATGATGGTATTCCTCTCCACAAACAGGTTCAAAGAAGGTCCGCAATACAACAATTCTCTGTCCACTACGCTTTTCCCGCCCACGGCATTTACTCCGGATTTGATTCGAACTGCGTTGAACCTGCTGGACGAGCTGTATCTTCCCGGTTTTGAATACAAGAAAGCCGGAGTGATGTTGGCCGATATTATCCATGAAAATGATGTGGCGTTGAGTGTTATGGATGTAAACTATCTGGACGATCATCGCAGTAATCTGATGAAGGCGGTAGATAGAATCAACAAAATGTATGGCCGGGATACCGTGAGCTATGCCAGTTGCGGCATCAAACAAGAATGGCAGATGAAGCGGGCACGCCTCAGTCCTCACTACACCACGTCCTGGAAGGATCTGCCCCGGGTGAAATGATGAAATATACGATAAAAACAGACGTTCAAGCGCGGATCAAGGTTTTGCGCAGCGAGTTCATCGGATTTCTCTACCGGGTGGAGGATGCCGGTGTAGCCCAGGAAATCTTGCGTAAACATCAGAATGACTATCAGAACGCTACGCACAATTGCTATGCCTATGTATTGGGTTATGACGCCGAGACCCAGTATTATTCGGATGCCGGAGAGCCCGGGGGAACTGCCGGAAAACCCATCCTGAACAGTCTATTGCGCAATGATCTTTCCGGGGTGCTGGCTGTGGTTACCAGGTATTATGGCGGTATCAAACTGGGGGTGAAAGGCTTGATCGATGCCTATACCGAGGCAACTACCGAGGCCATAGCCCTTGCCGAGTTGCATGAGTATCAGAAATATTTATACTTCAGCCTTACAAGCACTTATTCGCAGATAGAGATCATTCGTCATCAGTTATCGGTTCTGGGTGCGGAAGAGCTCAATGCCGATTACGCCGGGGATGTACGATTGCGCTATCGGATCGCTGAAATCTGCAAAGAGCCTGTGCAGGAATTTTTGAATGGTTACAAAGCCCCGGGCAAGTTAGAATATCAAATGGAGGTATGAATGAAGCTATTAGTCATCATTGCCCTGTTAATTGCGATCTCAGCGGGATATGCCCAGATTTATTTTGTGGACACTGAAGATTCTGCCAAGCTTACTGTGCATGAACTGGCGCAACAGTTGCAGGAGTTCGATGTCATATTCTTTGGTGAATGGCATGGAATCGAGTCTATCCATGAAGCCCAGGCAGTAGTAACTGAAGCTCTGGCTGAAGATAGCGCGAATTTGATATTGTCTTTTGAGATGTGGGAAAGAGACAGCCAGCCTGTGCTGGATAGCTTTCTGCAGGGAGATATACCTGAAGAGCAGTTTGTAGCCCAGAGCAGGATATGGACCAATTACGAGAATTACAGACCGCTCCTGATGATAGCTAAAGACTATAAAATGACGGTGATAGCCGCGAATGTTCCGCGGGTGTATGCCGGCCGAGTAGTACAAGAGGGATGGGACTTCATCGATAGTCTGCCGTCCGGGGAGCGAGGCTACATTGCACAGCGATTGAGCGCTCCGGAGGATGACTATAAGCGGGAATTCATGCTCTTGATGAATGGTATGGGCGGGCACCAATATAGTGCTGAAACAATGCATAAATACTATCTGGCCCAATGCATCAAAGATGACACCATGGCAGAAAGCATAGCTCTGGCGAAACAAGCCAATCCGGAGGCCAGGATCATTCATTACAATGGGGATTTTCACTCGCGATCCTTTCTGGGAACTGTGTCTCGACTGCGGACATTGATGCCGGAGATCAAGATCGCCGTGATCAGTCCTGAAGCAGTAACAAACTTTAAAAACCCACAGCTGCCTGATAACATGGCTTCCCTTGCCACATATCTACTGCTCAGCTTACCGATCGATTAGGAGGATCACGATGATTCGAAAAGCTCTTCATGCCGGAACCTTTTATCCCCGCTTTGGCAATCAAATTCAAGACAGCATCGCTAAATGGACCAAAGACGCGATGCCTTCTGCCGCAAATGAACACTCTCTGGGCATCATCTTGCCTCATGCCGGATATGTGTATTCGGGGGCTTGCGCGGCCTTGGGACTGGCATCTGTAGCCGGTGAGAGATGGGACAGCATTATAATTGTGCATCCATCTCATCAAGGTATCCATTTCGATTTCTCTGTATCTCCCTTCAACGAATATGAAAGCCCTTTGGGTAATCTGATGCTGGATAAAGAACTGTATCGAATCCTGAGTCCGGCGGGGGAGAAAGAGCTGGAATTGGATTACCACCGCCTCGAGCATTCCTTGGAGATTCAATTGCCGCTCATCAAACACTTTTTCCCGAATGCCACGATCTGCCCGGTGATGCTTGGAAACCAGATTCCGTCTGTGGCACAACGTCTGGGCGCATTGCTCTACGATGCGGTTTACAAATCTGCAAGACGCATCCTGATCGTAGTTTCCAGCGATTTGTCGCATTATCACGATTCCGACACTGCCGAGAAGATGGACGCGCAATTGATAAGGTATGTAACGGAGCTGAACCCGGAGGGCCTGTGGCGGGGCCATGATCTGGGCAAGCTGGAGGCCTGCGGCATTGGGGGGATAGCGACATTGCTGTACATGGCTTCACAATATAGATCTCCCAAAGTGAGAGTGATCGATTACACTCATTCCGGAAAGGTATCCGGAATGAACAACCAGGTAGTGGGATATCTGGCAGCCAAAATTTTTGAATAGGAGGCACAATGTATAGCCTGGAGCAAGCCAATCAATTGCTGGAATATGCCGCTGCGGTGATTAAAAACAGCTTGGATCAAAGTCCATATCATACTCCGGATGATCCCGCATTCCAAGAGAAGCGGGGTATCTTTGTGAGCTTGCATAAAGACGGCGAACTCAGGGGATGTATCGGTTACATTCTGCCCTACAAGAGCATTGTAGATTCGGTGAGGGAGATGGCTTTGGCGGCAGCCTTCCGGGATCCGCGCTTCCCTCCGCTTTCCATAAGGGAGTTTCCCGCTATCCGGATCGAAATATCCATTCTCAGCGAACTGCAGAAGGTGAACAACACTACGGATATTGTTATCGGCAGAGACGGTCTGTACATCGATCATCCCGAAGGCAGCGGATTGCTCTTACCCCAGGTAGCTCTGGAGTGGAAATGGGATGTAGCGACCTTCTTGACGCATCTGTGCCGAAAGGCGGGTTTGTCGGACGGGGCATACAAAGAGCTTGACGCCAAGCTGTATCGCTTTGGCGCGGAGATCTTTGCTAGCAACGAGACGCGCTAAGGCGAGTTGAGGGACGCCTTTTGATGCGCTGCCCCAATCAACGATATCAGAATAGGAAAGTACCCTTTACAAAGGGAAAAGCTATAAACTCGTCGGGGGTCTCATGAATGCTCAAGGGCCTCATGGCGCCGATATCCCAGCTGGTACTTGCTTCACGGAACCGGACACCCAGCAGTAACATGCTATCCGCATCACCAAGTAAATCACCATAACTATCTTCTGCTAAATTCATAAACTCCAGCATTCCGGATGCTTTCTTTCCCAGTGATTTTATGCCTCCAACTCCGAAGGCTAAACCCACCTTCTTCATCTTCACTAAAAATCCTCGGCATGGGCGAGCAACAAATGCACGCTAGCGCGGGGATTGCCTACGCTTACGATGTTCCACACCATGGCGATCTTGTAATGAGGAGTGTAGGACATCATCACCGCTGCCTCAAGAACATTATAACGCAAGTAATTTACCTTTGTTCCCAAAGTAAAGGTCTTTCTCAAAATTCAATCATATCTGGTTCAGCTGTCAAGTTAAATTGCGAGAAAAGGGTATAAAATCAGAATGTTTTCAGGGCAGGCGCAGCGATTCTTGCTGCGCACGTAAATTTTTGTTTGATTTGCACAATGTTGTGTTAGAGAATCTTAGCTGAATGAAACATGATCTACTTTCGGATAAGGGATTGGGTTCAACAAAGAAAATAGTTTGCGAGTTATTGGAACAAATATTGCTTGCTATATTTGCAAACTTTTATAGTGTGACATAAACTATGAAACAAAGGGAGGAGTGAATGAAACGCTTTGTTGTTGTTTTGGCTTTAGCGATCATCTTCGGAAATGCCCTTGCTCTGGAATGGCAAGGGGAGAACCAGTTTGATATCATCGCTGATGCTTTCGGAGCTGAAAATGCGATCGCAGCGGTAGACGACACTGTCTATGCTGTATATGTAACGAGAAGCAATGATACTATGACTTTTGTAAAATCTTGTCATGGAAACATTTCTCAGCTTAGTTTGGGAAGCTTTGAGACAATTCCCGCAAATTCCAAACCGAGCATCATGGTAGATCTTCCCAATATCAGCATTATGGCTCAAATGGATGATGAAACTGTGCTGTGGACTTCATCGGACTATGGGAATTCATGGGACCGAACATCCTTAACTGGTAACATCATGGATTCTAATGATCCTCAGCCGATTATTACGACCAGGGATGGGATACACCGTTCGTTCACGGTCAATTCTCGACCGGGTGATCAGGATGTATCAAATTACTCGAGTCAGAGTCTCAGCCCGAATGGTAGCAATTTATACTATTCTGGCATACATCAAGTGCACGGCAGCACCATAGTGAATGGAGATTTGTTCATCAAAAACGTAGGTGGCTTGCCGGTGTTCCATGATCCGGTAATCATATCCGGCAAAGTGATCAGCGGTTTTGATTATCCGGTGGATGAAGTATTCTTGGGCGGATTAACCGAGCAGGCTAATGTAAACGATCTGAAGATTAAGCCGGCACTTTTCAAAAAGGACTACAGGGACAACGCTGATACACAGTACATTGTGGATGGGGATTGCATCCTGATGCTGGACGTAAACGGCAATAGTGCCAGCGGATTCATTGGGCGATTATCGGAGCCGGTTGATAGCTGGGCTGATGTATGGGATGTATATCCACCCATTTTTGATTCGCAGGCAGACTCTTTGTTTTTGAATAGTTTTGCCACTCGAGATACTATCTGGACTGAAGTTAACTTTACTCTCTCAGAGAAGTTTTATACCAATGCCACTTTGTGGATCAAGGGTACATTCAGCGGCAATAAAAGCTTTTACAGTTCCGGTGATATCTATCTGATCGGCGATATCTTACTCAGTAATACGATTCCGGGAGAAGATACGTCCACAAACACTAGCGATAAAGTTACTCTGATATCGGACAAATCGATCCAACTTAAATATGGTTACAAGCATCCGGAAACCAATGTCCGGATTCATCCAAATTGTCAGGCAGACGAAACTCCTATCCTTATCTATGCTGATCTTATTGCCTTGAACAACGACTACCAAATCGGCGAGGACCCCGATTTTGAAGCCGGATTCTTCAGCTTTGAATACCAGCATCCTCATCCCTCTACACCTTCGGTGAATGTAACTCATGAGGGAGATGAATACTATTATGATTGGATCGATCTCCATCGGTTCAAATATCCTCCCACTCAATACCAACCTTGGCCCCCCCAAATAGATTACCCTTGGTACAATCCCTTATGGCCTGAAACACATCCTTACCTTGAAAGAGGTACAGTACATTTGTATGGAGCCTTGTATCAGAATCGACGCGGATATATTCATCGTTCCGGAAATGACTCCGCGTATCCGAGCAACGACGGTTACTGGGACATACCCATGGATATGTGTGGTGGACCCGTAACTCCATCCGTACCATATAACGACCCGGTTATTCCTGATCTTACATTGCAAGCAATCAATTATCCCGGAACCACCGGATCCGGAGTTGGTTACGATATTCAACATTTCGCTGATGAACGCAGTTTCCCCTTCTCTCCCCGAAGAGACATCTGGAGTCCGGGTGCGTTGATTTCCGATGGAGATGCCAATGAAGTAGATATCCTGAAATGGCACCGAGCCTACGAAACGGTGCGCAACAAATCCATCGACTATCACGATGGAAGCTGGCTTTACCACTTGAACAATACTTTTATGACCGAAGACGCGGCATACCCACAGAATCCGGGTGAAGATTGGGAGATAGTGCAAGCCAAGCTGCTGGACAACAGTGATGTGCTCAGCTTACAAAAGAGCAGTCTCGCAGAAACTCCGGGCTATAGGCTGGTAATAAGTGACATCGATGGCGAGCAGGCCAATACCGTATTCGAAATCCCTCAAAGCCACGATTTTGTGTCGCTCAGCCGCATCATGGACGGATTCCTGCTGGTGACGCCTGCTGTGGAGAATAACAGCGCCAGGATCCACAGGCTGGATTTGAACGGGCAATTCTCCGATACAACCTATGAGATGGCATTGCCTGAAGGTTTTTACGGCGAGGATGTTAGCGAATCACGAATTACTTTCAGCAATCCCACTGCCAATATCCTTCATGCTTGCCTATGGTATCGCACCGGCGATATGGGCGGAATCATCATCCACAAATATGGCAACATTGCACCCATATCCTCCGACGACCCGCTGCAAGTTCCGGTGGTGATAAGCCTTAAATGCTATCCCAATCCTTTCAGCACGGCAATCAATCTGAATCTGGAAACTGACAAACAGATCGATGGCATGCTCAGCATATACAATATCCGTGGTCAGAAAGTAAGAGATCTGCCTCTGCCCAATACCAAAGGAAGCATCAATATAAGCTGGGACGGCAGCGATCACAACGGTAGACAAGTGGCGCAAGGCGTGTATTTCGTAAAGATTGCCGCAGAGGATGAGACGAAAGTTACCAGAATCCTGAAGCTTAAATAAAATAATATACAAATCATGTGCCCCGGGCGTAACAGCTCGGGGTTCTTTTGTATCTGGAGATACCGGCTCCATCAGCGCCTCATATCGAAAAAAAGATTCTTCTCACGAAGCGAGATACACAGGATCACCCGGATACATCAAATCTGTACTCATCATTTCCAAAGATGAAAGTGATGATATCACCTCATTTAGCCATCATAAGAGATACAGATTCTTGATAAGGAAATGGGAGAAAGTAGTAATAAGCCCGGCCGGGTTGACCGAAACAAATACAATACCTACCCTTTGAAGAAGTATCAGGAGCACCACAACCGCTATTCCGGATTGTGTTTGATGTCTATACCCATTGAGGTGCTATAGTGTGGATATGCTGAAAATGCCATTTTTCCACCTCTGTTGACAGTGTTAATCAAGTGGTCATCAAGCGTTCATCAAGCGTTAATAATTAACGCTTGATGAACGCTTGATAAAGAAGTGATGAACGGCGATAAAGCAGGGTGAAATCAGGTGATTCTTTTGGTCTTTTTGGTCTATAGCGGCATAAAGCTTTGCGGTATATAGTGATAATGGTGTTATTGCAGGGAATCTAAACTGTCGTAGCTACGGCACGCTTAAAAAGATATATGAGAGATTATACGGCAACGTCGCCCAAACCCCGGAGGGGT
>DHSO01000032.1:1411-1836 GCA_002410505.1 Cloacimonetes bacterium UBA5284 | reverse complement strand
GGAGGGGGGATTAAAACAAATAATATTATTACTCTCTTCGATTTATCCCGGGGTTCCGCTCCTTACACCCCACAAAATCGCTGCGCAATTTTGTGGGGGCTCTGAGCTTCACCCCGCGCTATCAACTGTCGTACCTCCGGCACTCAATCTGTTTCGTGACTATCGAAACTATCTAAACTGTCGTAGCTACGGCACTCTCAAGGATTGTCATTGGATCTACGCGGCTATCTAAACTGTCGTGCCTACGGCACTCTCAAGGATTGTCATTGGATCTACGCGGCTATCTAAACTGACGTGCCTACGGCACTTATCGGCATTTTACACTATCGATAACTATCTAAACTGTCGTAGCTACGGCACTCTCAAGGATTGTCATTGGATCTACGCGGCTATCTAAACTGTCGTGCCTACGGCACTTATCGGCA
>DHSO01000032.1:0-1190 GCA_002410505.1 Cloacimonetes bacterium UBA5284 | reverse complement strand
GGAAGACACAGGTACTAAAGCTTCAGCACTTTATGAGTCTTAAGAATGCCACCGGATGCACTCAAGCGCAGAAAGTATAAGCCGGCGGATACTGCTTGATTCCTGTTGTCACTGCCATCCCAGGCCAGTATATGCTCTCCCTTATTCTGCGAGCCTTTGTGCAAGGTTTTAATCAATTGTCCTTTCAGGTTATAGACCTTTAGTTCCACCTCGCTTTGTTTCTCCAGAGTGTAGCTGATAACTGCCAATTCGTTGAAGGGATTTGGAGATACGCTTATCTTGTTGTATCCGGCTAACGCTTGCTCATCCGTATTAGCGGAAGGATTAAGGATAACCATCACCGTGTTTGAACTTGCCGATTCCACGCTGCCATATAATGCGCTGAGATAGTAGTACAGAGTATCTTCCTCTGCGCTGTAATCCCGAAAAGCATGCGCTGCCGGATCCAGTATATCCGCGTAGGCAGCACCGTTGCGATAGATTCTGAATCCGCTCAATCCCCTTTGCGGAGCTTGCATCTGCCAGCTAAGGAAGATCTGCCTATCCGTGGCTTCTGCCATGAGATCGATGGGTTGATAGATGGGCTGGTATTCATAAGCTCCGAGGTCGATAATGCTGATCCCATCGCCATCCCCATCCCAATAGCGTTCATTTCCCGCGGCGTCCCTGCTATCTTCGATTATTCCGCTTGCCGCTTGCCTGCCGGAATCGATCAAGGGCGATAGCGGACTGAGCAGATATGGTCGGTTCCCCTCTCCGACAAATAGAGGATCGACGTCGCTGTTGCCCGTTAGCCACCACACCGGATTCTGCCCGGATTGACTTATTACTCCCGAATATCCGCCTAAGATGTTGTTATAATATAAGGTCAGCGAACTGAAGATCCCGGAAGAAGTATTGTTGGGCACCAGAATCTGGTACACGCTGTCGGGATTGTGCAAGATATTGTTAGTCAATACACTTGTCCCTTGTACGCACAGTGGAACGCCGCCCCCGGTATTGCCCGCGAAAGTGCAATTGCTGATGAAAAGTGTATCGTTCAAGGATCTGATATTGGTCATCTGATTGGTGTTCGACTGATAGTTGTTGTAAAAAGCGGAATTTCTCAAATCAATGCGTAAACGATTTGCATACTGACTATTAGGCGATATCTGGAATATTGAGTTGAAAGAAAACTCATCGGAAAGAGT
>DHSO01000013.1:72952-73167 GCA_002410505.1 Cloacimonetes bacterium UBA5284 | reverse complement strand
GCAATATACCAGTACGTGTTTCGTTAGGTAGTATTTAGAGTCTTGGATTTGTATCTATTTTGGAATTTGCAGTTTTCGGTGACCCAATTTGCAATTTCAGTGACTCTTTTCAATCAGGAAAGACCATTTTCCCAATCTCTCTGTCAGCTCTGTAGACAGTGTTAATCAAGTGGTCATCAAGCGTTAATCAAGCGTTAATTATTAACGCTTGATGA
>DHSO01000013.1:28200-72799 GCA_002410505.1 Cloacimonetes bacterium UBA5284 | reverse complement strand
TAACGCTTGATGAAGGCTTGATAAAGAAGTGATGAAGGTCTCGAATACAGGGAGCAAAGGTTAGATATTTGTGGTCTTTTAGGTAAATACCACAAATACCAAAAACCATGGCAAAATATATCTATCACTTCAAGTGGAGTATGCTTCCCAAGCCAAGGGAGTTATCTCTGGCAGATAATTGATTTTGTAAGCTTGATGGGTAGTGAGAATGGATATTGCCCAGAAGGAAGGAAATATCCTGAGAGCCGTCCTAAACCGCATGCGCTATCGACTTATGCTCCAAAGCATAACGCAGATGTTTTGAAGAGGCAGAAGCGAGGAATAGAGCACCGCAGAACCAATATACAGGGCCGGCTCATAAATACCATTAACACTGTTAACCATTTCTTGCTCTTGTTATCGACGGGCAAAAAGCATTTGTGATTGACAGAAATCTGCATGAAAATGGAATATGCCTCAATAGAGAAATCTTAGGAGAATTGCTTGAAAAGAGTACATTATAAAGTGATAATCAGTTTAGCTATTATGCTATTTTTATGGGGCGGATTGTCAGCTTCATCCTTTTCGGATAACACCGTGAACTGGTTGGAAGCAAAAGGATTGAGTCCCAGGCTGATTGTTTTGATAATCTCGATGCTGCCACTGATTGAATTGCGCGGCTCCATCCCCGTGGCAATTATTGTGTTCAAAATGCACTGGTTTGAAGCAGCAGCATTATCCATAGTCGGAAACATGGTGCCAATCCCGATCTTACTGCTTTTGATAGAATGGTTCTTTGGTCTGATCAGCAAAGTTTCCATTGGTGCACGTTTCACAAATTGGATCTTTGCCAGGACACGGCGCAAAGGCAAAGCTATAGAAAAATATGAAGCGATCGGGCTTACCTCCTTTGTGGGCATACCTTTGCCGGGCACTGGGGGATGGACCGGGGCTCTTGCAGCCAGGATATTCGGGATCAGTTTTTGGAAATCCATGCTCTACATAGTATTAGGAGTGATTTTGGCCAGTGCCATTGTAACTCCACTATCGGTGATGGGCAAATTGGCGGTGCACTGATGGAAAAAGAGATCAAAGTATTCTGGCTGGCAGGGGAAAGCAGCGGTGATCTGCATTGCGAGCTAATCATGAAGGCCCTCGCAAAGGATGGCAAACGATATCGGCATATTGGAATCGGCGGGGCAAAAATGCAGGCCCTAGGCTTGAAAGCCCTATATCCCTTCGATCGA
Source organism: Cloacimonetes bacterium UBA5284 (assembly GCA_002410505.1). GTDB lineage: Bacteria > Cloacimonadota > Cloacimonadia > Cloacimonadales > Cloacimonadaceae > UBA5456. The sequence continues at coordinate 71,573 of DHSO01000013.1, read as the reverse complement.
TTTGCCGTAATGGGCTTTGTGGAAGTTTTGAAGCATATTACTTTCTTTTTGAAGGTAGAGCGAAGAATCCGCCAACTGTTTGAAGAGGACAAACCGGATATCGCCATTCTGGCAGATTATCCCGGTTTTAACCTGCGTATTGCCCATTTGGCAGATGAGTATCGCATCCCTGTGCTGTATTACATTTCTCCTCAGTTTTGGGCGTGGAAACATGAAAGAGTGCAAAAGCTGAAAGCAAGTGTACGTCATACTGCTTGTATATTGCCTTTTGAAGAGGAAATGCTGAATATCCACAATGTGACTTGCTCGTATGTGGGGCACCCCATAGCTGAAGAAATTGAACACAAAATGGATAAGGATTACTTTGCAAAATTCTTCCATCTCAATCCGGATAAGAAATGGCTGGGATTTTTTCCCGGCAGCAGGAATTCCGAAATCAAAAAGATGCTTCCTGTATTTTTGAACGCAGCGCGTAAATGGGACCCCAAAGAATATGAAATCCTGATCTCAAAATCCCACAGTGTAAATCATGCTATGTTTATGGAGATGGTTTCCGGAACCGGAATGGGAAATCTGAACATCATTGATGGCTATACCTATGATATGATGCGTCACTGCGAGGTATTGGTATGTACATCAGGCACCGTTACTCTGGAAGCCGGCTATGTGGGTACTCCCACAGTGATTTGTTACAAAGCGAATCCCATATCATATTTGATAGGTAAGCACTTGATACGTGTATCGCATATAGGTTTACCAAATATCATCCTGGATAATGATGTCTTACCTGAATTGGTTCAGCATGCAGCAAATCCCGATATGATCAATGAAAAGATCAGAGATATGCAAATCGGGAGCCCCCGGCGGGATGTTGTGAGGCTTGAATTAAAAAAGCTGAGAGCAATACTGGGCGAAAAGAAACCCAGTGTGGAAGTGCCAAAGATCATCGATCATCTACTGAAAACCTATGGCTAAGTTTGCATCACTCATATTCAATTACCTGGCTGCCGGATTATTGAGTCTGATCAAGCTTACTTTACGCTTTGAAGTACAAAACCAGCCCAGGAATCTAATAGTGGTATACGGGTTTTGGCATCGGAATTTGATGCATTGCGCTCTTCAGCGTGCCGGTGATCCGATAGCTGTAATGGTATCCTCTTCAAAAGATGGAGAATTGATCGCCGGACCACTTAGTGTATTGGGGTATAGCATTGTAAGGGGATCCAGCAGCAGAAGGGGTTCCCAAGCCTTGAAGGGAATGTTGCGATATGCCAGAGAAAAGTCCCTTGCTATCACGCCGGATGGCCCCAAAGGACCGCTGGGCACCATCCATCCGGGAATGTTTCAACTGGCATTATTGGCAAGGATACCCATCGTGGGGGTAGCCTGTCATACGAATCGGGAGTGGGTGTTCAATTCCTGGGATCGCTTCAGATTTCCCAAGCCCTTTGCCAAAATTCTGATTGAATATTCTGAACCATTCTACGTAAACAGCAAAGATGATATACCAATGGTAGAAAAGAAGTTTCGGGCATTTCTGGATACTTGGGAACAAAATCATAAATCGAATTGATTGGACGGTTAAGCTTTTTATAAAAAACAGTCTTTCAGTGTGATCTTAACTTAAGCGGGGTGGATCAAATCCTTTACAAATATCAAGCACAAAATCAGGAATCCTATCGAAGTGATCGATACGATGTGAATCCGATCCGATGGATATGTATCGGCCTCCCAGGTCACGGTAGCGATCGATCAAAACAACTTCCGGGATGATCTGTTTATAGGGTTTACGCAAGCTGCTCAAGTTTATCTCCAAGGCAATATCTCGCCGGATGATGGTGTGCAATATCTCATCGATAATACCCTGCACAGCACTTTCGTCCGGCACATGTGTGTAATAGCGTTTATACACTCCAAGGTGAGCCAGGATATCGATATCACAGCTTTGAGCCAGTTGCAGGTTTTGCATGTAATAGTCTTTTACTTGATCCGGAGTAAGTGGAGTGGAGAGTGGAATAGCCACATTTGTATGATCATTCAAAAAATGCACAGAGCCAAGGATAGGGGAGAAGGAGAAACCGGATACCAAGGTTTTGGCAAAATCCTTTACTTTGTGGTAATCTCCGATCTCTATACCCATACGCAAGGTAATACCGGGATGTTCCTTTTGCAATCTGACGCAGTAATTGTAATACTTCTGCAAAGAGGGCAGACCATACACAGACAGTTCTTGGGGCAAGAGATCCAGATGTTCAGTGATGGCAATCTCATTAAAGTTCAATTCAAGGGCTTTTATCAGTAAATCTGCGCCTATTATCCGACTGTCGTAACTGAATTCGCTATGAATGTGATAATCATAGTTCATAAAGCTATCAGAGCCGCGCCCAAGGCTCCTGTTATCTCCGGATCGTCTGGGATAAGAAGCTTTGTGGCAAGAATGTTTGAGATACAGAAGGCAAGATCCGTGCCCTGAGCTACACCGCCGGTGAAAACAATTGGGGTTTCACATTGTAGCGGTGCCATCTGAGCATAGATGCGCTTGGCGATGCTCATATTTACAGCGCGGGCGATGTTCTCTACCTTGTGTCCACCGGCTAGCAAACCTATGATTTCTGATTCCGCGAAAACAACGCAGGTAGAACTGAGCGGAACTGTTTGATCGGATTCAGAGGCGAGCCGTGAAAGGCTATCCAGGTCATACATCAGCCGCATAGCAGTCATCTCTAAAAATCTTCCCGTGCCGGCAGCGCATTTGTCGTTCATAACAAAATCTTTCACACTGCCATCAGCGTTTAGACTGATTATTTTGGAATCTTGTCCGCCGATGTCGATAACGGTTCTCGCCTCTGGAAACAGATAGGAACAAGCCCTGGCATGGCAACTTATCTCGCTTTTTTCCAAGTCCGCATCACGATAGAGCTTTCGTCCATATCCGGTAACGCAGGATCTGTCGATAGAAACAGGCCCCAAGCGCTGGTACATATCTTCAAGCAAGTTATTTACAGTTTGAGTCGCGGAAATATCTGTTGCTTTATATGCACTGAAAGCGATCTTATGTTTTTGTGTATCATACAATACGATTTTGGTATTGCGAGAGCCGATATCTATTCCCAGAATGTTCATAACTTATACCATCACATGTATTTGTTGGTTTTGTGGTGTCAGGTAGCTTTGGGCAAGCTGATGCAGATCCTCCAGGGTACACGCTCTAATGCGTTCTTCCCTCTGAAGATAGTAATCAAGATCATATCCCAGAGATAGTAAATTGGCTATCCCGGATGCTTTATAGGAGACACTTTCATTGTCCATACGTGATATTGCTATCAGATAGTTTTTGGCACTATACAATTCTTGCGCGTTGATACCTTCTTTCACTACACTATTTAGAATATCCAGCACCGCCTTCAAGCAGGGCACATGCTGCTGAGAATCGCAAAAAGCGTATGCATACCAGAAGCCCAGATCCTTCACTGACGAGAAATCGAAACCGGTTTGATAAGCAAAACCCATTTTTTCTCGCAGAATATCATAGAATCTGGAGGAGAGGTCTCCGCCAAGGATGTGCGCCAAGATGTGAAAAGCGGAGTTTTCTTTTATGTTTTTGGCCGGGCAGGCCAGGCCACCTACATGGATAATCGCTTGATCCAGATGCTTGTAGCTTCTGCTCGGTTTAATTGGGCCGGGCTTATAGATGAGTTTATGAGGAGTAATTTGCGAGTTTGCATCGCCAAAAGATAAGTATTTCGAGGCCAGATCATATACATAAGCAGGAGGCAGTGAACCGACTATGCATAGGGCAAAATCCTTCCCCAATTGCCAATTCTGCTGCCAATCGCGGCAATCAGCAAGGCTTATTTGCTGAATATCCCGGATATCGCCGGTGGAACTGAATAGATTGTTGCGCGGACCGAAAAGCTTGCGAAACCAAGCTTTGTATGCCACACTGACGGGATAATCATGCTCCCGGCGGATGTTGTCTGCCGCGGCACTCTTCAGCATCTGCAAGTATGATTTATCGAACTTGGGTTGCTGAATGATCTCACTAAGCAATTCCAACACTTCTTCCAGATTGGATTTGTGGCAGCGGCCGCGGAATAATGTGCTGTCCAGATGATGCAATACCCGGATGTTGAAGCCGTGTTCTCTGGAAAAGCGCATGATATCATCATGGCTGCGTTGTTCTGTGCCATACAGCATCAAAGCGGTCGAGAAGTAGTTTTGCCCGGTTTTGTTTTCATTAAGTTGAGATAGGGGAGAGGATAGGGCAAAGCCGCATATATCTCGTTCCGGTTGATAATTGTAAATTAGTTTCAAACCGTTACTCAATGTATGACTGTGGTACTGTGGAGTTGCCGCTTCTATCTTCCCGTGCATAATGGGTTTGAAGCTCCCCAATTTTGAATCTTTAACTGGAACCAATTGTGGGAGGGGCTGCAGTGTTACTTTGATGGCAGTATCGCATACCTGCTCAATCTCATCCGGTAACTTGTGCTTGTTTTGAATAAACAGAGCCAAGCGATTGTGATTCCAGTGTTTCCGTACCGCGTATAGAAGATTATCGTTCTGGATGCTATCTATGTAGGAGCCGAAATTGTGTATTCTGGAGAGATCCCCATTAAACTCCTCTGCGGCTATCAGGTTTGCAAGGTTTTCTACTCCATCAAAGCTGTACAACCAATTGTGAATAATATCCTTCTGCACCAATGCGAAATCTTGCGATGGTAGCCCCTCGGCCAAGACATCGTTGAGAGCTTTAAAAAAATACCTGATAATAGCGGCAATACTACCGGCTCCGGTGGGAGAAAACATAATTACACTTGCGCCCGGCAGTAGCCCACTCAGTGAGCTTACTTTCACACTGGAGCAGATCTTTTCTTTTTCTACCAGTTCTTTATGCAATCGGGACGATTTGCCGATGGCCAGATACCGGATAGCAATGTGCAGAGCTTCACTATCGGGATGGCTCTCATTGAGTTCCGGCAGTGCTATGGCAATGATGTCACGACCGTTTTTGGCTCGTTGGAAGATCCTGAAACTATTCGGCAGAGTAGATTTCGGATCTTGGACCTGATACGAGCTTTGTTCCCAGTTTTCATAGTATCTGTGAAACAATCCTTTCAGTGTATTTTCATCGAAATCCCCTGTTGCGACCAGAAAGGCATTTTGGGGGCGATAGTGTTTTTTGTAAAATGACATCAGCTGGGCTTGAGTAGCTTTCTTCAGAGATGCCGGATAGCCTAGCACTGGATGCTTTAGGGGGCTGTTGTCAAAGTAATTGCCCTGAACAAACTCCACAAAGCTCATTTCAGGTTCTGCTTCATATTGGTGAATTTCTTCCAGAATAATGTTGCGTTCCACACGCATGTCTTTCGCACTGAAATTCGCCGCTATCGCCATTTCTGCCAATATCTTCAACCCGGTTTCCAGATGCTCTGAGGGCAAGGTAAGATAATAGCATGTAGTATCAAAATCTGTATAGGCGTTCAGTACTGCCCCAATGTCGCTAGCGATTCTGTTGATAGAGTTGTTAGGAAATTCCCGGGTTGATTTGAACAGCAAATGCTCCAGGAAATGAGCAAAACCGCGTTCATCATCATTTTCGTGGATACTGCCTACCCGAATGTACAATTGAAGGCAGACTAGCTGACAGTTTTGGACGGGAGCATAAAGCATGCGCAAAGCGTTAGGCGTTGTGCAGGTTCCCAGCGCTATCTGAGGAATATCGCTGATCTTCATTTGACGGGTCTTGATATCATCGCATATGCGTTGTGAAGATGGATGGACTCTGCGTTTTCGGATTCCACGTAGAAGCCTGTGATTCTGGGATCATTCTGCAATCTGATGGTGATTTCGCGGACGATGTCCTCTACAAATTTGGGATTCGCATAAGCTTTCTCGGTCACATGCTTCTCGTCTACTCGCTTCAATAGAGAGTAAATCTCGCAAGAAGCAGTTTGCTCCGCAAGCTCAATCAGTTCTTCCAGCCACACAAATTCTTTGTAGCTCACCTTAATAGTGATCTTGCTGCGTTGATTATGTGCGCCCGCTGCAGAGATTTCCTTTGAGCATGGACATAGTGAAGTTACAGGCACAATTACCCCGATCAGCAGTTCAAAATCATCTTTCAAAGAGGCACTGAATATACAGTCATAAGCCAAAAGCGAAGCGATTTTGGATATCGGAGCTTTCTTATTGATGAAATAGGGAAAATTGATATCAATATATGCAGCTTGTGCATTGAGAGACTTTTTCAGTTCGCTCAGAAACGGTTCCAGATTACCGATCAGGGCTTCTTTGTGATAATGATGAAGAATCTCTACGAATCTGCTCATATGGGTACCCCGCAGATGATGGGGAAGATCCACATATATATTTAGATCCGCTATCGTGTGTTGTTCGCCATTAGCGCGATCTTCTACAACAATCGGGTAACTCAAGCCTTTTACCCCCACCTTATCGATGGCAATCTTGCGGGTATCAGCCTGACTTTGAATATCTGGTATTGTCATATTTTTTCACTGAATTCCAAATCGCGTATACCTTCGCTTTTCAAGGACACTATGGTGTCTTCAAGTTCATGGTATATAATGCAATTAGTTTGCATCAGATCACTTACAATCTGCAGAGCTGTGTTCGGATCCATCGTAAATAAAGCGGTCGAAAGCCCATCGGCAAAAGCGGTGTTTTTTGCAACAACAGTAAGCGAAAAGATGTCTTCTACCGGCATACCGGTTTTAGCATTCAAGATGTGGTGATATCGGATGCCGTCCTGCTCGAAGAATTGCTGGTAATCTCCGCTGGTGCCCACGCTGAGTTCATTGATGCGGAAGCTCGCGATACTGTCATCCGCTTTTCGGGGATGCTGAATGTAAACCAGAGGCGCTATCTTGTAGCCGTAGAAGCACATGGAACTACGGCTATTGATAAAGCCCCGATACAAACCGCGCTTCTTCATGTTGGCCATAGCTTTATCCAAGATATAGCCTTTAGAAATTGAGCCGAAAGTCAGCTGCATTCCGGCAGGCTTGTGAAGGTTTTTGTCATTATATCGTATCCGGGAAAAGTCTACTTTCTTCAGAGTATCCTTTATCAAAAGCGAATCCGGTACTTTTGGATTTTCGCTGTTGAATCCCCAGAGATCCCATACCGGCTTGATACTGGGATCAAAGCTGCCATCGCTCATCTTGTACAAGCTGTCAGAAACTACGAGGAGATTGTACAAATCCGGATCCATGGGGAATACATCGTCGCTACTGTCGTTTATTTGAGCGATCAAGCTATGTGGATCGTATTCATTGAGTTTCTTTTCCAGTGCTTGAATGTAAGTGAATACGGCCTCAATCTCATTTCCAACGTTCTTGGATTTTGATGTAGCGGATATTTCTACTATCGTGTCCAGAATGTATTTGCTGCGTGTCTCAGTATATTCCCTAGTAATGAATTTATAAGTAGCATAAGAGATTACTGCCAGAACTATTATAAGGGATATTATCTCATTCTTGCTCATGTGTTACATCCTATAATCAAACAACTCATACTGTTCCAATCTTATTGTGTAGTCACGAATGGCAAACCAGCTGAGCGGTAAGGTAAAGAGCAATGGGAAGATTGCCAGACTGAAAGCCAGTATATTCAGGATTCCCAAGACCAAAACCAGTAAATAGGTATTCCATCTCACGTCGTGAAGATGCCGGTAACTGAGTGCAATAGCCTTTAGTGGATTAATTTCCATACGTTCCATAATAACCGGGGCAGGCGCTACTATGGCAGCCCAATAATTCAGCAATACTATCCATACCAGTCGCAATATCGGATCGCTGGCAAAACCAGGAAAGCCAAAACAGATAAGATATATCAGCACGAAAAAGATGGCGTTGATCAAGCTGAATACAAAATAGCGGGGATAGTGTTTTAACTGTGCTAATATAGCGCTCAATTTCAATTCATAGCTGTCAGAAGCGCTGATACGGCTGAATGGCAGCAACATAAACGGGGCTACCAAGCTAAATAATAGTGCTTTTGCCATAAGCGTCAAGAGAAATTGAGACGTGCCATCTGTATGAATGTAGTTATGAAATACCCATATCAAAACTGCTATTGGAATAACTCCCATAATGATGCTGAAACCGGTTGCGGGAACCATTTCCGAGTATTTTGCCTTCAAGGCTTTACGAGTTCGTTTCATACTACTCATTGAGGACAGTTCAGTATGTATCACCGGGCTTACCATGCCACAGAAAACACACCACAGATCATGCTCTGCAAGGCGGGCATTACACTTTTTACAACGCATCGCAACTCCTTAACACTTTGACCATCCGCAAGATGGACATTTGAGACAACCTTCTAAATGCTCTATGGAAGAACCGCAGTCAGGACAAGTTGCCACCTTGGTTTTGGGCATTTCTGACTGTTTGGGAATGTCTGTATCCGAAACTATGTGGATGTCTTTCAATTCATTATTGGCATGCATGGAAAGAAAATTCTCCAAGGCTTGTCCCACAGCGTCTCCACAAGAAGTAATCATTTTGCCTTTATGCCACATTGGGGATTGGCAACGAATGCCCTTTAATTGTCTGATGATAGCTTCAATGCGAATGCTTGATCTGAGCGCGAGGGAGGAAAGCCGCGCTATGGCTTCTAACTGGGCAGAGGCACAACCGCCTACTTTGCCCATTTGCACAAATACTTCACAAGGGCCATGAGAATCGGTATTGATGGTTACATACATATGACCGCAACCTGTTTCAAGACGCTGTGTGATGCCATGTGTAACCTCCGGACGCTGGCGTGGAGCCACCTTTTTCCCACTCTTATCCTTCTCGGATAGGGAAGATCCTACGGACAGCACTTGATTGTCACGACTACCGTCCCGATATACAGTAACTCCCTTGCAACCGAGCTTGTAAGCCAGCTGATAGGCACTGCTGATATCCTCTATGCGAGCATCATTAGCAAAATTGATGGTCTTACTAACAGCGTTATCAGTGTATTTTTGGAAGGCTGCCTGCATGCGTATATGCCATTCTGGTTTGATGTCATGAGCGGTCTGGAAGATATCCTTCAATTCTTCCGGGATGGCCTGGATATGAGCTACAGAGCCGCTTTGACTTACTTCTTCCAAGAGCTCTTGGGTAAGCAGCCCCCATTCCTCCAAGGCAGCTTCAAACCATTTGTTCACATAAAGCAACTTCTCTGTGTCCATCACGCTTTTCACGTATACTAGCGAAAACTGAGGTTCGATTCCACTGGATGTATCCGCTATCATACTGATGGTTCCGGTAGGGGCGATAGTGGTATGAGTGGCATTGCGTATACCCTTCGTTTTGATCTCTGCAATCAATTCTTCCCATTTTTTGCCGTCACGATGCAGTTCTCCTGAAGCATATATACTATTATCAAAATTCGGGAAACTACCAAGCTCCACGGCCAATTCCATGCTGCGTTTCTTGGCTTCATAATCGATGAATTCCATAACATCACAGGCCAGATCTACAGCATCTGAACTGCTATAAGGGATTTTGAGCTGAAACAGCAGGTCCGCCCATCCCATTATACCAAGACCAATTTTACGATTTGCTTTTACCATTTCTTCAATGGATGGCAAGGGAAACTTGGATGAATCAATGACTGCATCCAGAAAGTCTACGCTATCTCGTACTACAGCACGCAAACGAGACCAATCCAGATCTTCTTCCAATACCATTGAGGCAAGATTGATTGAGCCGAGATTGCAAGCTTCATTTGGCAACAGCGGTTGTTCTCCGCAAGGATTGGTGGATTCGATTGCACCAATGGCAGGAGTAGGATTGGCATCGTTTATCCTATCTAAGAATATGATGCCGGGTTCACCGTTTTTGTGGGCCATTTCAACTATCAAGTCAAACACTTGAGCAGCGTGCAATTTGCCTGCTGATTTGCCGGTATGAGGGGATATCAGATCATATTCAGCATTCTCGGCTACAGCTTTCATAAAGGCCTCAGTAAGGCCTACACTGATATTGAAATTCGTAAGCTCATCAGGATCTCTTTTGCAGGTTATGAAATCCAAAATCTGGGGGTGATCCACATTCAGGATGGCCATATTTGCGCCTCGCCTGGTTCCCCCTTGCTTTACTGCGTCCGTAGCTGCGTTGAACACTTTCATAAAAGAGATCGGACCACTGGATACACCATTGGTGGAACGTACCCGGGCGTTTGCTTCCCGCAGTCGACTGAAAGAAAATCCAGTACCTCCTCCACTTTTATGGATGAGTGCAGCGTTTTTTACCGTTTCAAATATACTGTCCATGGAATCTTCGATGGGCAACACAAAACAAGCTGAAAGCTGTTGCAAATCTCCACCGGCATTCATAAGAGTGGGGGAGTTGGGCAAAAAGTCTCCGCTATCCAAAAGAGCGTAAAAGCGTTTTTGCTTTTCAGCATTTCCTCTTGCTATGTTTGTACTCACTCTCTCTATCAAGGCGGGCCAGTCTTCAAGACAATCTCCTTGCTCATTCTTTCTAAAATAGCGCTTCTGTAATACTATGAGAGCGTTTTCGCTAAGATGCATCGTCGCTCCACTTTCTTACTTTTGCGGTAAAGCCAGTATATCCCGGGCTTGTTCCGGGCTGGCGATGGGACGCCCGATCTCATTTGCGATACGGGCAAGACGAGCTACTAATTGAGCATTGGAATCCGCGACCACACCTTTATGATAGTAAATATTGTCCTCAAAACCGCAACGGATGTGTCCACCCGCTACCATAGCAACCATCGATGAGGGGATATGCCATCTGCCAATCCCTGCAACAGCCCAGGTAGCACTGGGAATTTCTTCTGCCAGATGCTCAGCCATATAAAGCAGATTTTTGGGCTTTCCACTCATTCCTCCCGGAACACCCAGGACGAATTGGATATGCAGAGGTTCATGAGTAATGATGCCCTTCTTCACAAGTTTTGCCACAATGTCGATCATTCCGGATTCATATACTTCCACTTCAGGCACCACGTGGTACTCTTTAAACGCTTCCGCGAGGCGGATTATGTCTTTGGGATGATTTACAAAGATATCATCTCCGAAATTTAGGGTACCGGCATTTAGAGTACCCATATCCGGTTTTAACGCCAGAGGCGCCAGTCTTTTTTCAAAAGCTTCGCCAACTGCGCCGCCGGTGCTTATCTGAATAATGACTTCAGGAACAGCCTGGCGAATAGCTGAAATAGAATCTTCAAATCTGGCCAGTCTTTGAGTGGGCGATCCGTCATCTTCACGAACGTGCAGATGGATAACTCTGGCACCTGCTTCAAAGCAAGCTCTGGCTTCTTTGGCCTGTTCTTCAGGTGTAATCGGTAAATTGGGTTGATCCTTGCGGGTCGTTTCCGCTCCGGTGATAGCCGCGGTCAAAATAATCGGTTTCATACCTTTCCTCTATTCTATTATTTATATTTTAGTCGATAAACCAGCTCTCAAAGAGCCGGACGCGTTTTAAATAACGCATGGGATTGTTCAATATTCTTGCAGCAATTACGGCAAACTTGTCTTCATTGTCACTCACGTAAAAGCTATCTTTACCTGGTTTTCCATCATGTTCTACAGGCAGCAATCCTTTCAAATGTAAGGTGATAGCATCGGCACTATCAACCAAATTAACATTATTGCCCATGTAATCCTGTATAATATGAGACAATAGTGGATAGTGAGTGCAGCCCAATACAAGCGTATCAATGCCTTTTTCTAGCATTGGTGACAGGTATTCTCTTACTACCTGCTTGGCAACCGGATGATCTTGCCAACCTTCTTCCACGATGGGGACAAACAGTGGACAGGCCAGGGAGAACACCTTTGCATCAGGTTTGTGCAGGCGAATCGCTTTGCTGTATGCTTCACTGCGAACTGTACCTTCAGTACCAATCACTCCGATCTTGAGATTGTGGGTGGAGCGTATGGCTACTACGCTTCCCGGTTCTATCACTCCAATGATGGGGATGTCGGTAAGCTGTCGCAGGTGGGGGATAGCCACAGAGGAGGATGTGTTGCAAGCCACTATCAAGATTTTGATCCCCTGTTGAAGCAGGAATCTGGCGTTTTGCACGGAATACTCAATGATGGTATTCTGAGATTTGGGACCGTATGGAACCCTGGCTGTATCTCCAAAATATATCAGGTCTTCTTCCGGAAAAGCGGCGCGGATAGCCTTGTAAACAGTGAGGCCTCCGACGCCGGAATCAAATATCCCGATGGGTTTTTTCATTATCTTCTCTTCCTGCCTTGTCTTCTGTGTTTATTGTCACCTTTTTTGCGATCCGATTTGGCGTCAACCATAATTCTGCGCTGATTTGGCCGTCTCTTCTTATCTACCCGTTTTACACGGTGATAATGAGTGTGACTCTCCGGATCCCCGGTTAGCTCCAGATAAACATCGTCGCTAACTTCCATGATCCGCACTTTCACGCTATCCAGAAGTTCAAAGGACTCTGAATTTGACGGGTTTACAAAGCGAATCTCACGATCCCGATACTCCCATTTCCCTTTGCCAAATTGATTCTTCAGCAGCATAGCCGTTACTGGCATTTCATTGAGCCGGATCAAAGCTCCGGAGCTGTTTGCCGAGATCATCAGGCCGCTAAATTCTTCTCCAACCTTATCGCGCATATAGGTTGCGCTATATACTTTTTCTATGTCCCGTTCCGCCGCATCTGCTTGTAACTCTTGCTCGGAGGCGACGTTGGCCCAGCGAATGATCTGTTCCTTGCTTATCCCGGCATGTGAGCTTCGGAGTATATGGATCTTGCAAAGATGATGCACAGTAAGATCACACAGGCGTCGAATCGGACTGGTAAAATGCGTATAATTCTCCAAAGACAAACCAAAATGACGTTTATGAAGCGGTGAGTATTTAGCCTTTTTCATGCTTCTGAGGATGATGCGGTCAAATACTCTGTGGTAGTCTTTGTTGGGCAAAGATGTCAGAAGATGCTGGACACTCTTATTCAAGTTTTCCTTGTCAATATAGGCGATGCCATAGAAATCCAGAACCTCTTTCAAGCGCTCTATCTTCTGGGGATCTGGATCTTCATGGATGCGGTACATTGATGCCGGGGCTTTTTGGGATAGTTTTAAAGCAGTGTATTCATTTGCCACCAACATGAAGTTCTCAATCAGCTTGTGGCTTTCTGTTTCCTCGGCTATTCCCAGATGATGGACGAAGCCCTCTTCATCGTATAAGTACTCAATTTCTGGCAGATCAAAGAACACATAGCCGTTATCCAGCCTGATCCGGCTTAGTTTGCCGGAAAGCACGCGGCTATCATCGAGAGCTTTTTTCAGAGTGGGAGAGAAACGGCTGGGTTTGCCCTCGAAGTATTCATCCACTTCTTCATAGGCCAATCTGGCGTCTGAGCGGATAACTGCCTCATAGATGCTTTGCTTAAGTGTATTTGCATGTCTGTCAAAATCCGTTTGAACAGTCATAACCAGTTTGTCTTCGTCGGGGCGGAGGCTACAGATTTGGTTCGATAAGCGCTCGGGTATCATGGGAATCACTTTCTTGGGGAAATAAAAGCTGTTTCCCCGAACTGACGCTTCGGCAAAGGTTTGTGAATCCAAGCCAACATAGTGCGCCACATCGGCGATATGCACCCACAAGCGCCAGCCTTGTTCTGTTTCCTGAATAGAAATTGCGTCATCAAAATCCTTAGCAGAGGCTGGATCGATGGTGAATGTGAAAACATCTCGTAAATCACGTCTTCTTTTTATCTCTTGCTCATCAGGCTCCAAAGGCAAGTTTTGCACTTCAGCTGTTACGGCATCCGGAAAACTGAGAGGAAGCTGATATTGGCGGATTACAGCCAATAGTTCTACTTGAGGGTCTCCGGATTTACCCAGTATTTCGGTAATGTTGCCTCCGGGCATTTTCCCGGTGAGGTGTTCTCCCCAGTTGGTAACCGTAAGTATAACCTTTTGGCCGGGTTCAGCATTCCCGAGGTCATTTACTTCAAACCAATTATGGATCTTGGGATTGGACGCCACAAATATCCATTTGTTTCTTGCCTTAGATATATCTCCGGGTATCTGTTGGTTGGCACGTTTTACAATCCTGCGCACCACACCGTGTTCTCCCCGGTTGCTCCGACTCTGCGCTTCGATCAATACTACATCGTTATGATAAGCATTCAGGGTGTCCTCGCTATCGATGAAGTAATCCTTATCTGCCGTTCTCACAAAGGCAAAAGAGCGATCTCTGGCCAAAGATGTAGCATCGAAAATCCCCTCAATAAGCTGGGTGCTACGAAGAGCACCATCGCCGGGCACCCTTTCTTCGCTTTTTTTGCTTATAGATGAGATGACCTCACTGTTTAGTTTGTAGCGTTTTCTCTCTTTTACCAGTTTCCCATCCAGCATAAGGCTGCTCAGGGCCTCACTAACGGTGGACTTACTTTTTTTCGTAGTGCCCACGCGTGAGCATATCTCACTATAAGTTAGTCCATTAGGATAAAGCGTTAATAATATGTCTACTATCTTGCTATATATCTCATTCTTATTCATATATATTACCTAATATTGTTTGCCAATCTTGCTGTGAAGAATCTCAAGCAATTCAGGCACTTCGGTTTGAGTTTTTGAAAAGCGCAGCGATTGCCCACGAAAGGGATCCAATCTGCGAGGCATTTTGAAAGTGGAAAGCATTACTCCCCGTTTATCTTTGTAAAAGCATCCGAAATCACTCCACGGTCTTCTGATCTTGAAGAATATGTAGCGCACGCGTATTTCATCCTCATACAAAAAGTACTCTGTAATGATGAAATAGGGCAGGAGATTACCATATACCAGAGCCAGTCCCAAAAAGTAAAATATCGGCATCTGCCAGTCAAGCACTGCCAGTTTATATAGAAACACGGTTAAAAAAGCCAGAAACAATAGAAGTAGGGCAGAGCTGAGCGGACGCTCTGCAAAAGGCCAGGATTTCCAGCTCAGTTTCGGTTCAGGAAACATTCTGCACTATCTCCCGGCACTTTTCTATCTCTTCTTTGATGATCAATACATCACTGAAGGTATTGTTGTTGGAAAACTTAGATCCCAAAGTATTGGCTTCACGTTGCATTTCTTGCAGGATAAAATTTAGAGCCTTGCCAACCTCGCGCTCCTGGCTCATGGTAGCAAAAAAAGTGTCGATGTGGGATTTCAAACGTGATATCTCTTCTTGTACATCATACTTATCTATATATAAGGCAAGCTCTTGTATCAGCCTTTGTTCAGTGTTTTCCAATTGATAATTGCCCACGATTTCATTAATACGTTTATTCATGTTATCAAAGAGCTCTTGCTTATAGGGTTGAATTGAGTTTTCCACCTGCTCGAGGGCAGTTCCAATCTTATCTAAAGAACGGCTGAGAACATCTTTAATATCCTTGGCTTCTTTTTCCATGGACACACAAATGGCCTTAAGCGCCATATCGAGATTATGAATCAAAAGCTCATGCAGTTCTTCATCTTCATTCAGTTGATTGCAATTCTCGATTACACCGGGTTCATTGAGCAAAAACTCCATCGATACATCTCTATCAATCTCCAGAGATTTCTGGGCTTGCTTTATGATATCATAGTACTTGCGCAATTTAAGCTCATTTAAGCGCAGTTTAGGTTCTCGGTAGTCATTTATGTTGACCCTGATCTCGATTGAGCCACGAGATAGGTATTTGGAGGTTGCTTTTCTCAGTTCGATTTCAAAGAAGCTCAATTCACGAGGCAGGTAGCATTTTACATCCAAGTATCTACCATTAACGCTTTTGATTTCGATATCACACTCAATGTTGTGATTATTCGTATGGCTTTTTCCAAAGCCGGTCATACTTTTCATATTATCTCCAGGAGTATGTGTGGGGGATAAGAGTTTGCGCTTTATGATAGATATCCGATGCCCCCAAGTTTACATAACATATCTTATGCATAAAATACCTTAGTCGCAGATCAGTGTGCCTGCGGTGGCCTTTATCACTTTGGCTCGAACCAGGGTTCCGATCATGGATTCATCTCCGCTCAAAACCGCAATCTTGAAATCGCGAGTCTTGCCGGATACTTGCTTTTTACTTTTTTTGCTGAAGTCTTCCACATACACTTCAACAGTTTTGCCAATCTGAGCCTTAAACTTCTTCAGAGTTATCTCACGCTGCAGCTCAATCATGCGTTGCAATCTCTGCAGCCGGATGTCTTCCGGAATCTGATCCGTAAAACCTGCGGCTATCGTTCCTTCACGAGGGCTGTATTTGAAGCAAAAAGCGTAATCATACTCAATCTGACGCATAGCATTCATAGTATCTTCAAATTGCGCTTCACTTTCACCGGGAAATCCGGCAATGATGTCCGTAGTAATTGATATTTCCGGAATTGCGCTTCTAAGTGCTTCAATCCTATTGAGATACGCTGGGTAGCTATAGGATCTGTTCATTCTTTCTAATATATCGCTGTTCCCACTCTGCAGGGGTAAATGAATATGTTCGCATAGTTTAGAATTGTCTCTCATCTGGTATACCAGTTTGTCGGAAAGGTCCTTTGGGTGTGAGGTTATAAAGCGCAATCGGTATATTTCGGGGACATCCTCAGCTATGTATTTCAACAAGTCGGGAAAACTGATGTCTCTCCATTGATAAGAATTCACATTTTGTCCCAGCAAAGTGATATCCAACATACCCTTCGATACAGCGTTACGAACATCATTGAGGATATCATTATAAGGACGGCTGCGTTCTCGGCCTCGCACATGGGGAACTATACAATATGAACAGAAGTTGTTGCATCCCCTCATGATGGTTACATAAGCACATAGTGAATCCTGATGTACTGGCATCATATCTTCATAGATTTCTTCAGAATTGAAATCCAGCGCAAAACCAGAGTTTTGAGTCAAAAGTTGGGGTAGAGATTTATATTGATCGACCCCTACCGCGTAGTCGATACCTAAGTCTTCCGACAAGAGCCTCTGCCCTATTCTCTGTGCCATACACCCCAAAAGTACTATTCGAAACCAGGGTTTTTCTTTCTTACGATTTCTTTCGTTTGAGATTCTGCCCAAAACACGCTGTTCCGCGTGATTTCTCACAGAACAGGTGTTGAACAGCAGGATATCTGCTTCATCGATGTTATTTGCCGGTTCATAACCGGAATCTTGCAGTATCGTGTGAACAAGTTCGCTATCTGACACATTCATCTGACAGCCATAGGTTTCTATAAAAAACTTCACTATTTTATCCCATTAAGGTGCAAGCGCAATTCCGGCACTGCGTTCATGATGGTTTTCAAGGTCTCAGGTGATATTGTTTGTTCCGCATCGCAAATACATTCACCGGGATTCACACTACATTCGATCATCAAACCGTCCGCACCAGCAGCAATGGCTGCAAAGGCCAATGACGGCACCAAATCACGATTTCCGGAAGCATGCGAAGGATCAATAATCACAGGAAGCCCACTTTTTTGTTGCATTACCCTGATAGCAGATATATCCAGAGTATAGCGAGTTCCGGTTTCAAAAGTGCGAATCCCTCTTTCGCAGAGAACAATGCGATCATTACCATTTTCTATGATATATTCGGTAGCCGCCATCCATTCGTCATAGGTAGCTGCCAACCCTCTTTTAAGTATGACCGGTTTATCTATTTTACCCATGAGTTCCAGGAGTGGGTAGTTGTACATATTTCTGGTTCCCACCGCCAAGACGTCGATGTATTGAGCCATATATTCCACTTTGTCGGTCTGAGTGCATTCTGAGACGGTTTTAAGTCCCAATTCTTTACCCACTCCAGCCAAATGCACAATCCCGGAATCTCCCAGGCCCCTAAAACTGTGCACGGATGTGCGCAGCTTATAGGCTCCGCCACGCAAATATCTGATCCCCAGATTTTTGAGGACAGAAGCGCTTTGATACAAGCTATCATAATCTTCTATTGAACATGGACCTGCAATGATATTGAAACCACCGGGTCCAAAGCTGTTTATTTCATCCACTTTGCATATCCTATTGAGATTCCATCGTTGCATACCACAAAATATGAGCCTGAATATCTGTCCAGTACAAGCTGAACAATTCGAGCGGCTATGCCCATGGAAGCTACTTCTCTGGTACTTTCAGATATTCCCTGATACTCATGAACTTTTGCCTGTGATATGTCCCGGATCAGTCTTGCCAGATCTGTCTTTTCCAATCTTTCACCATTGGCAGCCAGGCTTCTTGCGACATCTGTCTTCCTGATGTAACGTAATAAAATGGTGGCAGTAAGTCCCACTACAATCAGCCGGATATTTTCAAAGCAGGGAAGGTTATTAAGCTCCTTTAAAACAATTTGATCTACCGATATCCCTCTGACACTGTTTTGATATAGATTGATCAGACCGAAAGGTAAGGACAGGCCGTTATGCTTTCCTGCAGACGTTTCCCAAGCTATCTCTGTACTTGCTCCGCCAATGTCCAGAGTGATGTTTGCGGAATTTTGCAGCATCAAGTCTCTGGCTGCCAACCAAGAGTATTTCATCTCGGTTTTGGCGTTTATCACTTTTGCTTTGAACTGCCAACGTTGTGCTATGGCGCTTAGCAGTACATCAGAGTTTTCTGCCAGCCTGGAGACCCCGGTAGCTATCAGTCTTTTCTCAGATTTTATACATGCATCCACATCCAAAATGTCCTTGATTGCATCTAGGGCGCCTGTGATACTGATATCCGATAGTTTCCCATCGCAAAACCCCATTCCCAGAGAAGTAGTGCACCAATAGCGATGTATCACTGTATTCCGGCTTTTATTGTATAGAAGATAGTTCATGTTGTTCGAGCCCAGATCACACACGCTTACTACTCTGTCCTTGGGATAACGCAGCTTGATCAGTTCATTTATGATCTTTCCGGACAGTGCGACATTATCTGCTTTGCGTGCAAAATCTCCCTGAGCTACAAGTGCAAAAAGTTTCCGGATCTCCCCCACCTTGTTCGGCAAAGCGTCAACCAACAATGCGCCGGGATAATTTCGAACAGAATCTATCAGAACTCTTTCCTCGGGGTAATTCTTTCTTGGAATATAGATCATGGATTTGCCCATACTCATCACCTCGGCAAAAGTGCTGTATCCGGGTTTACAGATGATAAGATCCGAATGCTTGATCAGGCTGATAAAATCGTCATCCTGATTCACTACCAGGAGATTGGGAGCGGATATTCCCTTGTAGGGATTGATCACTATGCCATCCCAAGCTTCACAAAGCTCTCGTATTGGAACATCGATCGTACCCTCTCCACCAAACATCAACAGCAGTATCTTTCTGCCCTTTTTGATACCATATTTGTTGTACACATCCCTATATTGTTTTTGTGTTCTGGCGATCAAGCCTCCAGCCCGTGGATTTTTGAACCCGGGCACACTACTGGGAGAACCCATATCCAGCAGAAAGCTACAATCCATGCGCCGATATAAAGAATATATGACAGAAAGAATTGGGATCATTTCTGCGTCTTCAGCAAAGAGCTCGTTATAGATGAAATACCAGTCAAAATTACTGATCCCAAAGACAGGGACCTCCGCGTAAGAGCATGCTTCAGCGATCAAGAAGGGAATATCGCTTAAAACAAGATCTATAGCGTTTTCTCGCAGGAAAAGTACTTCGTTTCTCACCAATTCCTCTCTGCGTGAAAATAAATCCATCAAAGCCGCTTTGGTCTTTTCCAGATCGGTAACTAAGTTTGCTTTATGCACCACCCCTCTATCGATCTTGGTCTCTCGATATTCCCACCGGGTGTCGCTAAGCTCTTGAAACAGAAATAAGGGACGATCACAACAGATATATATATAGCAGCCAAAATCTATCAGACTCTGCGCCAGAGCGGCAACTCTGGAGCCATGCCCAAAACCATGATTGGAAGCATACAAAGCGATTTTCATATTTCTCCTAATATAAGATCAGTTTACGATCCTCTTTCCCATTTTTAAATTCCAATACTACATGATTTGGCATGCAGATAATGGGCATGTTATTGTTGAATCCCTGTTTCATACAACGTTTATCCGGACAGTCGCTTTCGGATATTCTTGCTTTACCATGAGCTATTTGGACCTTTACATGTTCATCGATGGCAATGTTCCTAGCCTCACTGAGATCGTATATTCCTACAAGATGAGAATCTTTATAGATATACAAGCTTCGCGATTTTCCCTGATGCGATCTGTAGCTCAGCCCTGCGACAACGACCATGAGCACCACCAGAAGGAGATCGCTGATGCTGATGCTACGCAGATAATTACTTTTCATATACTCCATAGATTACTTGCTTACAAGCCGGACAGCTTCCGTCTTGTAATACAATGTTCCTGGTGTTCATAAAACCTCTGGTGATAAGGGCAGCACCGCATTTTGGACACATGGTATTAGCGAAATCGTCTATGGGAAGGTTTCCCCCATATACATAACGTAGCTTTTTTCTGGCAATGCTTATGGCTCTGGCAACATCGTCGAGGCTAGTGGGTGGGTTATCGCTCAGATAATCCGGATGATAGGCGGAAATATGCAGGGGGATATCGCAACTGATGTCACCTACAAATTCTCCAAGCTTTTCAATTTCCTTATCACTGTCGTTCAATCCCGGTATCATCAGAAAGGTCAGCTCCAGATGAATACCGGCTTCCCAGACTCTCCGAATGGTGCGCTGCACTGGCTTCAGATCTCCGTCACACTGCTCTTTGTAAAAATCCTGATTCATAGATTTGAGGTCGATATTCATCGCCTTCACATAAGGCAGTAATTCTTCCAATGGTGCAGGATTGATGAAGCCATTAGTGATCAAAACAATGTCCACATCCCGGTATTTTTGGGCAAAGTCCAGGATATATTCATACCATGTGATTGGTTCCGTATATGTAAATGCCACTTGTTTTACCGTGCTTTTGGCCAGAATCGCCTTATACAGATCTTCTATCCCGATTTCAACTGTGGGGCTCTCATACTGAGATATGTTAAAATTCTGACAAAAGCGACAGCGCAGATTGCAGGAATTTGGTCCCAAAGATAATATCCTGGAACCGGGTCGAAAGTGATACAGCGGTTTCTTCTCGATGGGATCAATGCTCAGGCCCACGCTTTTTGCATAGTTTACTGCGTAAAGCTTGCCTTCGATATTCTCCCTGGAGCGGCATTTTCCGCTTTCCATGGAAGGAATAAGGCAAAACGCGGGGCACAATTCACATTGCAGTGTCCCACTTTTCAGCTTTTTGTAATACATCGCTTCTCGCATCATTTCAGACATTGCTCAATCCCCTTTATATGATTATGCAGCGCAGCCGCATTTTCCGTCAAGACAATTTTCGCTCTTTGGCCCATATCCTGCCTTACTCGCGTATTCTGAAGCAGACGCGAAATATCCGCAGCAAGCTTATGCTTATCGGACACCACTATCGCATTGCTTTGTTGAAGCTTTTGCACCGATGCCTTACATGAATGATGATATTCGCCAATGATGATTGCCTTACTATAGAATGCAGGTTCCAAGGGATTGTGTCCTCCAAAATCGTAGAATGAACCGCCAACAATTGCCAAATCTGCTATCGCGTATGCCTCTGCCAAATGCCCTAATGAATCTATTAACAGGATATCTTTGCTCATGCTGGCGTTATCGGATAGCTTGCGATATGATGTATCTCGCAGCATCTTTTCTAGTTCCTCACAACGTTTGGGATGTCGAGGTGCGATGATGATTTTGAGATTTGGATGCTGCTGCTTCAGAAAAGGCAGGATTGCCAGTAACAATGCCTCTTCTCCGGGACGCGAACTGCCCCAGACCAAGATCAGATCGTCCGTAATAAAGCCAAACTTCCGGCGGCTTTGATCAGGATCAAAAATCGGCAGACTAAGACAATACTTCAGGTTCCCTGCATTGTATGAGGGGATATCCAACAAATCATAAAAGCGCTTGCTATCATCATCGCTCTGAGCCAAAACCATCCTTACACTACGGGCGAGATAGCGAATCAAGCTTTGTATGCTATTATATTTATCAAAGCTCTTTCTACCCATTCGGGCATTAATGAATACAATGGGTATATTATGGCCGGCAGCTCTATCCAGCATCATCGGCCATATCTCGGTCTCCACTATCAGGAGCATGCGGGGATTTAGAGCGGCATATTGTCTCCGTCTCAACGATCCGATATCGAGAGGCGCCAGTTCAGAAGGAATATCAGGATATCCACGTTTGATCAATTCCAGCCCGGTAACAGTTACCGTATTGATATGTATGGGATAGCCTTTGTTTGCCAATTCATTGATAAGCGGTACTACCGCATTCACCTCACCCACAGACGCGCAATGCAACAATATTGGTTTATCCCGGCGACTTTTCGGGCTATACAAGGCTCCCCGATATCGATAAAGAGGAAGTATCAGCCAAAGCAGCGGACGGCTGAGAAAGAAGATCAGCTCCAACAGAAGCCGGTAGCAGCCAACGAGAAAGCGGTACGTTATTTTCATTTCTACTCAATGTAAAAAAGGACGCCATTACAGGCGTCCCAATTTATGGCGGGAGCGACGAGACTCGAACTCGCGGCCTTCTGCGTGACAGGCAGACGTTCTAACCAAACTGAACTACGCCCCCAGCGTTGTTCTGTATGCGAATGTTTATGCAAAGAACCGAAGAAGCCCTTTTTTGTCAAGCAGATTTTTTCAATTTATGCTCCATCGTACTGAGTTTTAATCTCGATATCTATATATCCCTATTACTTAGAAACACTCATTCAAATATATCTTCACCGGGTGAAACACCTACGAAGCTGTTTTCATCATTGCTGTTTCACGCATATTCACAACGAAACGGTTGATAAAAGCAGCGAAAAGCACTACTGAAATCTATCCTAAAAAGATTGGTGCGCAATTGAGTACTCGATTTCTAATATTACTTAAGCAGAAAAACTCAAAGTAATTCATACTGATACACAGAGATCAAATCAATTTCGTGGTATTAGCAAAGACCATATTGAAGCATTTGCAATGGATGAAGGATCTAGTGCGCTATCAATAAAGGTTTTCGATTTTATAATTACAGATTGTTGACAACATTCAACATGTATGTAGACAATATTCCAATATATTTGTTGACAAACGCCTGGAGCTATGAGTATGTATCCTCATACTGAAACAAAGAAGATGGTGATTTCCAAATAGGATCCGCCCGGGAAATTGAATGAGCCCCGTATTCCGGGGCTCTTTTTAATGCTGATACCATTGGAAATACAAGTAGTGAAACGCTGATAATTATAAACTGAATAAATTGTTGAGATAGAGGGTGGGAGAACAGCCCATGCTTGAGAATTAATCATTTATTGATCGACGTCGCGAAGGAGAACCGCAATATTGGATTGCCAAATTTCGCCAATATCACCACACAAATTATTCTATTGAGAGCTGCTATTCAGATCTGATGAGGTACATCGAAGCTTGGACAACTCTTCCTCTATGTATAAACCTGTGCCGATCCGGATATTATCGGATTATGATCGCCTGTTCACTAGATTATTACGGGATGATATCGGGATCGGCACACCTTAATCCTAAGGGGAAGAAAGCTAGGTGAATAATTCTCACTAAACTCGGGGGATTCGGTAATCAAGGAAAAATATTGGAGCGGGCAACGGGGCTCGGACCCGCGACCCTCAGCTTGGGAAGCTGATGCTCTACCAACTGAGCTATGCCCGCTCACAGAGCCACAATTCTTCTATCCCCCCTTTTATGTCAAGATTTTTCAGGTGACTGCTGGATTGAACTTTTGCGGATACATATCAAGTGATCGCAAATGGCTCTTGTCTGTGCTGTCCATAGAGATGCTATGGTGACAGCTATAGATCTCCCGGATCCGGCATAGGCATGTATTAGAGCGTACTCAGTGGTTTAATGGCAATCATGTTGTAAGCCATGTGCATTGTGTTTTGCCTGTAGGGACTGGTGAACAAACAAAACCGGATACCCCAAAGAGCATCCGGTTTTTGTTATGCTATTTCTATTTCATCAGCATCATTTTGATGCTCTTACTATAGTTTTTACTCTTAATTCTGGCAAAGTAGATACCACTGGATACGCTACGATTACGTGAATCCTTGCCATGCCACCGGATTTGATGATCCCCGGAATTCAAGATTCCACGGTGAAGACTTGCTACTTTTTGACCACGGATATTGAATATCTCCACGCTACAATCGCGGCTTTCGGGTAGATTGAAAGCGATATTTACCGAAGGATTGAAGGGATTGGGATAGGCCTTCAGATTGGATACAACGGGTTTTACGACATCCTCGTTGCTCACCGGGTAGTTATAGACAATCAATTGGCCGTTGTACAATCCGGCTTCGGGAATATTGAAACTGACCTGTGATCCGTCGGAAACGTGCGGGGCTGAGCCCATAAAATGAATTCTGACGGTCCAATCTACAGGGATCACCATAGTGGATACATCGAAGTACAGTTCACCGGCTTCATCGGCGTCCAGGCTGAAATCGAATGCCATTTCGGTTTCCTCGATACTGGTGAAATTACTACGATATTCTGTTCGCAGGTACTGTTCTTCAGAGAAGGCAGGGTTATCAGTTCTGTCCATGTAGAATGCAGTGGTACTGAACAGCTCCGGATTGGGTGCTTTGGGCAAATCCAAGCGGAAATCGTAAGCGCTGGTGGCAATTGGGTTGCATCCTACTTCAATATAATCCTTGTTGGTCAAGTTCGATCTGACCGTCACACTCCAACTCGGTGCAGGAGGCTCTACATTTACTGAGTAATTGTAAGGATTTAGCTTCAGAATCACATTATTCGCGGAATTGGCATAGTTTTTGAGGTAAAAAGCTTCGTAGGGCAAGATATTGTCAGTCAAAACAAACGATGAATCCCGATACACATATACTGCTTTTGAGATTAGCTGTTGACTGATCATTTCACTGAAGCGATAGTCCGTACCGTTCACCGAAAAACTGAGCGCAGAGGTTTCGTATTCACATAGGTGAGGGTTCGCGATCAAATTCCATCCTGTTGTCAGTTCAAATTCGGTTGCCAGGCGCAACACCGCGGAGTCACTGCTGATGGTGGTCGGTTCGGTGGCGTGAACCAGATAGCCGGCCCCAAAATCGAAGCTGGGAACTTCTTGCCACTGGTTATTCCAAACGTAACCAATGGAACCGTTACCGAATGCTTCTGCCATACTAAAGCTCTGAATGAGGAATGGATTGCTTTTTGTTGCCCATCCGGCTACATTGTCCATCGTGTTGATACTGGGAACGAGGGCAAGGGTGTGGGGGGATACGAAGGTTTCGCTGAAACCATCTACCGACACCATCTCGAGGCAAACTTTGGTTTTGGGCATATTGATCGCGTTGGGTATGGTGTACGAGTAGTTGGTGATACCGGTAGGGATGTTTTGCGCCACCATCAGAGAATCAATATCGTTCTTCAGATACAGGTTTACGTGATCTATCAGGAAAGGATACTGTGGAGACCACGAGAATTGTGTATTGTATCCGCCTTGCAGTACTTGATTGGGCATATAATTGTGATTGATGGAGGGCTGCATATTGCCCCAATATAAGGTCATGGTGCGGGGATTGCTGTTGCTAACCGTAAACTGATATGCGCCATCCTGCATATTGTGCCAGTTACCGGTACCATTATCGTATATATAGATTTTTTCGCTTCTCAGAACGGTTGGCAAACTGAGGTACAAGGGCACATTCAGTTGATCTGAACGGATGCGGATAATCCAAGTTTTTAACTGTTGATTTGTATCGTAACCGCCTTTTACTTCCTGAGACAGATATACTCCGGATTGACTCCAATACTGTTCATAGAATGACAACCACACGTAGTTTGAAGTAGGTCCGGGCTTTGTAACATCCCAATATGTATCCTGAGCATCGCTGGCATAAGGGTTTTGCGAGAATGTAGCGACATCGCTCAGCATCCCGGTTTGGTTTTCCAGGATCAGGCTGTGCACGACAGCTGGACTGGCTTTTTGGGGAACGTTGTGGATTGTCTCTACGCCATTGCTATTTATAGAGCTTATCCTGTATTCATAGTGTTCACCGTTCACAACGTCAAAATCCCAATACTCAAAGTTGTAATTTCCTGCGACCAGGGCAGGGCTGCTGGTATAGCTATCTATCATTTCGTAATCTGTAAATTCTTGTTTTCGATATACATTGAAGCCAAGGAATCCCGTGGGCGGATTTGTTCCCCAGGCTAGCCTGATTGAAGTATCCATTCCATAAGCTTTGAAGCCGGATATGCTTGTGGCTGCGGGTGTAGACATCACTTCGTTTGAAAGGTCAGACAAATTCCCATTCTTGTCGCGTGCTCTGATCTTAAAATAGTAGTTATAGCTGCTGTTCAAGCCGGATACATCTATGCTTTCGCATGCCTGAGAGGCTAGAAAAGTCTTGTTGTTTCGGTCATAAATCTGGTAGTTGCCTTCGCTGATGGGTGTAGTGGAATACAAGATTTCGTAACTGTCAAAATCGTAAGCATCACTGCGAGCCCAACCCAACGTGACATACTGCATCGAATTGTTTATCACGTGAAGATTCTCAGGAATAGGAGGAGTGAGGCCATCGTTCATAGCAAACATGTCATCATATAGGCTTTCCAGGTCATTGATCCAGCGAGAGTAATACTGTCTGGGGTAGGTGAAAAGGTTTTCCATGTCCCAGCGTCCTTCATCTTCTATCCATCCGTAGAACCATTTATATACGTTCTCGGTTTCCTCATACATATTGGGAAGTTCATCCATCTCAATATGCATGAAAGGTTCGAAGCTGTCATAATCGTTCCAACCGTTTAGTGTGTATATCATCTGCCGATTCTGTGAATAAGCGGGAAGGTCTATCATATCGTTGACTGGATATTCATTCTCCCCATCGCTGAAAATAAAATCGTGCACGCTGTAATTTACCGAATAGTACTGGTTTAGAAATACGTCATCGTGGATACCAATGGTATTGGCAGGTATCATTAGATGATCACCCATATTGATGAGATCTTGTTTCAAACTGCTGAGATCGCGGATTGGTAGATTTGGGCATAGCTTGTTGTTTCCGGCTGATATCTGGTTGTCTGTATAGCCTACGTGGCGATTCCAGTCGTAAGAATGGATCTGGAAAGAGAATTCTCTTCTGCCATACTGATCACGAATTCTGTCAGCAAACTTTTGGTACGCTACATTGAACGGATGCGCTTCTGTGCGTGTGGGGTCGGATATGGATTTTGAATTTGTGTAAGCTCCGGAATTCGTCCAGCGAACTTCACGTCCGGAGCCATTGATCAACAGAAATGAGGCATCCCAGGTTCTTAGGCAATCGTAACCGATAATCGTCGTAAAAAAATCATCAGTGGGGTGTGGTGCGGTTACGATAATAGGTCGTGTCGATTGTGGCCTGTATATATACAAGCCCCATCCATAAGTAAACGCTCCATGCTCATCGTCATAATCATCTTCGGTTCCGTTGTCATCGGTAAAACTCATATCCGGAATTTCACGAAGCATGAAGTATCTTCTTCCGGTATCAGAATCGTTGAAGACAAGAGCCTGATAGGGGAATCCGGCATTGTCGATTGTAGCTTGAGCTTCATCCAACATACCCAGTAAAAAATAGTCTACAACCTGTCCCCAAGTGCTTAACTCCTCGGTTGTGGGTACGCGGAAATCGCCAAAACCGTTGGTTTGACGATCGAAAGGGGCATACAGATTGTAATTGTTTGATGCAATTCCCTCCGCTATGTGGGAAACCCAATTGTCATATTCGCAGGCTTCTTCTGTACCAATCAGGAATTGCTCCAAAGAGGCATTTTCGATGAGGTAAGCGGGTAAGGATACCAAGATGGAAAGTATCCCAATAAAGAGCAATGCTTTTTTCATGGATTCTCCTATATATATCTGATCTAATAAATCCTTTTACCGTCAAGAAAGCGGCACAATACAAATAAGTCAAGCATTATTTGTTCCGTACCTACCGAGTACATTAATTCTGCTTTGCCGGATTTGCACTATCGGGCTAAAGCCGTACTGATGGTTCAGTATCCTGATAGCTCAAAGTATTGGTTTAGATGAAGAAGTCATTGAACTCCATATTTAGTAGATTCAGCATGTCCTTTTTGCTGTGCGAGTGAATGTAGGCGATGGCGAACACAGGATTTTGGGTATGATCCAGTTGAATGTAATCCAGCAGATTGGCATTTTCTTTGAGACAGGCTTGTAATTTGGCGTGATCCGGGCACATAGTATCCACATCTGCTTCCGTACCATTGTAGGCAAGGATAAATGCGTAGTGGGATTTATCCCTGTCTCTCCAAATTTCTGCCCAATTTAAGTGCTGATCTGTGAAATAGCATGAAATGGGATCGAAACCATAGCTGAGTTTTGTAAGATCAGCCAAGCCGAAACCACCATAGCGCATAGGATTGAACTCTATGGGAACAAAATTATCATTCTGCAATTTGAATTCCGCATGGATCGGGAAAGACTTTAAATTCAAGGCATCACCCAGTTTGATAAACAACCGGGTCAAGGGTTTCAGATAACGCTCGAATACGGCTTTATTGTTGTAGTACATCAAGTGGTCATAGCTACTATTCGCAGCCTCGGGATGGCTGTATATGTTCATGATTGCCGGTACACCTTCTTGGTCATAGAACATATCAACCGCGAACTCCTCGCCGGAAATGAATTCTTCGAGGATAAACTCTTCTCTGCTGAGAATTGAATCCGGGAAATAGCGCGCGTTTTCCAATACTTCCCTTTTGATCTCCCGGGCAACCTCAGCCAGGTCAGAATGCACTTCCACGATCCGCACTCCGGTTCCAAAGAATCCTTTACGCGGCTTGATAACTATCTTTTTACCTTTAGTATTGAAGTTGGCAAGATCACCAAGCTGTGCTGTGGCAAAAAAGAAATCCGGATACAGTGGTTTTAAGGCTTCCCGGCACAGATACTTATCCTTCAGCCGGGATATACCCGCTTTGAGGGATTCATCGTCCATGTGTTCCATCACTGTACTCAGAGAGCTTTCTGAGGGCACATAGATTTTGTCTTCTTTCGTGAAACGGACATTTGACTTGCCTAGCTCTTCCCCACTCATCACAATCGTGTCGTTGTCAGGTTGTTCGCAGAGCTTACCATTATATGATATTCCGGTAATTATGTAGTTCATTTATTTCCTATCCATGTTCATTTTATTTTGTTATGATTCAAGATATTGAGACCTAGTGTGAGTCTTATAGCAGTTTTGTCCCTTTCAATGAATTGGCGTTTACCGATAACGGCGAGTAAAGCCCCGCTTTGTATTTTGGAATAGCCGCGGCAGCTACCATGGCGGCGTTGTCCATACACAAAGATAAAGAGGGATAATAAACCTCTATACCGTGTTTCGAGGCTTGCGTATACATGCCCCGGCGAAGGGCGGAATTTGCCGCGACTCCTCCTGCTAATAGTATTTTTGAGATGCCTAGCGCTCTGGCTTTCCGTATAGTTTTTGTGATCAATGGGTTTACTATCGCTGCTTGAATAGATGCGGCGATGTCGTGGATATTGTGTCTGATACAGGCTTCATCTTGATCTTCAATGTAATTGCGAATGGCGGTTTTGAGTCCGCTGTAGCTAAAATTAAAATTATCTTTCCGGGGCAATGGTTGAGGCAATTTCACAAATCTACTATCGCCGGAGGTGGCCAGTTTATCGATAACAGGACCACCTGGAAAACCCAGACCAAGCAGCTTTGCCGCTTTATCGAAGGTTTCTCCAGCCGCATCATCCAAAGTCTTGCCAATCACCTCAAACTCTGTGTCACTCTGAAAATGAACCATTTCTGTGTGCCCGCCTGAAACCACCAATGCCAGATAAGGTGGAGTAAGATCCGGATGATCGATATAATTTGCGAAGATGTGACTCAACAAATGGTTTACTGTGATCAGAGGAATCTTAAGAGTCCATGCCAGGCTTTTGGCGAAGGATAGCCCTACGATCAGAGAACCGATCAAACCGGGGTTAATGGATACTGCTACTGCTGAAATATCCCTTAGGCTGATGCCGGCTTGTTGCAGAGACAACTGGCAGAGCTGCATGATGTTCTTCATGTGCAATCTGGATGCCAGCTCTGGTAAGACACCACCAAATTCCAGATGCTCCGGTTGACCGGAGATCAAGTTTGACAATACCTTATAATTAGTGTCTAGAATGGCTACGGACGTATCGTCGCAAGAGGATTCAAAGGCCAGGATCAGATTCATCTGCGTTTGCGAACCTTATCCGGAGTAATGGCAATCACCTGAATGTCATCAGGTAAAATGAGATCTACACTAAATAGTCCTGCTTCGTCTGCTTCCTCACTGACAACTGCTTTTATTTGTGATCCTGCAAGCCTGTCCAGAGCGGCTCCGGGACCGGACAATCTCACCGCTATGCTGGAAGGCGTATAGATTTGATCCAAAGCTATATTGGGATATACTTTGCTACTCTCCTGCGCTCCGGAGATACTGAGCAATACACTTTTATCGGATACACTGATATCATTGCCGGGTATTTGTAGCTCCAGCTCGTGTCTGGCATCGGCCAGCATATCCTGAGTGATGGCCTTACTTTTGATGCTTACGAGGTTTGTGATCCGGCTTTTGGGGCCAAAAATGGTTACTTTCGAAGGATTAAGAGTATAGCGCAGTTCTTTCATTCGACTTTGAGTGAGCGCATCAGCAAAAGTGAGCTCTACATTTACAGTTTTCCGGTGAAATACATCGGCTTGAATAGCTAATTGATCTGTATCTGCAGGTCCCAACAAGCTGACATCTACATTTTCGGGCATGTCTATCACATAGTTTTCCAAGGAGATAATCTCTGTATTGGGAGTAATGCTGGCGGCATCGATATTGACCCTCGGCTTCGCCATCATTAAGCGGATTATATCCAGTCCCTTGCCTTTCACAGCAAAAGGTATGCTTTGGGGCAAGTTTTCCAGAGTGATATTCTGTGGCATGTTTCTCAGGTTGACAGGCAGAGATACCACACTACGGTGTTCGGATACCAATACCGATTGAAGCCAGATTAGTATCGCCAGAAAGAGGGCAAACAAGCGTATACCCAGATTGTCCTTTAGCATTTACTTTTTATTCCTCAATATAATTGGATATTTTGAGCTGCTTGATTTTCTTGTATAGAGTAGTGCGCTCAATACCGATACTACGCGCGGTCTTGGATACCTGCCATGAGTTCTGTTCCAGATGATGTATAAGGTAGTCTCTTTCGTATTGGGCGATGCTCTCTTTCAAAGTAGGGATCTCCATATATCTTGTGTTGTCATCGTAGCAGACTTTGTCTTTTCCATTCAGTTTGTGTTCCAGATGTTTCAAGATGGTTGCGTTTGTGATGTTCTTTTCGTTGATCATCATGAACTTACAGAAGTTTCGTAACTCCCGGATATTACCGGGCCAGGAATAGCTAAGCAGACCACTCTTGAGCGTAGTTAAGTCCAATTGGTCGTTGATGTTGTATTGATGCGAGAAGTTAGTAAGGAAGAAACTCATCAGCAGGAGGATATCTTCGCCTCTATCTCGCAAGGCAGGCAACTCTACAATGTTGCCCTCAATACGATAGTAGAGGTCTCTGCGAAACTGCTCAGGATCGTTCAAAACGTCTCTATTCGCATTTGAAGCGAAGATCAGGCGAGTGGACACTTTTTTCATGGAACCACCCACCACCTGTATCTCTTTGTTCTCGATGGCTCGTAGAATTTTGGATTGAGCTATCAAAGAAAGGTTGGTTACCTCATCCAGAAATAGCAAACCATTGCTGCACTCTTCGAAGAAACCTGTTTTATTCCTATCAGCACTGGTAAAGCTGCCTTTCACATGACCAAAGAGCTCACTTTCTATCAGCGACTCCGTCAACGCGGAGCAATTGAGGGTATGGAAAGGTTTGCCAAAGCGTTGAGAGCTGATGTAATAATAGTTTGCGGCCACTTCTTTTCCAGTGCCGGTCTCACCTATCAGAAAGAGATCTTCGTCTACCTCCGCTAACTTATGTATCTTCTCTCGAACTTGTTTGATCGCGTCGCTTTCCCCGATAAAAGGAAAACTCCGGGTGAATTGCTTTTTCATGTTTATGTATTCAATCTGAAGCCCGATATGTTCTTCTTCCTGTCGTTTCAAGGTGATGGCATTGTCTATATGTAAGAGGAGTTGATTTGTACTGAAGCTGCTGCCTTTCTCGATGAAATGGTAAGCTCCCAGATCTCGGATCTCTTGCACTTGGGTAGAGCTAACCTCTCCGGAAATCACGATCACCTTGTAATTCAGATCCATCTTGTCTTTCAGATGCTTCAGGACCTGGATACCGTTTAGTTTGCTGCCCACAAGATAGACATCCAATAAGATTACATCCGGATTAAAAACTCGAAGCTCTTCAAAAAAGAGATCTGAATTAGCAGTGATCAGTACTTCGTAGTTATATCTATTCAGGACTAAAGCAACCTGATCTGCCAGAACAACATCGTCTTCTAAAATGAGTACTTTGCCTTTTGTCATGTTTTACCTCAAGAGTCTTTCTTCCAGCTCTGCCAGAGCGTTTATATAGTATATGTATGCCTGATCCGGGGAGTCGTAGGGCGAGAAGTATTTGTGCACGTCGCCATCCTGGAAGTATTTGGCACACATGTAGTAAAAGTGATCCGAAGTACTCAGCAAGCGAGCAGTACGCAATAGATCCGGATCTCCCTTTGCTTTTACCTTTTCCATAAGTTCATAAAGGGTTTCTATTGCGTTGTGTTGCATATCGTTCTCCAGCCATGCCGAGAGATCACGTTCAGCGTCTGCCCATGAAACCGGCTCGGGGAAAGAAATGGACTCCTGCTGATAGTTGGATAAATCTGCAGCTTCCTTGGGGAACGCAAAGCCAAGATGCTGATATTTCAATACAGCCGCGGGGAAATGGCGCATAAAATCGAAGATACCCGTGGACGCCCATTGATGCTCACCAAATGTTTCGTAATCCATGAAGAGATTCAGGAACTGGTTTCGCCCCTTGCTTTCATTCAAGGTCAGCTTATCGATCCAGCTTACGAATTTATCTACTGTTAGCGGATATTCCGGCCAGTCTCGATTTGAAAAACGAAACGCGATGTCGTCCGCCAATTGGTAGTATTTGAACAGAAGGCTTATGCGCTTGGAATAGTTCTTGTATGCGTACAGTGGTGAGCGCCACTGCAAGACTCTGTCCACTCCCTCTGTCAGGATGGTCTTAAAACCTGGGATTTCAAAGATAAGATCCGACAAGCGATCTTGATAGATGAGCTCTGTATTACGGAAAGTTTCGGTGTAATAGCCGAATTCCTCCTTCATCAGGTCGCGATGCATGGCTACTTGATCCAAAAACTCGTTCGAATCATACAAAAAAGCAAGTGAATGGTAATAGGTCTCCCCTATTAGTTCCACGCATCCGGTATCCACAAGGGCTTTGAATGAATCAAGTGTTTCCGGGCTATATAGTTTGAATTGTTCTATAGCCGTCCCGGTGATCGAAAAGGCAATCTTGAAGCGTCCCTCATGCTCTTTGATGAGATCGAGGAGTAGCTTGTTTGTAGGCAAATAACACTTGTCTGCCACCTTTTTCATCACATCCATATTTAGCTTGTCATCAAACATCGGGCTGTTTTGACCGATATCCAGAACATTGTAATGAGTAAGGCGATTGGGTTGGTGAACCTGAAAGTAAAATATGATATTCAGCATGCCGGCTCCTCTTTAATTGTTGCGGATGTAAGCTGCCAGTGTTGAGCTGTAGAGTTGTCTGATCTTTTCAGCGGCTTCTTCCCATTGAATCTTATTCACTTCCCGCATTCCTTCGATCCCTATTTTTGCACAGTACTCAGGATGCTCGATGAGGTGATTGATTGTTTCCACCCACAAATCCACATCCCAAAAATCTATTTTGAAAGCGTGTTTCACCACTTCTGCTACACCGGATTGCTTTGATATGATGGATGTAATACCATAGGCCATAGCTTCCAGAGGACTGATGCCAAAGGGCTCGGAGACCGAAGGTAACACATAAATATCCGCTGCTCGCAGCACCTTCTCTACTTGCTTACGATTCAGGAAACCGGTAAAGAGAAAGCGGTTTTTCAGCTTTACGGTTGCAGAACGGCGCAATAGCCGTCGGCTCATATCTCCAGTACCAGCCATGATGAATCGTGCATCTGGATGTGTCTGTAATACCCTTTGTGCCATATCCAGGAAATAATCCGGGCCTTTTTGTAGAGTAATGCGTCCCAGGAAGAGGATCACAGGCCCCTGGAAGATCCTGTCTTTGCTTAACACGGCATTTTCAGGGATTGTGAAAGCGTTGTGAATGATGCGGATCTTCCCGGTATCGATGCGGTAACGGCTCATTATCATTTGCGCGGTGTATTGAGATACGGCTATCACTCGGTCCGCAAAGGTCATACCTGCATGTTCGATTTTGTGGATACGTTCGTCTCCGGGACCCCCGGCGCGGTCAAACTCTGTAGCATGAATATGAACTACAAGCGGTTTATTACTGATCTTTCTGGCCAGCATTCCGGCGGGATAGGTAAGCCAATCGTGGGCATGGATCATGTCAAATTCCAACATCTTTGCTACCCGTTCTGCCCGCAAGGTATATTCCTGTACCTTGCGAATAAGATCTTCTTCTCCGATGAGATTGTTAATCATTTGAGTCCAAAGTTCATGCTCATCTGTAGTCACAGTTTTCGTAAACCAGTAATCCTGCTTCAAGGAGCTGGCATAGCGAGAGATTTCTGCCAGCTGAAAATAGGATTCCGGTCTCCGGTTTATCCCGATGTATTCCAAGCGATCGATGGAATCGTGAAACTGCATGCTTTCATATTTCACTTGTTTTTGGGGGTCTATGAAGACAGTGGGCAGTGTATCTACATCGTTTACTTCACGCAAAGGAAAATACACTTCTTCCCTGGTAGGCAATACAAGATCGATCTTGATACCCAAACTGAGCAAAGCTTTCACCATGCCATAGCAAGCCATACCCAATCCTCCGGAGATAAGTGGAGGGAATTCCCAAGTAAACATCAAAATCTTCATATCCTCACCCCCATCTTTTCCAGATAAGTCTCTATGTTGTAGAGAGCTGCCACACTCCATGCCTGTGCCGGAGCCCCCTTGGGGAAGTGAGGTGTATCTCCATCCCACACTTCAGCTACGGAGGCGATATGCCCCTTCATAAAACTGTTTCTCAACACACCAATGATATCTCCGATGGTCTTGACTATCTCCGTTTCAGACTTCTGCGCGCCATATACTTTCAGATACAGTCCGCAGAAAGGGCCAAAGAGCCATGCCCACACGCTTCCGTTATAATAAGCGCGATCACGCTCACGCTGAGTACCATAATACTTCTTTCTGAAGCGCGGGTCATTGGGGCTGAGCGTGCGTATGCCATAGAAGGTATAGAGCTCTTTAAAAGTACGCTCCAATACTTGTTTCATGATGTCGTGAGGTAAAGGCTGCCAGGGCAGAGACAGGGCAATGATGGCATTGGGGCGAATCTCGATGATAGCTTTGTCTCCTTCCAATCGGTCTGCCAAAAACTCTCCGGTCCAAAACTTTCTGAATGAATCCTTTACCTTATCCTTTAGCAACAGGTATTCAGCTTTTGCATTTATTTTCGTCGACCCGGTGGAATTGTGTGCTTCGCAGATCGCCTCATAAGCACTAAGAGCGTTGAACCACAGGGAGTTGATCTCCACAGGAGCTCCCCAGCGGGGACATACCGCTTTGCCATCTACGCGCACATCCATCCAAGTACCATGAGCGAAAGATGGATCCAATTCAATAAGACCGTCTTTCCGCACTCTGTAGGGCTTGTCGGTTTGTTCCATCAGTGCACCGATGATTCTTGCAGTCAGATCATAAGCGTCTTTCCAATACTTTTTGTTTTTCTTCTTTTTCCCCAGTTTCCACAATAGTATGATATACCACAGGCTGGCATCGATGCTATCGTAATTTGCTTCTCTACCGGATTCTGCCAGCATATTTGGGATAAGGCCATCTTTTATATGCATACTGTATTTTCTCAGTATGCGTTCTACCAGATCCAGAGAAGTGCTATTGTGCAACATAGCATTCAACACCACCATGGTATCTCTGCCCCAGGGCCCATAAAAAGGATATCCTGCAACCACATCATCTTCGGTGATAAAATCCTGTAAGGCAAATTCCAGTAGCTTCAAATAACCTTTACGGTCAAAGAGGAAGTTGTCCTCATAATCCAGCTTGGCCAGCAGATTGTCTTCGGCGTCCGCATACATGGGATAATCTATAGCTTTGGGCAGCATACTGTAGCGCGCTTCAATGCGTTCAATCATCTCAATGGGATCGCTGATCGGTTGATCTGAAAACAATATGTAATTGCTTTCAGCAGGAGCAAGGTCAAAGTCTATCTGATACAGACTGATTTGATCTCCGATACCCTCATATCCGCTCATCACTTCCCAGGGGTAATACACATTGTAATACACATAGCGATTGTGTGAAACCGTGGCCTTGAGTGCGTGACCAAACACCTTGATACCATTATTAACACGCAGAGCAGAAAATGCGGCTCCCTGACCTGTTTTATCTATTTGAGTATGATAGTCAATATAGTCCAGACTTCCATGGGCATTGATCTCGTGATGTGGACACATGGTGAATTTGGGGTGTAGATTGAAATGTAACAGGTGCTTACCAAGGTTGCCGTATTTTACCAAAGTTGTATTGCTTTCGTTGTCCATCATGATTTCTTTGAAGATCAAGATTTCATTTTGATGGGGTAAGGCCGAATACAAAAAAGCCGGATAGGGACGCAGCCAAGGCTTCACCAAATGCAGAAAACCCTCAGGATAAATGCAGTTGCTATAGTTATTACTATCCATATGAATGACTTCACCGCGCCATTCTACTTTTTCTTCCATTCCAGCCACCAGATGGTGACGATTAAAATTCTTATCACTCGCAACCAGTAAACCATGGTATTTACGCTGATTGATCAAGTTGCCGGTGCCCAAAGCATAGGCACCCAACTTGTTGGTCAATATCCACTCATGGTGATGGGTCTCCATGAAGTAATTGTTCATCTAACCCCCTAAATATCTGTATTGTAAGATAAGTGTTGATTATTTTCAATAGTAGTATATCCGTCAAGGGAAATTATGCGACTAGCGGGCTATCAACTTAATTTCGCTGAGGTCAAAAGCCGATCTATCGCTATCATACAGGTATTGCAATCTGTATTTCTTCATGCGATAACAGCACGAAGCATTATTTTCAAAGCTGAGAGCAGTTACTATTGAGCAACCAAATGCTTGGTTTTATGCATTCTGGCAGACACAAATAAGAAAGGCGGGAATTTCCCGCCTTTTATTGGTTTGTGATTGTTGTCTATTATACGAGGCCTTGATCGCACATGGCGGTTGCTACTTTGAGGAAACCGGCAATGTTGGCTCCCTTCACATAGTTCACCCAGCCATCTGCTTGAGTTCCGTTGGTACGGCAAGCTTCGTGGATGTTGCGCATGATGCCATGAAGTTTTTCGTCAACTTCTTCACTGCTCCAGTTCAAGCGCATGGAGTTTTGGGTCATTTCAAGACCGGATGTGGCAACACCACCGGCGTTTGCCGCTTTGCCGGGGGCAAAGAGGATCTTGGCGTTCATGAATACTTCCACAGCTTCCGGAGTGCAGGGCATGTTCGCAGCTTCGCACACGCAAGTGACGCCGTTTGCGATGAGGGCTTTGGCATCTTCTACATGGAGTTCATTCTGAGTTGCGCAAGGAATGGCTACATCTACCTTCACTTCCCATGGGCGTTTGCCGGCAAAGAACTTAGCTCCCGGGAATTTGTCCGCATAATCGCTTACGCGATCGTTATTGGATGCGCGGAGCTCGAGCATATAGGCGATCTTTTCGTCGTTGAAACCTGCTTCATCAAGGATATAGCCGTCAGGACCGGAGATCGTTACAACCTTTCCGCCCAGCTCGGTGATCTTTTGAACAGCGCCCCAAGCAACGTTTCCGAAACCGGATACAGCCACTCTCTTACCTTCGAAACTGAGGCCTTTGGTCTTCAGCATTTCTTGTGTGAAATAGACCACGCCGAAACCTGTGGCTTCCGGACGAATCAGGCTGCCGCCCCAAGTTCTGCCTTTTCCGGTAAGAACGCCGGTAAACTCGTTGCTGAGTTTCTTGTACATGCCAAACATGTAGCCGATTTCACGGGCACCCACACCGATATCTCCGGCGGGGACGTCGAGATTCGGGCCAATGTGGCGATAAAGTTCGGCCATGAAGGATTGACAGAAACGCATGATTTCAGCATCAGAACGACCCTTGGCGTCAAAGTCGCTACCGCCCTTTCCTCCGCCCATTGGCAGGGTAGTAAGGCTGTTTTTGAAGATCTGTTCGAAGCCCAAGAATTTCAAAATGGACAGGTTTACACTGGGATGAAAGCGTATACCGCCCTTGTAGGGGCCGATTGCGCTGTTGAATTGTACACGATAACCACGGTTTACATGTACTTCACCTTTGTCGTCCATCCAGGGAACGCGGAAAATTATTACGCGTTCGGGTTCCACAATGCGTTCGAGAACATTGTTTTTTACAAAACGGGGATTGCTTTCGTACACTTCCCAGATTGTCTCGACAACTTCTTTGACTGCTTGAAGAAATTCGGGTTCGCCCGGATTCTTCGCCGCGACCTTAGCCATGAATTCGTTAAAGGTCATTTGGATTCCTCCATGTTTATTTTGTTTTTTACCAACTTATATTTTTGCTCTTTTATGTCAAGGAAATCTCACGCGGATAAATTCCCATGATGCCTCTACTCTGGGGAAGCTGATGAGAGTGAGCCGGTTTCGATATCCTGAAGCCATTCAATTCACGGCTATCCTGTCTTGTGCCCCCTTGTCTTTGGCGAAATACATCGGATACTATTTAACTAAATACCTGAGACAAAGATGCTAAGAGGATGATATCAATATCGGCCCTCACAAACACAAAACAGAATAGTCGGCTGAACCGGCAAGATGATTATAACCTACTGAAAAGGATTTTCCTTGACCATTTTCCCCCGCTGCTCTTGCTTGCTCATACATCAATCTTGGGAGTAAAAAATGCGGAGTATTAACACTAAAGCGGAAATTGAGAAGATAGCACAATTTCTGAAGGATTATCTGCTTTCCAGTGGATTTGATAAGTATATTCTGGGAGTCTCCGGCGGCATCGACAGTGCCCTCAGCGCTGCTTTGGCGGTAAAGGCAATCGGCAAAAAGAATGTGATAGGCTTGCTGATGCCATATCGGAATAGCCATCCGGACAGCACTTCAGACGCAAAGCTTTTGTGTCGCACACTGGATATTGAGTATCAAACAATCGACATCAGTCCCATGGTAGATGCCTGGTTTGACACCTATGAGTCTGAAGCCGATAATCTGCGCAGAGGAAATCTGATGGCAAGATGCAGAATGTGTATACTTTACGACCTTTCAGCGAAGTATAAGGCTTTGGTCTTGGGAACGAGCAATCTCAGTGAGATTATGACCGGATATTTTACTCAATTTGGAGATTCAGCAGCAGCGATCGAGCCTTTGGCCCAACTCTATAAATCCGAGGTCTGGCAACTTTCCAAAGACTTGGGAATTCCGGCTAAAATCATCAGCAAAGTACCTACTGCGGATCTGTGGCCGGAGCAATCCGACGAAAAAGATATGGGGATTTCCTATCAAGATCTGGATTCTATATTGTGGGCGATACACAATATGAACGATTTGGATGAGTATCCTGCTGATAAGGTAAAGACAGTGTTCAAATTAATAGCTCGCAGTGCCTTCAAACGTAATCCAGCGCCCATACCGGAGGCTCCATGTTCTCTTTAAGTGCCCGGGATAGATGCAAGAAATGCAGTACAGAACGCGCGCTCAGGCTGTGTCCCCGTACCAAGAAAGGGATTTGCTGGAAGTGTTGCAACCAACTAAGGATCGACCTGAAATGCCCCTCTAGTTGCCCTTACGCGCCCAGAATAGAACACGATAGTCCCTTCCCGGCTTTCAAAGCAGATAACAATCACGAAGCCCTCGACGCCACAAAGAAATACTTAGACCTCTGGATACGTAAACAAAACGAAGCCTTTGACAATGCAAGCCCCCTAGATATGGCGACAAACCACAAAAAGAAAACGCTGGAAATTCTTGGTGGATACCAATATCCCGGCAATTTCCCGGTGGATTACCTGATGGATAAACTGGGATTGCCGCATGAATCGGAAGAGATAATTGAACACGCTGAAGACGTGGTATCCCGCTTTCTGGATCAGGTTATCGCTCTTAACTTCATGAATATGCGGAGCTTTACACAGAACGATTCCGAACTTGCGGATCTGAAGGAACGCTACGAGAACATATTAAGCCAGATATCTTACTTTAAGAAGCTGAAAAAATACAGTTTCATTCACACCGGTATGTCTGAAGATGGCAGTTCCTGCATCGTGTTTGTTGAGTTGAACCTCAAACATGAATTCTGCTTTGTTTTGCGGGAAGCACAATCTATCTGGTATATCAGACAAGTCATTGTGGGCAATCCCTCTATGTACTTCAAGCAGAATGCTATATTCTCCAAGATAGCTCAGCTTTTGGGTCAAGCTGACGCGAGCACTGCTTTCGCCGAGGTTTCCGAAGCTCTGCGCAGTTTCCCGGATAACTCGGATCTATATTATTATAGGGGGTTATGCCGGCTGGTAAACAAAGA
Organism: Cloacimonetes bacterium UBA5284; assembly: GCA_002410505.1. GTDB lineage: Bacteria > Cloacimonadota > Cloacimonadia > Cloacimonadales > Cloacimonadaceae > UBA5456. The sequence goes on along the minus strand of DHSO01000013.1, from coordinate 30,777 downwards.
AAACGACAAAGCGAAGGTGGACTTGCTCAATTCAATTGCTTTGGACAACTTCTTCTCCCCTCCCTATATGCATTTGGGGATTTTGTATTTGAATGACAAAAACTACGCGGAAGCTGAATTGTGGTTCGCAGCTCTTTGCCGGATCGAGCCAGAAAACATGGACGCAGCCAATAACCTTGGCATAACCTTGATCGCTCAAGGAAAGAAGGACGAAGCATTAAGGGTCTGGCAGGAAATCTTAGATAGAGATCCCGGTCATGAACTGGCGAGGAAGAATCTGGAATTGTATGGATAAGTATTACATGAAGCTTGCGATCCGCAAAGCAGAAGAATCACGCGGAAAATGTTCACCCAATCCCTTTGTGGGCGCTATCATAGTTAAAGACGGTAAAACCATCGGAGAGGGCAGTACGATGCCCTATGGAAAGGATCACGCTGAAATAGTAGCATTGCGCGAAGCCGGCTCCCAAGCCAAGGGAGCTACTATGTATGTAAGTCTGGAGCCCTGCTGCCACATAGGGAAAACACCCCCTTGTACAGAGGCTATCATAAAAAGCGGAATCTCCAGAGTGGTGGTTGGCATCCTGGACCCCAATCCATTGGTGGCAGGGAAAGGTATAAAAGCTCTGAAAGAAGCTGGTATAGAAGTGGTATGTGGCTTTTTTGAAGAAACGATCAATGTACAATTGGAGTATTATCTCTGCTATATGCTCAAGAAAAGACCTTTCGTGATCTGGAAAACTGCCCTTAGCCTGGATGGTAAATATGCTGCCAGCGACGGCTCCTCTCGATGGATCACAAATCCTGCATCCCGGCGACAGGTACACAAACTACGCGCAGAAGTGGAAGTGGTACTGGCAGGGATCAACAGTGTAAGCAAGGATAATGCTATGCTGAATGTGCGTGGCTTGCGAAATGTAAAACAACCCTTGAGAGTGGTCTTGGATCCTCTGCTGGACATCAGTGAGGATGCGATGTTGGTGAAAAGCGCGCAGGACTATCCGGCTATGATCTTCTATCATCAGGGAGAAGAGAGCAAATTGCAAACCTTGAGAGATGCGGGCCTGAAGACACAGAAAATAAGCGGACACAAAGACGAGCTGGACCTATATGAGGTAATGCAGGTACTTTGGGAGATGAAACTGTATTCTGTATTGCTGGAAACCGGTAATCGGCTCAGTGAAGCCTTTTGGAAAGCCAAGCTGGTGGATAAGTGCATGATTTTCTATGGCAACCGTATTCTGGGTGGGGACAAAGGCAGCTTGAAAGCCTACGATCGTAAAAATATCGATCGAGCCATACAATTACACAATGTGCGGATAAGGAAATTGCAGGACAACGTACTTGTCTGCGGCTATCCGCTGTGGTGAGATTTATTCATAGCTGTATTCGTATTGGGTGCGAAGATTTGGCGTACCGCCGTAGCGGGGATTGAAGCTATAGTCTAAACGCATGATCAAGCGATCTCGGTCATCATAAGAGTATATGGTGGATTCCATTGGCAGATTTCCACTATCAGTTTTCGACTGTTCCAGCAGATTTGCGGACTCATCATATCGATACCTCATCTTGTATAGCAGTGAATCTCCGGGAGATGTAACCACTATCGAACTAAGCAATCCGGAAGGGTCATAAATGTATTTGTGCAATTCCATTACATCATCTTTGTAATCGAAAAGGGTCTTTTCATCGATAGTCCCATCTTTGTTGTGCTGGATCTTGAAGTACTCGGAAAGATATCCTACTTGGTTGTAATGCATCTCCCAGATTAGAGAATCGGCTCCTGTGCTTTTACATTGCACTTTATTCAACACTTTGCCTTTGGAATCATACATGATGCTGCTATGATTGCCGGTCTGGGGATCTCCGTATTCCACACTGCGGGAGACCAATCCGTTCATATGATTATAAACGAGAATCTCTTTGAAGTGGGGGTTGTTTCTGTTGAAACGAATTTCTTTGCCCAGGTAGCTGAGATTGCCTTTCATCATATATTTCTCTATGATGCTACCATTTTCATCGTAAAAGAGCGTGCTTTGAGTATCGAGTAAAAGGATATTTTTGCCATGCTTTTGTGTAACGGTGTAGATCTTTTCATTTGCCTTTGTTAAGCCCCGGTAAGCTTCACCTTCCTGTGCAAACATAAGACAATTACATAGGCCTAAACATAGTAGAACTATAATCCTCTTCATCGCTTCTCCTTCATTTCTGCTTGTGAATAATATGGCTCATTAAAGCGTATCCATTTTTAACCGATGACCATATGTTGCGTCACGTTATTTATCATAGGTGAAATCGTCAAGTGTTAACTATGCACAATGTTCCCCGTTATTTAACGCCGTTCAAATATTTAATCTGCCATCTATCCTTGTTATAGCGGGTGCCTGACTCCCATTGATCTTATAGATGTTTTAATGAGGCTTAATCAGAGAAATCCTGAGAAATCGGGGGCTTCGGAAATTCATCGGAAGCATCGGAAAGCTTTATTCATTATGCTGTGTCCATTGTCAGCTCTGTAGACAGTGTTAATCAAGTGGTCATCAAGCCTTAATCAAGCGTTAATAATTAACGCTTGAT
>DHSO01000013.1:0-28058 GCA_002410505.1 Cloacimonetes bacterium UBA5284 | reverse complement strand
TTGATAAAGAAGTGATGAACGCCCTGAATACAGGGAGAAATTGGGTATTTTCTTTGGTCTTTAGTGGTCTATAAGAGGATGAATATGACCAATATAGTTTCCCTGTTGTCCTTAGCCAGCAATATTTGAACCAAAAAAGATAGGATGGCCTGATGAAAATTATTTTGGGTATACAAGTACATATTAATCTATCATATTTGGCTTTGGCAAATGAAGTTCTCAATTATTCTGTAACAAGTTAACCGGCATATACATGGCTAATATACGCATTTGGGGAGCAAGCTGAAACTAACTGCAAAATGCGGATATATACAAGAGATGGCATGAATATTTTGCTTGACAGCATGAAGCTATTATTGCATATTTGAAAACCAATTGGAAAAATGAGGTAAAATGATGAAATTGCTATATGTGGATACTCCCTTCGAGGGTTTGCAGGGTGGGGACAAAAATCGTAGCAAATTCATCTGGCATTGCCTGGCACAGGAGTTTAGAGCTGATCTTCTGCTCATCAAGGGACCTGAGTATCGCACCAAGAGTTTGGAAACACATCAGAATTACAGACATCTTTATAGCATCGCCACTATTCCAGCATTTGCCCATCAATCTCGTGCAATTTACCATTTTCACCCCAGACACTTAGAAAAGTTCAGAAAGATATTAGAAAACTCTGCTTACGATATCATCGTTTTTCGCTTTCTCAGCACATATACCTTAGCAACACTAGCCTCCCGTACATTGCCAAACTGCAAGATCGTGATCGATGTAGATATGCTCTTTTCCCGCGTGGCAGAGCTTTGTTGGAAGCAGCGTCCAAGCATCCGCAATCGCTATCATCTGTTTGAAATGATGAAGTTGAGATCATTTGAAAAGCAAGCTTTTAAGCACAAGTTCAGTTACTATTTCACGAATCCGGTGGAACGTGATATAGCAATAGGAACCTATGGTCTGGCGGCAGAATATGCTTTGGATTTTCCCAATATGATGCCAATGGAGGTTCAACGAGAGTATCCGGCTTCAGTGGTCAAATACATTCTCTTTTTTGGAACGATGAATTCTTTGGCCAATCAGGACGCTTTTGGTTTTTTGGTGAATTACATATATCCCTCAGTTGAAAGTCAATTGCGCAGGGCAGGTATACAGATATGGGTGGCAGGCAAAAATCCTTTGGATTATTATGGTAGATACCAGGATGATTGTCTTCGAATAATCGGTGAAGTAGAAGACATGAATGAGATTATAGCAAATGCAGAATTCGTGATCTTGCCCTTGCGGATAGCATCCGGTACCAGAACCAGAATCCTGGAAGCTGCCCTTGCAAAAAAAGCAGTGATTACAACCTCTATTGGCGTGGAAGGCTTCAGGTTCAAAGAGAAGGAAATAGCCTTGAGAGACAAAGCCGATGACTTTGCCAGCGCTATGCTGGAACTGGTGGAGGATATTGATAAAAGGAATTATTTGGGCAAGAACCTTTATCATGCTGCGCGGGCAAATTATAGTGTAGATACACTTTGTGAGAGATTTGTGAATGACCTCAGAAGTTTACAAACCAGCAAAGCCCACCGTTCCTTGAAGATAGCGTTGATCACAAACCGATTTTATCCCGAGGTAGGCGGAGCAGAAACAAATATCCATTATCAAGCCAGAGAACTCGCAAAGCATCATCAACTGACCGTATATTGTCCCAAACGGATCAAGCGACCCGGTAAAGAGATGGTCGAAGGCTATGAATTGCGACGTTTAGGGGATGTCCTGAACCTCCCGCCACAGTATCCAAACCTACGCGCCAAGACCCTCTGCCCCACATTGCTCTGGTACCTAATGCGCGGTCGATATGATATCATCCAGTGCTATCCGGCGATCAATTATAACAATTTACTGGCATTTATAGCCGCGAGAATAAGCAAATCCCGTTTCATTATGTGCTTTTTCGATTTTGTGGATTATGCTGCCATCTTCAAAAGTCAGAATCGGGTGGATAAAGACATTCTCAAAGGCTACAAGCCAAATTGGTATCAAAAGATTGTCTTATCAAAGATGGATAAGGGTTTTGCCATTGCGGAAAAGGAACTTAATTTCCTGTCGCATTACAACCCGGATGTGGAATTTTCCCCTGTTCCTGTACTTGTGGATGAATATAGCGACAATCCGGAGACTCCACTTCTGATGAAAACTTGGGACGAGCGGCAATTCATCATCCTATGCCTGGGTCGGGTATCGCACATAAAGGGACAGGATATTGCCCTCAAAGCCTTCTGTAGTATTGCGGACAAAATGCCGGATGCAAGATTGATCTTTGTGGGTAGGACGGATTATGAAAACGGATATTTCGAAGAGCTGAAGACTCTGCTCGCTGCTTCAGGCTTTGCGGACAGAGTGCATTTTACCGGTATGGTACTCCGCAAGAAAGCCCTGTCCTGGCTTCGCTATGCGGACATTCATTTGATACCTGTGCGCTTTATGAATTCGGGAGCGGTTGTGATCGAAAGCTGGGCCAGCGATACACCGGTGTTGCAAAGTGACGCGGTAGACCCCAATCTGGTTCATGAAGGTGAGAACGGCTGGAATTTCAGCTCCGAAGATGTGGCTGACTGCGCTGCTAAGATATTGCTGGCATATCATAACCGAGAAAACCTGGCGCAAATGGCGCAAAATGGTAAACAACAAGTGATGTCAACCCACACTTACGAACATCTCATTGAGCTATATAATGCCAGTTATGATAGATTGATGTTGCGATGATGACAACCGGAGCAGATTTTATGCGAGTTCTGATGATAAACAGCAACAGGGGTTTTGTGGGTGGAGTAGAGCGAATGATCCACAAGCTCAGCATGGAGTTTATCGATCAAGGCTGGGAAGTGTATGGTTTCTTTGAGAACACCGCGAATATAGATAATGAATTTGACCGAGTCTTTACAGAGATAATTACTAGCTCCGGTAGCAATCCCGAAGGCATCGTCCAACACTACAAAAAGCTTCATATAGACCTTGTTTTTATCCATAAATTCACGGATCCGGCAGTTCTGATAAAATTGCAAGCACATTTTCCAACAGTGGTTTTGGTGCACGATCATGAATACTATTGCCTCAGACGCCACAAGTATTTCCCCTTCAAACGGATCAATTGTAGCTTGCCCTTTAATAGTATATATTGCTCAGTTTGCAGTATGTTGATGCAAAAACGCTCAGATGGATGGCACAGGATCAATTTAGGCAAAAGTGTCCAAGTCTTAAACTCAATTCGAGATTGTGACTTATTCTTTGTGCTATCAGATTTTATGAAGAGAAACTTGATAGCCAATGGTTTTGATGAGCACAAAATAAACATAATGCTGCCTCATCAGGAGCCTGCTGCTGAGTTGGAAGCCCCTAGTGGATCAGTCCCGATTGTGTTATATGTGGGCCAGCTTATCAGAGGGAAGGGCGTTGATCTGTTGATAAAAGCTTTTCGAGAACTGCGGCATCCGGCAATACTGAGAATTGTAGGCAGAGGAAATGACGAAGAATATCTGCAACGGCTATGTGAAGAACTTGGCATCAGCCACAGAGTGCAGTTTGCAGGCTGGATGAGTGACTTGACAGATGAATATAATTCTGCCGCTCTGGTGTGTGTGCCTTCACGCTGGCAAGAACCCTTTGGCTTGGTAGGAATCGAGGCTTTCGCCAAAGCCAGAACCGTGATAGCATTTGATGTGGGTGGGATATCACAATGGCTGAAACACGGCAAAAATGGTCTTTTGGTAAGAGCGGGAAACATCTCCGGTTTCACAAAAGCCATAGACAGCATACTGGGCTCTCCACAAAAGGCTCAAAGCTATGCCGGGGCTGCTGTGGAAACCGTGAAAGAATGCTACAATAGAGATCTTCACAATCAAACGCTGTTCGATCCTCTGAACAATTTAATCAAACAGAAGAGAAGCAACCGATGATACGGTATTTAAGTAAATCAGCAAAAATAATACTCGCGGTTCGGGATTCTGTGTTGCAAGTGCTTGTTTGCGTTCTCTATCAGAAAGAAACGCAGACTTTCACCAATCAGCTTTCCATCATGGGTGTCATAATAAATAATATCACCATGTATGAGGCGATTCACCGGATAGCAGATAAACTGGATAAACGGCAACAGGAACTAGTGTATTTTGTGAACGCAGACTGTCTGAATAAAGTTTTTATTGACAAAGACTACTATAATATTTTAATTAACAACAAAATGAATCTACCTGATGGTAGCGGAATTTCCCTGGCCGCCAAAATGCTGGGATCTGCTATCAAAGAGAACGTTAATGGCACAGATATGCTTCCACACCTTTGCCGGTTCGCTCTCAGAAATGAATATCGAATCTATCTATTGGGCGCTGCGCCGGGTGTGGCCATGCGCATGAAGACGAGATTGGAACTCCGGTATCCCGGAATTTTGATATGTGGAACCAGTCATGGGTATTTTGATTTTGATACTCAGGCTGATAATGTGATTGAGGATATAAACGTACGAAAAACAGACATATTGTTAGTAGCTTTCGGTGCTCCCTTACAAGAACGCTTTATCCATGAGAATAAAGACCGCATAGACGCCCCTGTAATGATCGGTGTTGGTGGTTTGTTTGATTTTTATTCTGGTAGAATAGCCAGAGCCCCGCTGTGGATGCGGCAGATTGGCATGGAATGGGTATTCCGTTTGTTGATGGAGCCAAAGCGGATGTGGAAGCGCTATATAATAGGGAATCCAATGTTTTTGTACAGAGTGTACCGATGGAACAGAATGATGATACAAAAGGAACATTACCTGAGGCATAAATGAGTCTGATAAAAGGACACCAGAAAAGCCACAGAGTGCAGGAAATGGAGCGATTGATGCAGATGGGCAAAAAGCATCACCATCTCCATATGAAGCTCAAGATGTCCGTGTGGCAATGGACTGTTCGTTTTGCCAAGTTCATCAAGGCTTTCCTGGATATCAGCGTATCATTTATCATGCTGGTGCTATTGTCGCCCCTATTGCTCATCACAGCCATATTTATTTATATACAAGATCCCGGGCCCATCTTTTACGTGGCAAACCGGGTGGGACACAATGGTGCTCATTTCGGTTTCATCAAGTTTCGCTCTATGTATCTAAACGCAGACAAAGCCAAAGACAGTTTAATGAATAGAAATGAATCCGGGGACGGCGTAATCTTCAAGATGAAAAACGATCCCAGAATTACGCCTATCGGTCGCTTCATCCGTCGCTTTTCCATAGATGAGCTACCACAACTAATCAATGTGCTCAAAGGCGATATGAGTCTGGTGGGCCCTCGTCCACCCTTACCGGATGAAGTGGCGCAATACACATTGGAAGATCGTAAACGACTGCATGTGAAGCCCGGTATCACCTGCCTCTGGCAGATCAAAGGCCGTAGCGACATTCCTTTCAGACAACAAGTACAACTAGACATGGAATACATCAGCTCCCAAGGAATCAAAAACGACATCCTGATCCTACTGAAAACTATACCTGCCGTAATCAGCGGAAAGGGGGCCTACTAGATGATAGTATTATATCAGTATCAAGGAGAACACAATGCAGCTTATTTTTAAACAACAAAATGATGTCGGGATCATAGAAGTTCACGGTAGACTGGATGCCTACAACTCTCCGAACTTAAGGGCAATGTACGACAAAGTATGCAACAACGCGGTAAACTTTGTATTTGATATGCAGAATTGTGAGTTCATAGACAGTACCGGGCTAGGCACTATTGTGGCTTGTTTGAAATCGGCTTCACAAGGAGGTGGAGATATTCATATTGCCAATCTGCAAAGTAAGCCTCGGATGGTTTTTGATATCACCCGTGCACACAAAATCTTTCATATCTTCGACGACCTTGACGCTGCCGTAGCAAGTTTTGATCGAGATTGGGATGACTAAAGCTCCACTACTCGCGGATTAAGAGACATGCGCTGCTTGATTTATGCCCGCAATAAGGACACACTTTGGCTGCAAGATTATTTTCCCGATCTGGAAGCTTATCTGCTGAAGATAGTAAACAAACCACTGCTGGAATACGCATTGGATTTTGTTTCTTTATTGGGTGTCAGCGAATTGCGGATTGTGTCCGATAACTCCACCAAAGCTTTGGAAAGCTACTTTGGAGACGGGTCAAAATGGGGCATGAAGATAGATTACGCACTTGCTCACCCCGATGATGGATTAAAAAGTGTTTACCTGAAGAATATCACTTATTGCAAGCAAGATGATCTTTTGATCTGGAACGGTTGCTTTTTTCTGCAATATGATCACAAACAGATAGAATGCTCTACAGAATTTCAAAACAGCTTTTATACTAAAGACAAGCGCTTTATATTCCTGGCCAAAGACAGCAGTTTGAGCAACCTGGGGCCGGATAATATGTTGAGTGATGCCACATGTCTGACTACCCACAATATTGATAGCATCGTGTCATATTACAGACTAAGTATGGCGATCCTGAAAAACTATAACAAAGAATATGTGTTGCCCGGATATTCGGGAGAAAAGGATATCTTTTTGGGCTATAACTTTGTTTTTCCTCATAGCGCCGAGATTCATACACCTATCATGATTGGCAACAACTGCCGTCTGCAGAAGAATACTTTGGTGGGGCCAAACAGCATCATCGGAAACAATGTGATTGTAGACGAGAACTCTTATGTGAAAGACAGCATTATCTACGACTACACATACATAGGTCGGGATCTTGATCTGGACAGGAAAATAGTGTATAAAGGGAATCTGATCAATGCCGATAACGGAGAAGTAATCCATATCAAAGATAAAGTGCTAGTAGCAAAAGTTGATTCCGGCATTACTGTATCCTTATTCAATCGCACTATTCAGTATCTCCTGGCACTGCTGCTGATCTTGCTTCAGCTGATTCCATGGTTGCTTTTATTTCTTCCCTACAGAATGTTTATGCGAAAGCTGGACTGCGAGAGATTGATCAATAAACACTTGAAAACCTGTAAGTTTAGCAACCCGGATATAATGGCAAAAAGCTGGTGGGGGCGATTTTTGCTCCGCTTGTCGCTAGACAAGTTTGAGATGATCTTTGTGACCATCTATAAAAAAAGGATATACTTGGTCGGAAACCGGCTACTGACAAACACTGTAAAGCATCGCAAGATAATCCTCGATCTCCCAGTATACAATCCCGGCGCGTTTTCTCTGGCTGAAAGCGTGAAAGCAGATGAAAGCAACGCCGAGCTATTCTATGAGTTGGAGTATATCAATTGGATTTCCGCTCATCATAACGTCAAGATTCTCTTTCGCTGTCTTTCCAGAAGAATGATATATGGCTACACCACGGCAGAAAGGACGGGGAGACGCAAAAATGCAACGATATAGTCTATATGGTAGTCCTGCTTTTGAAGAGCAGTTTTCTATGCTCTTACAGGACATCGTTGCATCATTCAAGGATAGGATTGCTCTTTCTTCGGTTAAAGCCCTGGTTTTGGGCGGTGGTTATGGACGCGGAGAAGGTGGAGTGATGACGATTGATGATCAGGAAAGGCCCTATAACGATCTGGATTTCTTTGTGTTCACAGGCTCATTGAATCTATTCCGAAAAAGGCGCTTGGTGTCTTCACTGCAGTCCTTGCATGGCGATCTGAGTGCCCAGCACAAGATTGATATCGATTTTTCCCTGCCCATAAGCATATCAGGGCTCTATGAAAGATCTATCAGTCTGATGTTTTATGATTTGGCCCAAGCCCACAAGGTCGTGTATGGAAATCCCCATATACTTTCTGCTTTACCACGATGGCAGGCGCGGGACATACCCATCCCGGAAGCTATCAGGTTGCTGCTCAATCGAGGTGTCGGATTGCTCTTTGCGCGTGAGTACTATTGTTCTGAAAGTCCGGATGCTCACGTCGATTTTATAAACCGCAATATTCATAAGGCATTCCAAGCTATAGCAGAGGCAATCTTGATCGCTGAAGGCTGCTACGATAGCTCAATCAATACTCGTATGCGGAAGATTGAGCAAATCGACTTGGGCGCATATCGCTTGGATAAGTCTATTCTGGAAGAACTGCTCAATTCTATGCGTTTTAAACTGAAGCCCACGATACCTGTCTTTGATGCTGAGGAACTAAGATTTAGGCTTGATAAGGCTATAGACACCATTATGCATACTTATTACAGTTTGTGGACCAAAGAACTTGCCACATACATCGATAATGCAGAATCACTTTATGCTGCCATGCCGGGATCAGCCCGGGACATTAGATTGAAAAATATCCTCCTGAACTATAGAGACAAGGGTCTGAGACAGCCTTCCAGCGCATTGCTGTGGCTACATCCCAGATACAGTTTGTATCTATGTCTCCCCCACTTTTTATTATGTGAAGAAGTGCAGGGTTTCAATGTGGCCACCGTTTTAGGCATTGCTCCCAACTCAACTGAACTGAGAATGAGAAACCGTTTTATAAAGCTGTGGAAGAGATATAACTGAGGTAGATGATGAAGAAATTGGCCATGTATGTGTTCATTGATGCTTTGGGATGGGAAATATACGAACGTTATGGCTTCTTGAAAGAGATGGCACTAAATGAGCGTAAGTTGAGAACAACCTTTGGTTTTTCCTCCGCAGCAGATCCATCCATTCTAAGCGGAAGATATCCGGATGAACACACACATTGGTCTTGTTTTGTACACGATCCCCAAAACTCACCTTTCCGGGGTATGCAGATCCTGGCAAAACTCCCCGGTTTCATATTTGATCGCTGGAGAGTGCGACACAACATCAGCAAACTGATCAAGAGAATACACTCATACACCGGATACTTCGAACTCTACACAGTGCCTTTTCAATATCTGCCCTATTTTGATTATTTGGAGAAGAAGGACTACTTTATCCCCGGTGGAATTATGGCCACAGATACCATTTTCGATTGGTGCGTAGACCATGATATACCTTATTATTGTTCAAACTGGCGTCATAATGAAGAGCAGATCCTGCATGAAAACAAGCAGGTGATCAGCGAAGCCAACGCTGAATTTGTCTATGTTTATCTACCCAAATTGGATTCTGTGATGCACAATAACGGACCGTATTCGGATGCAACAAAGGCAAAATTAAATGATCTGGAAACCAAAATTACGGATTTATACCGCTTTGCCCAGAAGTTGTACAATGAGGTGAGCCTTTACGTGATCTCCGATCATGGAATGGCTCCGGTAACCGGTTCCTACGATATCAAATCTGTCGTTGATCGTCTCGGTTTTGATTTTGGAAAAGACTATGTCGCCTTTTACGATTCCACAATGGCCCGGTTCTGGTGGAAAGATACTCGCGTGAAGGCAGCAGTCCTCGATACTCTAAATTCCCTCGATTGTGGCTATGTGGTATCCACTGAAGAGTTGAAGCGATTGCGGGTCTGGTTTCCAGATCCTAAGTATGGGGATAGCTATTTCCTGATGAACGAGGGTCTATTGCTGAATCCCAGCTTTATGGGGCTGAAAGTGATTCCGGGCATGCATGGATACCATCCTGATGCACCAAATTCATATAGCATAATGCTATCGAATCGAGAAATACCGGCTGATATCCAGTCCATTACAGACATTCGTAAAACTATGGAGAGTGAACTTGCTAAATGACCATTATCTAAGCGAAGAAAAGAAAAGCACCAGCATCCCGGCGATGGTGGTGGAGCCACGAATTCTTCTAAAAGTTTATACAAACAAACTGAAGCTCATCATAATCCTTACCGTGATTGCCCTGGCTCTATCTTTTTTGTGGGTAAAGCTAAGGATTCATCCCACTTGGAAGGCGAACAGTTATGTTTTGCGGGCACCCAAAAACATGAGTACGCCGGACGATATGCCATACTTGTATCAAACTTTTGATATCAACACTATTCTTGAGACGGTACGCACCAGGGATGTATTGACCGATGTGATCACCAAGTTGAATCTGGATATCAGTCCGCAGCAATTGTACCGTCGCATCGAAGTACAACGGGGAAATCGTTCCAATGTCCTGCGGTTTACCGTTACTTGGGAAGATCCGGAAACATCTGCTCTGGTTGCCAATGCAACTGTAGAATCATTTATATCAAACAATACCCGGCTCTTGAATTCAGCTACTTTGAGGATCCACAATTACTATATGGATCAACAAAGTATGCGCATTGTAAACATTCGGGAATTGGAGGAGCAGTACGATCAGCACAGAGCCGAATATGGCATCATCTCCATCCCAAACGAGACGCAAACGAAATTTGATCAACTCAAAGAAGTTGAGCTCAAAATGATAGAGAACTCTCTGCGCGTGAAGGATTTGGACAGCAAAATAGCAGAGATGGAAGAAAAATTGAAAGCAGTGCCGGAAGAGGTGATTCAGACTTGGACTTATACTCAAACCGATGAAAAGAAACTACTGGCGCTGGAAAAAGAGCTTGAAGTATTGCGATCTCGATATACTGACGAGAATCCCAAAGTGATCAAAGTACTGGCGGAGATTAGCGAGCTGCGCAAAACTATCAGCGATAAAAAGCGTGATCTTCCTGAAGCGGTTACTTGGGGGCCCAGCGGACTAACGGAAGTATATACCATCGATAAATCCCGCTTTGAAGCAGAACGTGTAGGGGCTGTTCAGATGAATGAAGGCTTCAAAAATCAAGTTGAGATGATACGAGCTTCTTTGGAAAACCTTACACAAGTACAAAAAGAATTCCTCGAGATTGAACGCCAACTTGAGATCAATCGAGAGATACTGAAGCTGGTTGAGGGTCGTTTAGCGGAATCCAAAATGGCAATGCAATCCAATGTAAGTGATTACGAAATCCTTGAAGCAGCTCAAGTACCCAGATTCCCCGAAGGAGGGAGAAGAAAACTAATCGTGTTTGGGATCACATTTCTTGTTTTCGTGGGCGCCAGCATATTTGTGGTGGCCAAAGAATTACTGGATCTACATACAAAGAGTGAGAAAGATTTCCACGAGGTGATTCGCATTCCTCTGTGTGGAGTGCTTCCCGATGAGAATGAGGTGGATTATAAAGTATTCTATCGTAATATTCAGATATTAGTGGAGAACATTATCAATCATACCAATTCTCCTGCCACTCCTGTAATCTGCTTCGGTAGCGATACAAAAGAAACCGGGAAATCATTCATCATAAAAGAATGCTTGAGTATGCTTTCCAGCCTGAACCATCGCATCCTGTATATTGATACTAACACTGAATTCGGCTCTGAAGCCCAAGGCTATCTGCTGAATGACTGGCTCTATGGTGAAAGCAGTGAGATCAATCTGGATACTACAGATCCAAACATGCATCATGCTTACTTCATGGTGGGCGACAGGACTTTCACCAGAATATTGGAAACCCAGAAAGTAAGAGATATGCTCTCGTTATTAAACAATTACGATTACATTATCTGGGAATTGTTTGATTATGAATACAATGTTCAGCTCTTCAACAATATTATCTCTGCATCAGATACTCTGGTCTTGATAGCCAGGTTCAATCGAAGCAGTAGAAACAGCATGAACAGAGCGGTGAACTTCCTTAAAGACAGGGGATTCAATAATATTCACGGTGTTCTGAACTACGTGCCCAAAGACTTCTTTTTGGAGAAATACTGATATGAAGATACCATATAAGCTTATCTGGCTTAGCTTTCTGATCCTGTACCTATTTCTTAGCGGATGTGCATCAAACAAAAACACATACATCGAAGAAAACTTAGAAGCTCTGCCCGAGTATCTTGAAGAGACCTATCTGGCTACACAAACTACTCAAGAAACCATCGAAGAGCTTTATCGTTTGAACGATATAGAATTGCCTCCATACAAACTGGGTCCCGGCGATAAGATGAAAATCTATGTATATGATGAGCCGGAGCTGGATTCCGACGTAGTGATCGTAAAACAAGACGGTACTTTGTCCTACCGTCTGGTTGGAGAAGTAGATGTAACGGGACTCACCATTCCCGAAGCAACTGAGATCATCGAAGATAAGCTGAAAGATTATATTCTGTATCCTGAAGTGTCTATAATACCCTTTGAAGCGCGCAGTTCAACTGTCACCATATTGGGCAAAGTGACCTATCCCGGCATCATAGAGATCAAGGGACGCATGCGGATATTGGACGCCATCGCAAGTGCCGGCGGCCTGGCATTGGGCTATTTTCAAAATAACTCTGTGGAACTTGCGGATCTGGAGCGTACTTTTATGATGCGCGACAATCGCATACTTCCCATAGATTTTGTGGAGCTCATCCAAAATGGTAATCTGCTCTACAATATCCCTTTGTTGGACAAGGATTATATCTACATTCCATCCGCGATCAACCGTGAGGTATATGTAATAGGTGAAGTGGAGCAGGAAGGACACTATTTCTATCAGGAAAACATGACACTTTTGCAAAGTATCACGTTTGCTCAAGGATTCAAAGATACAGCACAGTCAACAGTTTATGTGATCCGCGGAAATCTTTCCCATCCCCGCTTGTTCAAAATAAACACAAAAGATATCCTCAAAGCTAAAGTACGGGATTTCCGCCTGAAACCCAGCGATATAGTCTTTATTCCCAAACATCCGATTGCGAAATGGAACGATGTGGTAAACTTCGCTTTGCCCAGTTTACAAGCCCTGCAATCCGGCTATATCCTGCACGAATTGTTTAAAGATATTCGCGAATAGTAGAACCGGTTAAGAAACGATGTTGATAAGATGCATCAGAAGCTTTTTGCATACGAGGAATACAGGTGACTGAATCCCTGTCTCAACTGAAATATATCTTATTCTTTATCTCTTTGTTCATTGGAGTTCCGCTGGGCTATACTCTGTCGCTAAAGTACCCGATAATCGAACGCATCATATTTTTCATGATGATGTTTTTTACTGTGCGCATGGAAGATATCAATTTTGTATCTCGTGAGACCTTCCGGCTCACCTCACGCGGTTTCGAGATAGGTATGGTGGATCTATGCACTCTCATCATTTTCCTGATCATCCTGAAGCGGCGAGATTATTACCATTTGCATCTTCCACCCGGTTCGTGGACATTCTTACTATACCTGATCTTTAGCGCTGTATCCATCTTCAACGCTGCCATCCCTCTCTTTTCCTGGTTTGAAATCTGGAAAATGCTACGTATGTTTATATTCTTTTACGTAGTATACAATTATGTGAACAGCTTTGACCAGTTCAATGACTTCCTGAAAGGAGTGGCTGCTGTTACCATCTATATATTTGTGGAAGTCATGATCCAGAAATACATCGAGGGTAGATTCCAATCCTTCGGGCCTTTCCCCCATCAGAACTCACTCGTGATGTATAGCATCATTCTTGGCTCGTTGATATTTTCCTATTTGCTGAACAAGAAAGATATCAGCAATTTGCACTTCTCATATTGGCTGCTTTTCTTTGCCATGACTTCAGTCTCCATAATATCGACTTTGTCCAGAGCCGGACTGGTGCTATATGCCCTGGCTATAGCCGTAGTGCTGGGTTTGTCTTTTCTCAGCGGGTCCAGTGCAAAAAAAGTTATGGTTTCAGTGCTGTTGATTGTTGTATCTCTTAGCATCCTGGGAAAAGCTTGGAATAGTATCAGTGAACGTTTTCAAACCGCTCCGATGGAATCTGCAAATGTGCGCAAAGATCTGGCTACTGCAGCGGTTAACATGGCAAACGACAAGCTATTCGGAGTAGGTTTGAACAACTTTGGCATAAAGATAAACCCGCCCTATAGTTATGGTGCTCACATCGAAATGCACGATCCTGAGGACGAAACAGAGCAAAACGGGCTGGTGGAGACCGTCTATCTGATGGTCGCAGCAGAATCCGGATGGCATACTATGCTGATATTCCTCATCTTTCTCTTTTACTACTTCTTCATGAATGTCAGCAATATGTTCAAGTATGTGGGATCTGACTACCAATATTTTGCGATCGGATTGACGGGAGGGCTTTTGGCGATATATTTGGAATCCACTCTGGAATGGGTCTTGAAACAGACCAACAATTTCTATCAGATAATGCTCATGTTTGCTATGATTGCCGTGATGAGCAAATTGGAAAAGCGCTATCGTTACCATAAAAAACAAATGCCCAGAAACCTCAGTACCCATCAGCGTATCGCTTTTACCGGAGGCAATAATGCCGGATAAAGAACGCAAACGAACAATCGGTGGCAGAGGCATCAAAGAAACCCTCAGCCACGAACAGAGAAAAGAACTCATGAGTTTGATGAAACGTATGCTTCCCCCGGTTCCATCTTTGGGTATCATCGACATCAGGTTTTCATTCTGGTTCATCCGCTATTGGTATGTTGTCTTCATATTTGGAAAAGACACCAGAAACCAATATAAATCCCTGGATAAAGGCGACATGAATGTCGGCCTTACAACCGTGGCCAGGATAGTTACCTATATCGTGATGTTCCTGGTACTTCTGATTTTGTTTTTGTATCTTCTGTATCTGCTAAAATCCTACGTAGGTATCGATCTCTTTCCTGATCTTCATTTAAAAGACATCATCAAGGCCAGGCTCTCATGAGAATTCTCTGCATTACAAATCTCTATCCTCCATATTTTGAAGGGGGCTACGAAATCTCTGTGAAAGATAACATGGATTACCTTTCACGGCAGGGACACGATATATACATCCTAACTGGAAACAGGAGAAGTAGTGACCTGCAAGATGCACCGGTATCTGCGATAATCACACGTCCATTAAGAGCTCTGCATTTTATAGACTACCAGCATCCCGGCATGCGAAACAAACACCGGGTAGAAAAGCACAATTACGCTCTCACTCTTTCTGCTCTTGATCTTGTAACACCCGATCTGGTATACTTCGGAAATCAGAAGGGCATATCTCTGGCTTCTGTATTCGCAGTGCAAAATCAAGGCTATCCCAAAGTATTTGACATCGGAGATTTCTGGCCGGACAGCTATATAGGTACAGGGCTGAAAAGTAGGGCGTATCGCTGGCTAAAGAGGCAATTGCCTTTCACGGTTGGCGGCAGATTGGATTTGGATCCGGTAATAGCTGTTTCCGATTGGATGATACAGGAGCTTAGCAAAAGGTATCAAAGCCGGCACATCTACCACATACCCAGAGGGGTAGCTTTACCCATACAACAGATTGGGCCTATACATAAGCCTCTTCGCTTTGTGTTTGCCGGAAGAATCGAAGTAAATAAGGGTCTTGAGCTTTGTATCAAGGCAGCACATCAAGTGCGTGATTTACATCCGGATTTTGGGTTGGATGTATATGGAGATGGCGATCCAGACTACATCGACCATCTCAATGCTCAGATCGAGAATCTTCGGCTTGGCAACAATATTCGCTTCCGGGGCAAATATCATGATGTCTCTACCATACTACCAGACTACGATGTTTTACTGATGCCCACACTTGCTCGTGAGGCCTTTGGCCGAATCATTATCGAAGCTATGTCATACGGCCTGATCGTGATAGCCACTGATGCCTATGGCCCCAAAGAGATTATTGATTCCGGAATCAATGGATTTCTCGTGCAAGCCTCTTCTGTCTCCGCTCTTGCCTCAGCTATCCTAAAGCTGTATGAATTGCGGGAAGATGAATTTAACGCCATCCGCGATAAAGCCCGCAATACTGTCGCCAACAAATATGAAATAAACAAGCTAAGAGCTACAATGGAAACCACGCTGATAAACATCAGCAATGAATACTATCATTCTCAGAGAGGATAATTATGAACATACACAGAACTACTCTTTTACTGTTGATAATGCTATTGCTCAGCATTGGAGCCTGCTCTCAGAACAAACATAAGGTGCTAAACGAAGAACGGGGTATGTTTTCTGAAACCCTGAAGATTCGTACTCTTCCCACCAAAGCCAAGATATTCATTAATGAACGGGAGATCGGGGAATCGCCCCTCAATTATAGGATCAGTCATGAAGACAGCCGCATGGTGAACATAAAAGCCGTGCCCTTGTATCCCAATCAGTATACTCAAAACATCTTTCTGATGATACCCCCTATCCCCCGGACCATGACGATCTACATGAATCATTATCCGGAGAGCTACGACAGAAACGAAGAAAGCGAGTTTGTCCCTCCTGAAAAGCCCGCTCCTGAGATCATCGTAGAAACCAAAGTTGACACAGTTTATATTGAAAACACACTAGTAGAGACAAAAACATTGATACCCCCCTCAATCTATTTTGATACAGACAGCCATACAGTGAAAGCCAGCGAATATGATAAACTGATGTTACTGGTGGATATGCTGGTGTCAAATCCCGCGACACATCTGGATATCTTGGGTTTTGCAGACTACCGTGCCAGCGATAAGTACAACTTGGAGCTTTCTCTGAACAGAGCGAATGCCGTGAAAGAATTCCTGATTCAAAAAGGGATAAAGACAAACCGCCTGACTGCCGTGGGACAGGGCAAAATCTCTTCGATAAAAACCGAAGGAATGGAAATGGATCTTCAAGAAAATCGCAAAGTGCTGTTTATCTTACGCGACTCCACTTTTTAAACCATTACAAAGGTAATTTTGCGAGACGATAATCGCGCCCCAAACAAGAACTACGGCTCGAACGCTGGAATGCGTGAGCGCATACTGATAAATACTCTTTCAAACTATGGAAAGATGCTAATCAGCATATTTGTTACCATATTTCTTACCAGAATCCTCTTCAAGGGCCTCAGCCGGGAAGAATACGGCTTTTGGGCCTTGTTGTGGTCTATCTTTGGCTACTCTTTGCTATTGGATTTCGGTTTTGGAACAGCCATCCAGAAACATACCAGTGAGTGCAGTGTAAGTAAAGATTGGAACAAATACAACCGTATTGTAAGTACCGTGTTTTTTACCTATTCAGTCTTCGCTTTGTTTATTGTTGGGTTCGCGGTAATTCTCAGCTACAACCTGCCGCATATATTCGATTTTGAAGCGGCTAACCTCTCGTATTTCCGTAAGGTCACGCTCTTTTTCGGAATTGGCTCGGCGCTTTGTTTTCCTTTCGGCTTTTTCGCAGAGGTCTTGCGTGGATTGCAAAGAATGCACACCCGCAACCTCATCCAAAGCACTTTTATCATACTGAATTTCATTGGAATTGCCCTAATGATCCATTTTGATCTTAATCTCAAAGGTATGGTTTTTGTAGCTATGGGCACCAATCTCCTCTCCAGCCTCAGCATGATGTACATAGTACGTCGCCTCATTCCCACTTTTCGCATCCATCCGTCTCTATACGATTCCAGCCTTTTGCGCTCTGTGCTTGGTTTCTCTCTGTTTGCCTATCTCATCACATTCACCAATCTAATAATTCTCAAAACCGACCAAATGATTATCTCCATCTTTGGCTCTGTGGCACTGGTTGCGATATATCAGATATCAATCCGGCTTGCGGATACCTACCAACGCTTTTCTGCGCAGTTTTTGGATAATCTGGGGCCTATATCCGCGACACTCTTTGCTGCGGGAGATAAATCTAAAATGACCCGGGTTCTACTGCAATCCAATCGTTTGATGGGACTCATTGCTTCCATGTTGTTGATTCCCTTGCTGGTCTATGTAAAGCCTATCTTGAATATCTGGCTGGACCTGGATCATAGTGCCGGCATTATTGTAGCCATCATCTTGCTGCTATCCATGTATATTCTGCTTTTTTTCCGGTCATCTTCGGTATATGTATTGTTGATGGCAAATCACCACAAGATACTGGCAATCGTTGCCTGTATCGAAGCCGTTGCAAACCTAGGCTTGAGCATACTGTTGATCAGGATTCTTCCGGATATCCTGGCATATTTTGCCATCTATATCCCGGATAGGGAGATCATCGGGGTAGCTTTGGGCACCTTCATACCAAACTTCTTCCTGGCAGTTTTCTTCAATATTCCGCTAGCCTGCAGATTCGCAGATATCAGCATAGGTGAATACTTGAAAACAGCTATCGGTCCCACGGTCATAATTGCATCCATCAGTGCTGCATTCGCGCTCACTCTCTATCATGTGAATTATCCCGCCTCACTTTTCACTGTTTTAGCCTACATCGTCCTCTCAATTGTAGTTTTTATGCTACTCACATGGGCTTTAGGGGTTCGAAAGCAAGAACGGGATAGGATAAAAGCTTACCTGATCAGCCGGCTGTCCAGCAAAACATCATAAAGCTCCTTTATCACAGATCAGTGGCAGTGTTATATGCATCGGAAGAGTACTTGTCACTATTATTATTCCATATTGACCATGTGTGCATGGTCACCCGTCTTGTCTGAGAATTTCCTTGACGAATACCGGTAAACTGACATCATTGTAAAACTAGATAGAAAAAGTTCGGATACCCCTGCTAATGCTTTTCCTCGTTTATACCATGCCGGATCCGGGTCTTTTGATATGTGATATTATTGAATACAAAAATAAAGATAAAGGAGTCCTTTAGTGGAAAAAATGATGCTACTGGGCGACGAAGCCCTCGCGCAAGGTGCTCTAGATGCTGGAATCTCTGGATTCTACGGTTATCCTGGCACTCCATCCACCGAGATTATTGAATACGTTCAAAAATCTAAACAAGCCATCGAAGATAAGGTGCACCGCACTTGGTCTTCAAACGAAAAAACTGCCTATGAATCAGCTTTAGGCATGAGCTATGCCGGTAAACGAGCTATGGTTACCATGAAGCATGTTGGCCTCAATGTCGCCGCTGATCCATTTATGAATTCAGCGATGACCGGAGCTCACGGTGGTTTCATTGTTGCTGTTGCGGACGATCCCTCCATGCACTCTTCGCAAAATGAACAAGATTCCCGAAACTACGGTCATTTTGCCATGATCCCCATGCTGGAACCCTCCAACCAACAGGAATGCTACGACATGGCGTTCTACGGATTTGAACTTTCCGAAAAGTATCACATTCCCGTAATGATACGCCTCACCACTCGTCTTTCCCACTCTCGCAGCGGAGTTCAAAGGAGAGAGCGAAATTCCCAAAACTCCATGCAGAAACCTGAAGATCTCTTTCAATTCATGCTACTTCCCGCCATCGCGCGCAAGAAGTACAAGAATCTGATTTCTCTTCAAGAGAAGTTTGAGGCTGAAGCGCTCACGAGTCCTTTCAACAGCTTTGATCTAGACGCCAAAGACTATAGTAAGGGTATCATCACCACCGGTCTCGGCTACAACTATCTTAGAGAAGTGTTTGGTTCTACACCCATCCCCTATCCAGTGATAAAGGTTTGCCAATATCCTGCCCCAACTACCAAAATCAGAGAGCTCTATGATAAATGTGACTGCCTCTACCTTTTCGAAGAAGGAATGCCTGTTTTGGAGGAGCTCTGCAAAGGCATGGCCTTCAAGGGACAAAAGCCCATTCATGGAAGATTGGATGGAAGCTTGGATCGTGATGGAGAATTGAATCCCAATAAAGTAGGCAA
The DNA here is from genome assembly GCA_002410505.1 of Cloacimonetes bacterium UBA5284. Classification (GTDB taxonomy): domain Bacteria; phylum Cloacimonadota; class Cloacimonadia; order Cloacimonadales; family Cloacimonadaceae; genus UBA5456. Next base: position 8,654 of record DHSO01000013.1, on the reverse strand, counting down.
AGCTTTGGGAATGCCAATCAAATATGGCAAAGATATCCCGGATACAGTGGTTGGACGTCCGCCTGCGCTCTGTGTGGGCTGCCCTCACGCGGACAGTTATCTGGCTCTGAATGAAGCCATCAAGGAGTATGGTCGTGGCCATGTATTCAGCGATATCGGATGCTACACTCTCGGTTTTATGCCACCATACAACGCTATAAATTCCTGTGTGGACATGGGAGCCTCTATCACCATGGCAAAAGGTGCCTCAGATAGCGGTCTATTCCCTGCCATAGCGGTGATCGGTGACAGCACATTCACCCACAGCGGCATGACCGGTTTGATGGACTGCATTTACGACAAGACCAATATTGTAGTAATCATTTTGGACAACAGCACTACCGGTATGACAGGTGGTCAGGATTATACTGCCATGGGCAGATTGGAAGAAATCTGTCTGGGTCTGGGTGTAGAAAAAGAACATATCCGCACCTTCTTCCCCTTCGTTAAGAACCATGAAGAGATGACCCGCATCTACAAAGAAGAGATTGCCTATGAGGGTGTCTCGGTGGTGATCCCGCGTCGTGAATGTGTGCAAACCCTGAAAAAAAGGAATAAAAGGGAGTCTTAAGATGAAGAAAGATATTATTCTTGCCGGAGTCGGCGGACAGGGTATCCTGACTATCGCGACTATATTGGGCCACGCTGCCCTAAAGAGAGGTTGGCAGCTTAAACAAGCAGAAGTACATGGAATGAGTCAACGCGGTGGTGATGTGCAGAGCCATTTACGCCTTTCCGACAGCGAGATCCACAGCGATCTCATCACTATGGGTGATGCCGACATGATCCTCTCCGTAGAGCCAATGGAAAGCTTGCGTTATTTGCCTTTCCTGGCTGAAGATGGCTGGATCATTACAAATTCCAAGCCCTTCATCAATATCCCCAATTACCCAGAAGTGGATGAGGTGTACAAAAGCATCAAAGGCGTAAAAAACCACATACTTTTTGATGCCGACCAGATCGCTAAAGACATCAAAGCCCCGCGCGCGATGAACATCGTAGTATTGGGTTCGGCCATCAAACACCTGGGCTTTACTGCGGAAGAGATTGAGGATAGTATAAAGAGCATCTTCAGCCGTAAAGGCGATGCCATCGTGCAATCCAATCTGAAAGCGTTGCAAGCAGGCATGGCAACAAAATAAACATCTGAATAATAGACTGAGCCCGCGGACATATATTCCGCGGGTTTTATTTTTCGCATAAAGCATTTGACAAAAATCCCCCTGCTCAGAGCTTGGATAAATCGGGCTTACAATCCCTACAGGAGTGTTATAGTGAATATCATAAACAACAAAACCGGTTGGATAGAAGTGATCTGCGGAAGCATGTTCAGCGGAAAAACCGAAGAATTGATCCGACGTATACGGCGAGCTGAATATGCCAGACAAAAGGTACTCGTATTCAAACCTGCCATAGACGACCGTTACGACGCCCAGAATATTGTATCTCATTCCAATATGCAAGCACCTTCCATCGCCATCAATGAACCATCCGAAATTTATCCTTTCCTGCAGGAAGACACCCAGATTGTCGCCATTGATGAAGCTCAATTTTTTGACGAATCGATAGTTGGAATCTGCAATGATCTGGCAGACCAGGGTTATCGGGTGATCGTGGCCGGCCTGGATCAGGATTATAAAGGTGCCCCATTTGGCAGCATACCCCAGTTGCTGGCTATTGCTGAATATGTAACCAAAAATCTGGCTATTTGCGTGAAGTGCGGCAATCCTGCGAACAGAACACAAAGAACGGTACACAAAGGTGAACAGATCCTGGTTGGCAGCGTAGAAGCCTATGAAGCACGATGCCGCAATTGCCATGAGGTACTGGATTGATGGGATACAGTCCCCAAGTACTTATCATAGTCCTGATTATCAGGATGATCGACATCTACAACCTGATTATCTTTGCCCGGGTTATAGCCAGTTGGCTGGTGCAGAATCCATACAACCCCATATACAGATTCCTGTTTTCCATGACCGAACCCATATTGGGGCCATTACGCAGAATGATGCCAAACATGGGCCTTGATTTTTCGCCAATAGTGGCTTATCTTCTCTTAAACATCCTGAAAAGGATACTGGCAAGTTTATTTTAGCGGGAGGAACGCAAATGCCCCTTTTCCCATTGGATATCAGACATCAGGAGTTTTCCGGACAAATGTTCGGATATAACAAAAAAGAAGTACATGCCTTCTTGGAGCAAATTGCTTCTGAACTGGAGGACCTGCTCAAAAAACAAGAGCGAGAATTAGTGCGCCGTGAACAGATGCAAGATGAAGTAACCCAAAAAGCGGTATCTGCAAACTCCGCTGTGGAAGACCTCAAACGCAGAGAAGAACTGATCAGCCGCACTCTGGTGTATGCTGAAAAGACAAAAGCAGACATCATTGCCAATGCCCGGAAAGAAGCGGAAAACATCATTCATGAAGCAGAACTAAAGGCCAAACGTGCCATCAATGAGGCCAAGCAACACCTCAGCGTATTGGAGCACCAGTATCTGGCCATAAAGGAGCAAAAACGCCAGTTTCTCATGCAATTCCGGGTGGAACTGCAAAGCTTCCAGGATCGTATCAGCAAAGACCCCTTGCTTAGCAAGGATACCGAACAATTGATGGATGTTGAATTCAAACAGATCAAGGAAGACATTGTACCCCATACCCACAATGGAGCAAGTAAATGAACTACCGGGAAACCGCGCGGTGGCTGCATGAAAGGCTGCCTCAAAAACCATCCGTAGCAGTCATTTTGGGTACCGGACTCAGCGATATGGCAGAGACATTCGATATAATATTCAGCCTTCCCTACACGGAGATTCCCGGCTTTGTACAAAGCACGGCTCCTTCTCATAAAGGCAATCTGATCCTCGCCAAAAGTGGTAGCAAGGCTATAATGTTTTTGCAAGGAAGATTTCATTATTATGAAGGACACAGTATGTCTCAAGTGGTCTTTCCTACCAGAGTTGTTGCCGCCATGGGCATCAAAACTCTCGTGCTTACCAATGCTGCCGGTAGTCTTAGGAAAGAACTAAGCCCGGGCTCCATCGTGCAAATTACAGATCACATCAATTTTATGGGCATCAATCCCTTGATTGGAGAAAACGACGAAGAATTAGGAGAGCGTTTCCCTTCGCTAAACGAGCTTTACGACCCCGAATATCGCCAACTCTGTGATGAGATTGCCCGGGACCGAAACATCGATACTCATAAAGGAGTATATATCGCGGTGAGTGGACCCAGCCTGGAAACCAAAGCTGAATGCGCTGCTTTTGCCGCTATGGGCGCGGATCTGGTGGGTATGTCCACAGTTCCCGAGATAATCGCCGCACGCCACGCCGGATTGCGCGTAGTAGCCTACTCTATCGTAACAAACTACAGCAACCTCTTTCACAGCGCTGCTCATTCTCAAGAAGAGATTCGCCGCAACGCCCAGGTTGCTTCTCAAAACTTAAAGCAAATCATCACCGGCTTTATAGCGGATGTGTGATATTTTTATTGACACACTGATGCTTTTATTTTTGGATGAAATAATAGATTAAATGAGAGTTAATAACAGGAGAATCTAATGGTCAGGAAATCACTTTCTGCAGAGAAATTGCAGCTCTTTGAAGAGCTTATTCGCAAAGAGCTCAATGAAAGCGTACAGTATATCGAAAACATAAACAAAGAGCAAAGCGTTGGTGCGCGCGAAAGTAGCGGCGATCTCTCCAGCTATGCCTACCATCAAGCCGACCAGGGTTCAGATACAAACTATATGGAACACACTGTAAAAATGATGGAAAGCGAGAGAGAAAAGATTCGCCTTTTAAACGATGCCATGCGTCGCATCCAGGATGGTAGCTTTGGAGTATGTGAAATGTGTGGAGAATTGATCCCGGACAACCGCCTACAGGTAATCCCCTATGCCACGCTCTGTATTGAGTGCAAAGAGAAGATGGAAGACAAGAAGAGGAAGCAAAGACGCTGATCGAGCATGACAAAAGTGAAGACATCTCCTGCATACCTGATCATGTTCATAATCCTTGTGGCAGATCAGTTTAGCAAGCTATTGATCAGAATCAACCTTGATCTGCATCACAGCATTCCTATTCTTTCCAATATATTTGGCGACACCTTCATGCTGACTCATGTAAGCAACACCGGTGCGGCATTCAGCATCGGTTTTTCCAGCGATCTCATCAACCGGATATTCTTTATAGCAACCACTCTTCTGGCTCTCGGCTTCATTCTGTATCTGCTATATCAAAGCACGCATCGCATCCAGGTAGTTGCTTTTGGATTGGTGATGGGAGGAGCTTCGGGAAACTTGATCGACCGCGTAATACGCGGCGAAGTGACAGACTTTATCAATGTGGATTTTCCGGATTTTATTATGCAAAGATTCCCCATCTTCAATATTGCGGACAGTGCGATATTCATCGCGGTTTGCCTACTGATGATTGACATGTTTTTTATCCAAGATGCTCAAGCTGCAAGTACAGATGAAAGCTCCGAGCATATTCAAGAAGAGATTCATACCAAGGAGATATAAATGAAAGGTATTATACTCAGTATTTTATCCCTGACTATAGCGGTTGTGATTATGGCTGTTCCCTTCAGTTGCTATGATATTCAATACACGGAAAATGCCAGCGGGGACTCACCCTATGAAGGTCAAACTGTAGATGTTACCGGTGTGGTAACTGCCGTTATTCCGGGAACCGGTTTCTATATGGCCGACCCCGGTGGTGGTCCATGGAGCGGTCTATATGTGTATGGAAGAAATTCTGCCGCTCAGGTTTCTGTTGGAGATGAAATTATCGCTACCGGAGATATCATTGAGTACAGCGGGCTTACTGAGCTTAGTTTGCCCACGAATATTCAAATAATCTCAAACAACAATCCTGTTCCAGCAGCGATTGATCTAACCACTGCACAGGTTCCTTACAACAATCGCATCTCCGAACAATGGGAAGGTGTACTGGTTAGTATCTATGACCTTACGGTAACTTCCACTCCGGATTCTTATGGCCAATGGAAAGTATCCAGCGGCAATGCTGTATCTATGATAGATGACATTTTTTTCAATATTGCCGCCGCAACCACCATCAACATCGGTGATACCTGGCACAAGATCACAGGTATTGTAGACCAGCACACTGCAGCAGGGTACAAGCTGAATCCCCGCAGTATGCAGGATATGATCAAAGAGAACAAGATTGAAAATTCCATCATAGAGATATCCAGTATTGGCAATGCTCAAATTGGCGAGAGCTATATTCTGGATGTTAGCACAAGCATGATCAACTCCGATTGGGAAGTGAGTTCCTATACTATGGATTTGTCGTTTGACAATGGCCGGCTTCAGTTTAATGATGTCGTGTTTGACAGCACACTTACCCTTACAAGGCCCCAGATCAGCGATCTGGGTCAGGGTAAGATCCGCATTCATTATCAAGCGGATCAGACCATGACTGCAAATCTGGGAGACATCCTAATCAAGCTCTCGTTCACTGTGCAAGGATTTGGCAATCTCAGCGTGAATATCTCCGAATTCAAATATGGAGATACCCCCGTAAACAATCTTTCTTCTGGTTCATTGGTGGTTAAAGTAACTGAAGCCATAGCATTTATGTCAATATCTACCACCAGTAGCAGTAAGAACGTTTTCGATCCGGCCATGGGTGAAAAATTAATAATCGAATACGGTACCAAAGTCGGCTTTCTTTCCAGAGCCCTTATTCGCATCTATGATGTCCAGGGTAGATTGGTAGCCACTCCCGTACATAAGAATTTTGAAAGCAGCACCGGATTTGAGAGTGTCCAATGGGACGGACGCGACAGCAATATGAAACGCTTGGAACCGGGTGTTTACTATTGTCATGCCGAAGTCAGCAACCGCGAAACCAGCAAACGCTACAAAACGGTACAGCCTGTCGTGATTAAAGCACGCCTGAAATGAGGGAGATAACCATGAAAAAGATAATACTATTAAGCCTGATCCTGATCCCATGTGCCATGCTCTTGGCCGTATTTGACGACTATCAACCCTCAGCGCGCGCGCGTGGTATGGGGGGTGCTTTCACCGGTGTGGCGGACGATTTTAACACTATGTTCTACAATCCTGCCGGGCTCGCTGATACAAAATATGAAGCCAAGATAGGATTCTCACGGTTAAACGGACAGAGATTCACCGAATTTAAAACTCTGGCACTGGGCTTTCAATTGCCCAAGCGCCTGGGTACTTTGGGTGCCGGCATCAGAATGATGGATGTGGATTATGAAGACTATACCTTATACATAGACCAAATCTTTACTCTGGCCCATGCCTTCACTCTGCAAAAGGATATTCATTCAACCATCAACATCGGCTACAACCTCAATTACTATGGCCTGCGTTTTGATGACGACAATGATACTGACGACGCTTTCGGCCTGGATCTGGGGCTCACGGCTCTCTTGCACAACCGCACTAAGCTCGGCTTCGCCGTTACCAATCTTACCAAAAGCAAAATGGGATTTGAGAACCAGATCGTCCTGCCAAGTAAACTCGCTTTAGGCATATCGTACATCCCCTATGATGGCGTAACTACCACCGTAGAAGTAAAAAAAGACTTCGCCCAGACCACCGAATTTATGGGCGGTGTGGAAGCCAAATTGTTCGAACCATTCTATATTCGTGCCGGTGTCCATCAAAACCCGGCCACATATTCAGCCGGAGCCACTTTCGAATTGGAAGGCGTGTCTCTGGACTATTCATATACCATGCACTCTGTGCTTCCCCCAACCCACTTCATAAACTTGGGTTACAATTTCTAGAGGAGAAACAATGGCAGCCAGTTTCAGACGTTTTATACCCGCATACCTACCCCTCCTGTTTGAGCTAATCAGACACTTCAAAAGAGATTTGAACCATAATGGAAACATCCGAAAAGCTGACCATAGTACTGAAAAGATGGCAACGATAGAGCACATGCTTGTACGCTTGGAAAAGAAGATTCAATATAATCGCGAGACATATGAAAAGATCGCTAACCGGATATATCTCTGGTTAACCATAAACAGCGTTCTGCTCATCGCTATCGGTATAAAAATCTTCTTCTATTAAGCTAATAGCAGTACACTATATCATGGCAGGTTTCCTTTTGTGGAGACCTGCCTTTTTTTCATAATTCACTTCACCCTATAGGGCGCTTATCTACTTCTTACGCAACACTTACAGTATTTCTAGCATAACTGTTGCTTGGACAATAGTCCTATATGTACTTAACAGACTTATGCTGAAAAATTGCGTTGCATAAGATAATGATTATTAACCCAAAAAAATGTCTGGCTAATCCTGATCCGATTTATCCACTAGAATCAACTTAATGGAACAATGCACGAACTCACGTTACCAAAGACATGGGTCGCATTTATGCGCCTCAAGTAGTCTTTTTATTTACCATTACAGGCCGACCGCAAATGCCGACCGACATTTGCCTGTATACTTAAAAGGGTTACCGCTGTCACTAAAACCAAAAAAATCCTTAAAATCCCAGGAAAGACCAATTTCCCAATCTAACTGTAAGCTCTGTAGACAGTGTTAATCAAGTGGTCATCAAGCGTTAATCAAGCGTTAATTATTAACGCTTGATTAACGCTTGATTAAGGAGTGATAAACGCCATCAATACAGGGAGAAATATCTGAAAAAGCTGGTCTTTCCTGATTTCGGTTTACATAAATAGCCGGCGGCTTAGGTAGATGCGCCTTCCAGGCGCATAATTAGAGTAGCTGCGGCTTTTAGCCGCACATCTAATGCAGATACCAAATAAGATGATAGGCAGCGATTTTGTGGGGTAACAAAACCGCCGCCTATCATCTTTTTACGGAATCCCTATGACTTCGGGGCTGTCCTGCCGGAGCATGAGACTCAGAAGAGCAGATACTCTCTGATGCTCAGCCCTTCCAGTTTTAATCCCATCTTTTTAGCCGGTGCTTCCTGAGTCATCCTTCATTAGCCCCTACTTATGATCTGTTCCTTAGCATTTGCTTTAATAAAATTGTCATCTCCAAACCTTTATCTATCGCCCGTTGTTGTTTTCAAACCAGCGAGTAGCTCGGTTCTGGATTTCGATTTGTTGTGAAGGGCTAAGATCTTGAGCAATTCTGTCCATGTTATCTTTCGCCTTCTCAATTCCATTAGCTGAAGTAAGCAGATACCAGAAATATGCAGTTTGATAATTCTGAACTACGCCTTTTCCAAACTCATAGCATACACCAAGATTATTTTGGGCATCTGCATGGCCCTGATTAGCAGCTTTTTCGTACCAATAGACGGCTTGCTTATAGTTTTTTACAACTCCTTCGCCGTTGGCATAGCTTACACCAAGATAATATTGGGCATCTGCATCTCCCTGATTAGCAGCTTGTTCGAACCAATATACGGCTTGCTCAGAGTTTTTTTCAACGCCTTCGCCGTAGTAATAGCATAAACCAAGATAATATTGGGCATCTGCATCTCCCTGATTAGCAGCTTGTTCTAACCAATATACGGCTTCAACTCCTTCGCCAAGATAATAGCCTAGACCAAGAATGTACTGAGCTTCCATATCTCCAAATACCATAATTATATAAGACCGTTGAACAATACACCCG
>DHSO01000009.1:1942-37514 GCA_002410505.1 Cloacimonetes bacterium UBA5284 | reverse complement strand
GCACTGTCAAGGGAATTTTGAAGCCACAAGCCACCTTACTATATCAGGACAGGAATTATTACGCATAGCACCGGCAAATGTTCGCTCTGGGAGATGTCTCATGCTCATTGCTGTTCTGTAGAGTCAGATCCCATAAGTAACAGGGGTATCTGTGACATATGATGCTCATTTTCTGATGTCAGATATCTATAAGCTTGGTATATCCGCTGTTCCGAGGCCGGGCCGGCATCATTTTAGCGCATCTTGCCGCGCTTCGGCCGGTATCATCCGGCTAATTGTTGCCACAATTCCACAAATCGTGATTTTATGAGTAGAAAAATCTTGACACAACATAGGGGCTCGAAATTTTTAACGCTAAGCTACAAAATAGGATCTCAAGGAGAAACGGGAATATGCTAAAATCGTCAATAGCACCGGATGGCAGGGAATATCCCCTTCCCAGCGAACAAGACAACGAACAGGAACGAAATCTTTTATTACAAATCACCAGTGAACAGCGTGCCAAAGGCAGAAAGATCGTAGCCGTGCAAGGCCTGGGTTTTGTAGGTTGTGTAATGGCATCTGTTGTGGCCGATGCCGAAGATAAAGATGGCAAGCCCATCTACTATGTGCATGGACATCAACGCGCTTCCAAACGTTCGTTTTGGAAGGTCCCGGTTATCAATACCGGAATCCCCCCCGTCAGTTCCTCCGATCCTGAAGTACCGGCGATCTTTCATCGCACTGTGGTGGAAAAGAAGAACTTCCGTGCCACCAGCGAAGACAGCGTGTACAGCATGGTGGACATTGTGGTGGTAGATATCCAGTTGGACGCTACAAAGCCGGCCTTTGGCGAAGCGGAAAAGGGATATTGCGACATCACCGCCTTCCGTGAAGGCATCCGTATGCTGGGTCAACACATCAATCCAGAATGCCTAGTTTTGGTGGAAACCACAGTACCTCCGGGAACCTGTCAGAAGGTGGTAAAACCCATTCTGGAAGAAGAATTTACCAAGCGTGGCATCGACATCAGCCAAAATCCCCCCCTGGTAGCTCACTCCTATGAGCGCGTGATGCCGGGCAGCAAATATGTATCCTCCATCCGCGATTTCTGGCGGGTGTTCTCCGGTGTGAATCAAAAGAGTATCGATCTCTGCCGAGAATTCCTGAGCAATGTGCTGAACGTGGAGAATTATCCATTGACGCAACTGGATAATACCAATGCCAGCGAATTGGCAAAAACCATGGAAAACAGCTATCGTGCCACCAATATCGCCCTCACTCTGGAATGGGCACGTTTTGCCGAGCAGATTGGGGTGGACATCTTTAAAGTTCGTGATGCCATTCGCAAACGCAAAGGCACACACGACAATCTCTTGCGTCCTTCCCTGGGTGTGGGAGGCTACTGCCTCACCAAAGATCCGGTGCTGGCAAATTGGGCCATGGGTGCCTTGTTTGGTGTGGAGGGACAGCTGTCGGTGGCGATCAACAGCGTAAATATAAACGATACCATGCCGTTGCACACCATCGAGATCATCAAGCGGGAAATGGAGGAATTGAAGAACCTGCGCATCACAGTGTTGGGTGTATCGTATCTGGAAAATGTAGGCGATACACGGCACAGCCCCTCCAAGACTCTGGTGGAATTTTTGCGGAAAGACCTTGCCCACGTGCGCGCTCACGACCCCTATGTGGAACACTGGGACGAACTGGAAGAAGTAGCGGTGGAAAAGGACCTCGCCGGCATTCTGGAAGGAAGTGAAGTAGTGATCCTTGCAGTGGGACACGATCAATATAAGAATCTGGAGCCCAAGGATCTGGTGGATATGTGCAAGACCCGTCCGCTGATCGTGGATTGCTCGAACTTCCTGGATGATGTAACGATCAATAAATACAAAGGCTTGGGATGCAAAGTACGCGGCGTAGGCAAAGGCCACATCGTGTAAGCTGCCAAAGCGGTATATATCGGGGCGAATTTGCTTTCGCCCCTTTGTTTTTCACCGGGTAAAGCAATGGATATGGATAAAGATCGCGATCTCTTTGGCACAGAGATCAAGGAGATGCTGCGGGAAAGCATTCAAAGAGTGGTAAAAGGCAGCTTTTCCAGCCACGACGATGATCCGGTATTCTATACTCGTGAAAGTTATCCCGGCAAAACCAGAATCGAAGAGCTGCCGCTGTATCCCAAGGGCATTCCTGATGTGATCCGCTCTTGGGCAAATCTGTACGCTAAGACGAATTACGCGCCTGAAGACATCCTGGTGCTGGACCTGGAAACCACGGGATTGGGGCGCAGTGGAACCCTGGCATTTATGATCGGTTTGGGCTACTATGAAGGGGATCAATTTTGGGTGGAGCAGATCTTTTTGCCGGATCCCGACGCGGAAGAGCATAGCTTTGAAAGGCTTCAGGAGCTGATGCGGGAACGCAGTCTACTCATCACATTCAATGGGAAAAGCTTTGATGTTCCGGTATTGGAGGCACGACTGCTCTATCATCAGATCTGGTTGGACATCAGAAGCATGGAACATCTGGATTTGCTGCATCTCGCCAGAAGATTGTGGAAGCGCAAGCTCCCCGGCTGCGCGCTGGAAACCATAGAATTCTACATCCTGGGACATATCCGGGATCAGGAATTGGACATCAGCGGCGGGGATGTGCCGCAGACCTATTTCAATTTCCTTAGTACCGGAGACGCGGAGAGCATACGCCGGGTATTTGTGCACAATCATCATGACATTCTGCATAGCGCCGCGCTCTTTGCTTTGATCTGCGACAGTTGCAAATACCCTCCCGAAAACGGGATGGACATCCGGGTGGATTATCACGCTCTTGCCCGGCTATATCAAAGCCAAGGAAAGGATGACACAGCCCGGCAGGTGCTGGTTGATCTGCTGGCGCGTGGAGAGGTGAATGCCGACATCGCCCATGACTTGGGCTTGATTTACAAAAAAGCCGGGGAAGCTGAAGACGCGCTGTCCGCCTTTGAAATTGCCGCAGCTTTGGAGCATGTACCAGCCCTGATAGAAGCCGCGAAGATACTGGAAAAGCAGAAAGAATTTGAGCGCGCGCTGCAATACAGCGACAGAGCTCTGGCCTTGGAACAGGGACGCTTTATGTTGAACCACAGACTGCTGGCAGATATTCAGAAGCGCCTTCAGAGATTGGATAAAAGATTGGCAAAAAGCAAGGCTCAGCCGGCAGGAAAACCGGATTAAACCCTCGCCCGGCGCCGGATGGCAGAACTTTGTGCCCTACACATCTGAGTCGAAATAGGATCGACACACAAAAGCAGTTGACACAAAATGGCCCCGGCTTTTTATGTCCTCAGAAAAAACGACATATCGGGAGTGAAAAAATGAAGACTATAGGATCGGGTTGGACTCCAACCGTCACGCTGGCAAAGCTTTTCGAAGAGCAGAACCAATTCTTTGACGCGCTTGCCACCTATGAGCTTATCGCCCAAAATGATTCTTCCCCCGCCATCCGAGAGAAGATCGAGGCCTTGCACGCCCGCATATTGAATGATCCCGCAAACCGCTATGATCCCCGTATCGAGAAGCTCTTTACTCCCGAAGAGTTGGCATATCTGAAGATATTGAGCCACCAAGGCTTTGACAACATGTTTCGCGCAGTGGAAAAGCTGAACGAAGGTATGCAGGATAGCGAGATTGTGTTTGATGAAGACGAGGTTTTGGCCGAAGAATCCGAATTGGACACCCTGGACGAGGTTTTGCGCGAGATCGAACAGCAGGCTCAGTTGAATCTCATCAACGGCTCTGAAGGCTATGCCGACCTCACTCTGAGCGATCTGTTGATAGCACTGCTATCCCGCTGGGACAAAAAGCAGCCACTCAGCGAGATCAGCTTGTCGGACATGATAAGTTTATTTGTGGATTTGCAAAGCCCACAAAAGTAAGAATGCCAAAAGAAAGCCAGAAATATAACAGCATTTGCTTGAAATGCCTCCGTAAATGCAAGCAATTGGACACGGTTAAGCTACTTTCCTGCCCAAATTTTGACCCTCGACCGGTGCAACTGGAAATCAAAGTGCCGGGCCTGGGCAAGAGCAAGGGAACGGCATGATCCGCGTAATAGCCGGAATATATAAAAAACGCAAATTGCTGTCTGTGTCGGGCAGAAGTACACGTCCCACCACGGATTACAACCGCGAAATGATCTTTGGCACATACCAGGAATTTGAGGGCAAGATAATATTGGATCTCTTTGCCGGCACCGGAGCTTTTGGACTGGAAGCACTCTCACGCGGGGCTGTGTGGGTAGATTTTGTGGAATTTGCCAATGCTGCCATCCGTACCATTCTCAGCAACATTGCTATCCTTGGCTGCGGTGACCGGTGTCACCTGTATCGCAAGCGCGTGGAAGCCTTTCTGAAGGATTGCGGGGATACTTACGACCTGATCTTTCTGGATCCGCCCTATGACAAGAACCTGATCAATCCCACTCTGCGGACCATCTTTGAACGCAAACTGCTGAAGCCCCTAGGACTGGTGATTGTGGAGCATTCTCGCTCAGAAAAGATTTCCGAAGACCTGACAGGCTACATTCAAAAACAAAAAGAAGGTAAAAGCTGCTGTTTCACCTGGCTGGCAGAAGATCCTGAAGCTATTTGATCACGATGCTTTTTTGCCGGCGATAGACCTTTGAGCCTGCATCAGACTGAGACTCCCACAGCAGCAAATACAATCCCCTCGCCACGTATGTCCCTCCGCTTTTCTTGCCATCCCAATACAAGACACCCCGATCCGCTATTTGCAGGTTTTCGGCCAGGCTTGCCACCTTGCGGCCGTTGAGATCCCAAATGCTGCAATTTACCCGATTCGAAACTGCAGGCAGATTGTAGCTGATGCTTACAAACTCTGCTTTACGGACATCAAAGGGGGATCCATATATCTTCAGGCGCTCATCATGTTCCGGGAGATCCGGTGTGGCTTGAAAATTCTGCGCGCAGGGACTGGGCAAAGCCACATGCCACGATACTTCGCCTTCTTCCTCCAGCCGCTGAAAAGACATCCCCACCGTGCCGGAGGCGAAAGACATGGAATCCAACAAAGCATATTCATCCCAGAGATACAGGCTATCGCCGGTGTTGTTGAGCGGAGTCCAGGATTGCGCCTGCAGCACAAGAGCAGAGGGGCATTGAGGGTATTCCTCCAAAAAGCTTTCGGGATCTGAACAGAGTACAAAATAGCCAGGAATATCCGGCAAAGTAAAGCTGATGCTACCTCCGGACGCATCATGGATTTGGTAGCTTGCCCTGCTGAATGATGGTGGAGCATAAAGCTCTATCCACTCCTGCTTCCCCGGCAAGGGCGCCGGGAATATCTCGTTCAAATACAGCTGCCCGGAAGATTGTCCCAATATGCTGTAGTGCAGGATGTTGTTATCCTCTTCAAGATCGTTTTGATGCATTAGCTGCAGATACATCATTTCCAGATCGTCGGGCAAGATAAAGCTGATCCGAAGGCTATCACCCAGTGCCAGAGGCGGCAGCTCTTCCTGATGAAAAGCTTGTTGATTGTGATATGCGTTGAACAATGCTCTGTAGGGGGTGGAATATGGCCCCAGATTACGGATTCCGACGCTGAAGAGACGGGGACTGCTCTCATTATCCAAATGTGGACCATAGAGCGCCAGATCTGTATAGACACGATTGGGGAGATTTGGTGTGGGATTCTGCTCAACCCTAAAATCGTCTCCACACATATTGGTATCCCAACCATCGGCAACCCGCGCCAGAGAACAGCCTTCAGGGGCATCCTCTGCAAAGCTGTATGCCACTGTAGCAAAGTCGTCTGTGATCAGATTGCTATTGGGTGTGTCGTAGATAACCGTATCGGTATATGTGCTGTCCGCGTTCACGAAGCGGATGGCATCACTGGCAGAACCCCCATTTTGAAAGCTGAGATTGGCATAAAACTGGGCGTTGTTCATGCCCGGGCCTCCGATCATCACTAAGTATCCCGGCCGCAAGAGGAAGTAGGGAAATTCAAATTGTAGAGTCCAAGATGTGCCGCAGCTGTATATTTTGGAGCCGCTGAGGTCTATGGTCTGATTACCGGGATTGTAGAGCTCGATCCACTCTTTACCGCTGTCTGCCCCTTCGGGATCGTAGCAGACCTCATTGATCACAGCTTGAGCATTCAAATAGCCTGAGATCAATAGAAATGCGGCACAAACTAGGGCAGAGATCACGCGTCCAGATTCAGTACTAGGGCTTTAATATTCCAGATCTCTTCGGCATATTCCTTGATTGCTCTGTCGCTGGAGAATTTGCCGACACGGGCGATATTGAGGATGGCCTTTTGCACCCATTCATCCCGCTCAGTATAAAGCTCGTCCACACGAGCAGAAGTGTCCACAAAGGCACGAAAATCTGCCAGATTCAGATATGGATCGCCGCCACTCATCAGGGAATCGAAGATTGGGGCAAAGATGCCCGGTTCGTTTTTGCACCAAGTATCGTCCATCAAAGAATCCACAACCCGCCTTAGCTCCGGATCGTTTTGATAGTAGCTTTGAGGATTGTAGCCGGAGCTTTTAATCTGACTTACCTGCGCGGCATTGAGCCCAAAGATGAACATATTTTCCGTGCCGATCTCCTCTGCCATTTCCACGTTCGCGCCGTCCAGCGTGCCCATGGTTAGCGCTCCGTTCAAGGCAAATTTCATGTTTCCGGTTCCGCTGGCTTCATAACCGGCGGTAGAGATCTGTTCGGAAAGATCCGCCGCGGGAATGATCTTTTCGGCCAGAGACACGCAGTAATTTGGCAGAAAAACCACCTTCAGGCGGTCTTTCACGTCCGCATCTTTGTTTATGATATCGCCCAGATTGTTAATCAGTTTTATCAAACGTTTGGCCAGAAAGTACCCGGGCGCGGCTTTGCCGGCGAAGATAACGGTGCGGGGCACGAAGTCAGCTTCAGGATCGTCTTTGATGCGGTAATAACGGGCGATAGTAGCCATCACATTGAGCAGCTGACGTTTATACTCGTGCAAGCGCTTTATCTGAACGTCGAAGATGCTGTCTGTACGCACTCTTATTCCTGTAACCCTGTAAATGTGGCGGGATAGTCGCTTTTTGTTGATCTCTTTGATTTCGAAGAAGCTATCCCGGAAATACTGGTCGTCCAGATACTCTTCCAAGCCCCGGAGCAGCTTGAGATCGCGGGTCCAGGCCGTGCCGATGTGTTCAGAGATGAGGCTGGCCAACAGCGAATTGCAGGTAAGTAACCACAAGCGCGGTGTGATTCCGTTGGTTTTGTTTTGTATCTTGCCGGGATACAAGTCTTCAAAATCTGCAAAGACTCTGGTTTTCAAGATCTCCGTGTGCAGCTGTGCCACTCCGTTCACAGCGTGAGAACCATGAATGCAGAGCTGAGCCATGCGCAGGTTCTTTTCCAGGCCTTCTTCGATGATGGAGATGTTGCGCATTCTCAGGATGTCTCCGGGATAGCGCCGGCTCACCTCTTTCATGATGAGCTCGTTGATCTGATAGATGATGGTCAAATGGCGGGGAAGCAACTGTTCAAACAGCGCTACGCTCCAGCGTTCCAGGGCTTCTGGCAGAACGGTGTGGTTTGTATAAGAAAATACCTTTTTACAGATCTGCCAAGCTTTGTCGAAGCTCATGCGTTCTTCATCGATAAAGATGCGCATCAACTCCGGAATTGCCAGAGCGGGATGAGTGTCGTTCAATTGAATGCAGATTTTGTCGGCAAATCCGGCAAAACCGTCGTGATCTTGCTTCCACTGATAAAAGATGTCCTGCAGGGTTGCCGATACGAAGAAGTATTCCTGCTTCAGCCGCAAGACCTTGCCCAGATGTACGTTATCGTTCGGATACAATACTTTGCTGATGTTTTCGCTGATGTTTTTTTGTTCTACTGCTTTCACGTAGTCGCCACTATTGAAGTATTCAAAATCAAACTCATCGGTTGCATTGGCTTCCCACAGGCGAAGGTTGTTGACATTGTCCACCTTGTAACCGGGGATGGGGACGTCCCAAGCTACTGCCATCACGTCTTCTGTATCCACCCAGGAATAGATGCGTCCCTCTCCATTGTGCTCTGTTTGTTTCACTTTTCCGCCAAAGCGTACTCGATACGTGATCTCCGGGCGCTTTATCTCCCAGGGACAGCCGTTTTTGCGCCAGTGATCCGGTACCTCTCTTTGAAAACCTTTGCGTATCTCCTGACGGAAGATGCCAAATTCGTAGCGGATACCATAACCATAGCCCGGATAGGCGGAGGTGGCCAGTGAATCCATGAAACAAGCTGCCAAACGCCCCAAACCACCATTTCCCAAGCCCATATCCGGTTCCAATTCGGCGATGTCTTCCAGAGAATAACCCATCTCTTTGAGCATATCGTAACTCTCATTGTAGAGATCCAGATTGATAAGGCTATTGCCCAAAAGCCTGCCAATGAGAAATTCCATGGAGAGGTAATAAACCTTTTTCACATCGCGTTTGCGGTATTCATATTGAGTGCGCAGCCAACGTTCGATGAGGCGGTCACGCAGGGTGAGGCCCAGGGCATAGTAGATATCCCAAGCTTCTACGGTGGTGGTATCTTTGATTAGCGAGTATTCCAAATGGTTCAAAAACCTGTTCTTTATATCACTCGTCATTCCTTCGGCATTGTCCGAAAAGAAGATCGAAGTAAAATCGTTATTGGGGATAAATCCTTCTTTCATGGTCCAAATCCTTTATCTTAGCTCTTTTTACGGTAGCTTTTGCTATAGGCAGAAGAGCGCTGATATCTGTCAAGTTCTTTGTGCCTGGCTTGGGGGAAATGGGACGAAAGCTGAATTTGAGGTTTACCGCGGGTATCTGCAATATCAGGTATCCCAGAGAGTGCTCAGAGCTTGATCCGGTGCCGGTTTAGCTCCAGAGTCTTGGGGCCGATGCCTTTTACCTGCAAGAGATCGTCCACCACGCTGAAAGGCCCGTGTTGCCGGCGATAACTGATGATGGCCTCAGCCCTGGCGGGTCCTATTCGCACAAGCGTGCAGAGCTCATCGAGCGCGGCACTATTGATGTTCACGATGTTTTCCATAGCCGGCTTTGTGGATCTGCTGCGGGAGGAAGCAGCTGAAACAGTGCTGTCTCCAAAGGCTATGAGATAAGGCATAATGCGGCGATAAGTCTTTACTCCGATACCCTTTACAGACATCAATTGCTTCACATCGATGAAAGAATGCTCATTGCGATAATCAATGATGTCCTGCGCGCGTTTTTCGCCGATACCGGGCAGGCACATCAGCTCTTCCAGAGTGGCAATACGCAGATCCAGCATCATTTCTTCATCTTCACTCAATACCGTCTCCAGACTGTCTGCCATAAGCATATTCATCTCCTCTTTGGCGGTGTAACCAAAGAGATGAAGCAAGCTTCCGGTGAGGATTAGAAAGGAAAGCAGCAAGAGGAGCTTTTGTTCTGAGGCAGTAAATGTGTAACGCAAGAAATTCATTGTTCTTTGGGCACGATAAAGACCGCTTCAGCTTCCGCGTAGACAGCGGTGGCATCGTATATACGAGCTTCGGTGAGGATGGTTCTGGTTTTGGCAGAAACCACTGTGCCGCGGAGCATTACCAGAGAATCTGAAGCCAGTGGTTTGCGAAAGATTACATTCAGCTTTGCCGTGAAAGCGATTTTGCCTTGATGAATCACCGCCTTTGCCATCACTTCATCCAAAAGAGCAGAAAGAATGCCGCCATGGATTACCTTGGGATAGCCCTCAAAAAGCTCTGAGAGCTTCAATTCGGCGTTTGCAGTGCCCTCATCGTCGTAGCTGAAATCCACTTTCATACCGATGGGGTTGTCCTTCCCGCAGACAAAGCAATTCTGATATTCTTTCTTCATTCTGCCAAAAGATGTTCGGCCCAGATGCTTAGTTTCTCTTCCAGGTCGTAAGAAAATCCTACTTGTTCCCAGGCTATGTTGCCTTGCTTGTCGATTACCACGATGTGCGGAATTGCCGTCACCTTGTATGCAGCTTCAATATCGCTGTTACCTTCCAGATATTCCATGGCAAATTCGTTTTCACGGAAATAGTCTTTAGCTTTGTTATAGTCGTTTTCAATCACATTTACGGAATATACCTTCACTCCTTCCGGCATTTCGGTTTGCACCCATTTGCTCAGCGGCGGCATTGCCAATTTGCAGGGGCCGCACCATTGCGCCCAGAAATCCAGGATCACTACCTGACCCCGAAGATCGGCAAAATTATGGATAAAGCCATTAAGATCCTTCATCTCCCAATTTGCTGCGGATATCGTGCTTCTATTTTGCAATAAATCTGCTGCCCGCCTCGGCGCGTCAGCTTCCCAGGCGCTTTTACTTTGCAAAAGAAGAGATTCCCAAGCGGGACTGCTTTTAAGAGCGGTGTTTTTTGAATAGTTTTTCATTTCCGGGTACTGCAGGGCTCCCATGGCAACCGCCTGCCGCAGATATTCCACTGCACGTTCGCTGTCATCATATTCCAGATTTGTGTCCGCCATATACAACAGAGCTTCACCGTTTTTCATCAAAGCGGGATTTTGAGATGCATAGCGTTCCAGTTCGATGAGCCCCGCGCTGTCTTTCACAAAAGCCAGCATAAAGAGAAGCCGGGACTGTTTGGCCTGTTCGCTGTCAATTTCCCTTGCGGCAATGGATGAATTTAGTAGTTTATCCATGATGCTGCCATATACTTGAGCGTTTTTGCTTTGAACGCAGAGATCGTAGATAAAATAGTAGTTGCTCTGTATGGTATTGGGATCCTTCAATTTCGCGATGTAATTCAGTGCTTTCTGAAGATCATTTTCCGCCCGGTATCTATAGGCTTGTGCCAATAGCAGATAATCATCTTCGGGAAATTCTGTGATGCCCCGATCCAGATGCCCGGTAGCTTTCGCGTAATCTAGCGTTTCAGCGTAAGCCGGATCTTGCATATCCGCGGTAAAAGCAAGCGCAACCAAGCGATATCCCCAATATAACCGGGGATGTTTTTCCAGCAGTTTGTAGCTTTCTTCTTTATTGTTTTCCAGAAGACGGATGGCCAGATAACCGTATTCAGCATTGGCGGGATTCGCTTTTGCAAGGCGTTTGTAATGTGCCAGGCAAGCTTCTCTATCGAAAGACTGCCAATAGTTTTGCAGCTCGCGATGTTCATCCACACTTTGCGCGCGGTAAAGATACTCCTGCACCAAGCTATTCTGTGCCGCATAGTCGTTCTTTAGCTCTGCGGCTCGAAGCCTGAATTCATCAAAAGAGGCTGCCCAAAGGGCTGGAGATAATATACTTATCAATATTATAACGCATAGAGCGCGTTTCATGGTTCCTCCAGAAAAGCTTCTTGCTTCAACCTATTAAGCAGCAGCAGGCTGAAGCTTGGTTTATGATTTGGTATAATCAGCTATTTCCTCACGTTCTTTATCGTAACCCTTCTTTCCCATCAAGGCAAAAGTGGCGATCTTCCCCGTCTCCACTCCCGGTTGATCCAAGGGATTAATATTCAGTAGCTTACCTGTAAATACGGTTTGAATCTCATACATCATGATGGCTGCGCCGAGATTTTCGGCGTCAATGCCGGGAAAGATCAGATTGGCATTGGGTCTGCCGGACTTGCAGAGCGCGATTTCGGTGGCCAGACGTTCGGCATTCAGCAATTCGGATAGCTTTTTGCCGCCCAGATAGCTGATGTCTTCCTGCTCCGGATGCAGGTTTGGGATTGTATAATCGTGTTCAAAATGTTCCACACTGAGGAAAGTGATTACTTTGTCGTTTGGCCCCTCGGTATAAAGCTGAATCTGCGAATGTTGATCTGTGGTGCCCAGTGCTTTCACCGGGGTTTGCCCCACGTATATCTCCCTGCCTTTCAGGTCGTAGCGCTTGCCCAGACTTTCCGCCCATAACTGGCGATACCAATCGGCAAAATCGTAAAGGGAATTGCTATAGGGCATCATTACGCTGATGTTTTTACCTTCCCGCATATACAGGAAATGCAACAGCCCGTTCAACAGGGCGGGATTGTGCATAATATCCGCGCTATCGCAGAGGTCCCTCATCTGCGCAGCACCTGCAAGCATGGCCTTAATATCCACACCTGCAAAGGCGGAAGAAAGCAATCCCACATCCGAAAGCACAGAAAAGCGCCCACCCACATTTCCGGGAACAATGAAGGACGAATAGCCCTCGCCATCGGCAATTCGGCGCAAGAAACCCTTCTCTTTGTCTGTGGTGATAATCATGCGTTTGCGGTAGTCGGAAGGAAACTTGCGTTGTAGAAGATCCAGCAAGATCATGTAGGCGCTCATTGTTTCTGCTGTTCCCCCGCTTTTGGTGATCACGTTGAACAGGGTCTTTTCCAGTGTGATCTGCCCCAAAATCTCATGTAAAAACACCGGATCCACATTGTCGTAAACCAAAACCCGGCGTTTTAGATGAGCTTCTGTTTTCAGAGCGTTGTAGATAGCTTTGTTGCCCAAAGCGCTGCCCCCGATTCCCAAAACCACCATGGTGTCAAACATGGGATCCAGTTGTTGCACAAAAGAACTGATGTGCTGAGTGCTTTGCTCCGGAAGGTCGTAGAAACCCAATGTCCCGGCTTTGTGGTCAATATTCAGTTCGGCTTTCGCGTCCTGCACTTTTTCACTGTAGTCCAGCACTCTTGATGGACGCATAGCACCGGCAAGAAACGGATTTGCCAGGAGATTGCGATGGTCAAAACGGATCATTAGTTAGCTCCCTTTTTAGAGTAGTATGGTTTCAGGGTGTGATACACCAGGTTGTCGATTTCCTGCAGTGTATTCGAAAAATCACAGTTCTCCACCAGTCGATCCAGTTCCTCGTCACAGCTTCGTACCACGCGCTTGATATCGTAGTATGAGGATGGATTCACGCTCAATTCGGTAATGCCCATACCGATCAGCAGGGGGGCATATTCTTTCAGCGATGCCATCTCGCCACATATAGAAATGCCTCTATTGTGTTTTTTGGCATTCGTGATGGTGAGCCGGATCAATTTGAGTACGGCAGGATGATGCTGGATAAAGTAGCGATTCACAATGTCGTTGTTGCGATCAACGGCCAGGGTGTATTGCACCAGATCATTGGTGCCGATGGAAAGGAAATCGCACTCCCGGGCCAGGGATTCGGAACTGATTGCCGCCGAGGGGATCTCGACCATACTGCCCACAGGGATGTCATAATCGAACTTTTCACCCTGTTCATACAGCTCGTCGGCGCAGGATTTCAATACCCGTTTGGCTTGCAAAAAGTCCTCAACATCGATAATCATAGGAAACATGATGCGGACATTGCCCAGGGCTGAGGCACGCAGTATGGCGCGTAATTGGGTACGCAGCACTTCTGGGTGGGCCAGAGAAAAGCGGATTCCTCGATTGCCCAGATAGGGGTTATCTTCTTTGGGACTGTCTATCGAATGGGCCAGTTTATCGCCGCCTAGGTCGAAGGTGCGGATGGTGAGTATCTTCGGCGCTATCTTGCGGGCCAGATTGTGGTAGATCTCATATTGTTCATCTTCCGAAGGCAGGTTGTTGCGCGAGAGAAAGAGAAATTCTGTACGAAACAAGCCCACGCCGTCCGCGTTGAGTTCTTCCACCATGTCGATTTCCGTGGGAATACCGATATTCAAAGTCATGGTAATATTGCGCTTAGACAGGGTGAAAGCGGGGTCTTCACGCAGGCTTTTCTGCTTCTGCGAGATCATCTCCTGGATTTGCAGCTTCTGAGCATAAAACTCCAGGGCCTCATCGTCCGGCTCTTGGATCACCAAGCCCAGTTCACCGTCTATAATGAGGTGATCCCCTTCGTGTATCTGCTTTCGCAGCTCAGGTATAGCGCCCACGCAGGCGATACTGAGAGCTCGGCTCAAAATGGCGGCATGCGAGGTGTAACTGCCTACTTCGCAGAGATATGCCCGCACTCCCAGTTTGTTCAGAAGGCTTACTTCGCTGGGTTGAATTTCATGAAATATGGGTATAGCCTCCGGTCCCAGCAGGGCAAAGGGATCGGATTCCAGCTTCAATATCTTGCGCAGCAGGCGATTGCGTACGTCCTTAAAATCCGCTGCCCGCTGGGAGAACATCTGGTTTTCCATACCGCTGAAAAAGTCAATCGCCTCGCCATAGGCTTCATCAATGGCCAGAGCAGCGTTTTTATATTCCTCAAGGATTTTTGCCAGTATGTTTTTACGAATCTCAGGATCCGCCAGGATGTCCAGATGAGAGCTCAGAATTTCCATTTCGTTTTTGTTCATACTGTGAGCGCCCAAATGTTCCTTGATCTCAGCGGCTGACTTCGCGCAGGCTTGCAGGTATGCTTCCTTCTCTTTCTGAATCTCGTCCAGATTTATACTGTGCAGAGGAATATCCATGCCGCGCTGGTTTATATAAACGGCAATTCCGGCTGCCAAACCCTTGGCTATGCTGTTTCCTGAGTGTTCTTTCATGATCTTACTCCCCAAAGCCGGAGCTTATCATTTCCGATATTTCTTCTATCAGATACTCTTCGTCCACTCCATCCGCGATCAGTTCCAGGGAGCTGCCGCACTCTGCTGCCAGCATCATTACACCCATAATGCTTTTACCATTTACCTTCGTACCGTCTTTTTCGATGTGAAATTCCGAACGGTATTTTGTGGCGGCGCGCACCAAAAGAGCAGAAGGACGGGCATGCAAACCCAGCTTATTCGTTACTGTCACTGTTTTTTTCATCATCTTCAATCTTCTTCTGCATGGTTTTTTTGCGGATCTCATCGTGAACTTTTCGGTTAAAATCTTCGGCGGCATCGTATCCGACACCCTTCAATATCATGTTCATGGCTGCCACTTCTACGATCACAGAAACGTTTTTCCCCGGGGATACGGGCAGGTATATGATGGGAATCTTTACCCCCAAATGCTCTGCGTAGCTGTTTGCCAACCCAATACGCTCATAATCCATATTCTCTTGCCAGGGCATCAACTCGATCTGCAGATCGATACTCTTTTGACGGCGGGTACGCTCGATGCCAAACATGCGTTCCACATTCACAAAGCCCACTCCGCGAATCTCCATGAAATGTCCGAATTCCCGCCCCGGTCGTCCATAAAGCTGATCATCCAGATAGCGCAAGGTGATAAGGTCGTCTCCCACCAAACTGTGGCCTCTGTGCACCAGATCCAGCGCGCATTCGCTTTTACCGATGCCGCTTTTACCGGTAAGCATGATGCCCAGACCAAACACATCCACCAGAGTGGCATGAATGGTCTTCTCCAGGGCAAAGAGATCTTGCAGATAGCGGGAAAGATGCTGAATCAGGTTTATCGTGGAAAGACGGCTGGAGAGCATGGCGATATTGAGGTCATTGGCCAGATACTCGATTACCGGCGGAAGAGTGAGACCTTTAGTGATGATGATGCAGGGGATATCGGTCTTAAACATATCCCTCACGCGGGCCACGAGATCATCTTCTTTCAAAGATTGCAGATAGCGTACTTCGGTTTCACCAAAAACCTGAATTCTCTCTGCCGAAAACACTTCCAGATAGCCCGCCAGAGCCAGGCCGGGACGGTTTACATGGGGCGAATTTACTTTTTTGGCAAGGGTTTCCGGCTCGGTTACCAGAGAAAGAGCCAGATCTTTCTTCTTGGCGTCAAAAAATTCTCGGACAGTGATTTCCTTCATATAATCCTTTCTCCTCCGTGCCCCCTTCGGGTTCGCCGAAAGGGGCCAAAGGAATTTCTTTCGCGGCGGGGCAATATACCCACCACTGTTATAGCTTTAGGGCTCAAAGAGTTTGTAGTTCTCGCTGTCCCTTTTTACCAATACATTGATGCGGTCGGTCTCGATATTTCTGAAGATGAAGAAATCTTCCTTGCTTGCTTCCATTTTGTCCATCGCTTCCTGTATTTCCATCGGTTCGGTAATCACTCGCTTGGTTTTGATGGTTTTGCGGGCGTGGTCTTTATTGTTTACCCGGATATCCGAAGCACGGGAAAAATCGGTAAATTGCTCCTTTAGAGCTCGTTTCTGGTGATCCGTAACGCGGTCTTTCAGTTTCTTTATCTGAGCTTCCATTTTATCCAAAGCGGTATCGATGGAAAGATACATATCCATCTCCTCCGCGGTAGCCTGCAATCCGAATTTACCGGCATGCAGAGATAGTTCGCAGAGATTGCGGCTATTCTCCAAAGCCAGCGTGACGTGGATGGTGATAATCTGATCGAAGTATTTTTTCAGCTTCAAACACGAGCTTTCCACGTAGTCCCGAATCGCCTTTGTCAGTTCAAAACGGCGTGCTGTAATCGTAATTTGCATGTTGATCCTCCTGTTAAATTTTGTGAATAGAGAGTTCGCGCAGATCTTCCACGGACTCCATAATTGCCTCAGAAAGTGTGGGATGGGCAAATACGATATCCTCAATGGATTCTGCGGTCATATGAGCCGAGATCATGATGGCGCCCTGAGCGATCAGTTCCGCGGCTGCGGGACCCATGATGTGCATACCCACCAGTTCGCCTGTATCTTTGCGGGCGATGGTCTTTACAAAGCCTTGGGTTGCAGACATTGCCATGGCTTTCCCGTTAGCGGTAAAGGGGAATTTCCCGGTGATGATCTCGCCATATTTCTCTTTCGCTTCGGCTTCGTTGTAGCCAACTGAGCCAATTTCCGGATAGCTAAAGGTGCAGCGTGGAATATTAATGTATTCCAGGCTTCTTTTGGGAGCAGCAGTCCCTTTCAGCAGATGTGCGATGTGTTCCACAGCCAGCAGGCCCTGTTTGCTGGCGGTATGTGCCAGTTGAAGCTTGGCCGTTACATCGCCGATGGCATAGATTCCTGCTTCGGATGTGCGCATCATATCATCGATCGATATAGCTCCTTTATCTGTTCTAAGTTCAAAATCTGTACATTTAATATCAAATGAAGGTAACCTGCCCACGGAAAGCAATACCTTCCGGGCGCGCAATTCATTATCGCCACTAAGCTTGAGGAGCATCTCCTGCCCATCCTTGACGATGCTTTGCACCGCAGTGTTGATCAATACCTTGATGCCGCTTTTCTTCAGAGCAGGAGCCAGACGCTTGGATATCTCTTCGTCTTCCAGCGCCACCAGACGCGGCAAAAACTCCACTATGCTCACTTTCACCCCAAAGGCAGCATAAATACAGGCAAATTCGCAACCGATAACTCCTCCGCCAACAATCGCAAGGCTTTCAGGCAGACTGTCCATCTGCAAGATTCCGGTGGAACTCATGATGTCCCGCTCGTCGATGCTGATGCCGGGCAAGCTCTTGGCAGTGCTGCCGGTGGCGATGATCACGTACTGAGCTTTATAGCTTTTATCATCGTCAGTTTTTATTGCATAGCCGTCACTCAGCTTGCTGATTTCGTTCACTTTGGCAGTGTGAAGGGCAATCTTGCGTTTTCGATACAAAAATTCGATGCCTCCCACCAGTTGTTCCACTATCTTATTCTTGCGTTCAAAGACCTTCGCATAATCGATATTCAACTCACTTGAGGGCAAGCCAAAGCTTTCCGCTTCATTCATTTCACGATAGAGTTCTGCGCTTTTCACCAGCGCTTTGGTGGGGATGCAGCCCCGGTTCAGGCAAACCCCGCCCAGGCGTTCTTTTTCGATTACCAAGCAGGATATGCCATATTGAGACAAGCGAATGGCAGATTCATAGCCACCTGGCCCACCGCCGATTACAATAACTTTATACTCTTCCAAAACAACCTCTATTTTTTCCTTAATCTGCTATTTAAGATGCCCATCTCATCACGGTATTTGGCGATGATGCGGCGCGAGATATTCAGTCCTTCGGATTTCAAGATATCCACCAGTTCCCTATCCGACAGCGGTTTACTTTTGTTCTCGCCTTCCACCAGGCGAATGATGCAATTCTTCACTTTGTGCCTGGAGATGCTTTCATAGTTGTCGTCCCGTCCTGCCGTGGAGGTAAAGAAATCCTTGAATGCGTAGATTCCGTATGGAGTCTCGGCATATTTATGCTTTACCACCCGGCTGATGGTAGATTCGCTTTTCCCCACATCCTGTGCTATCGCGCTGTAAGTGAGCGGCTGCATCACGCCACTGCCCTTATAGAAAAAGTCATGCTGATGTTTGATAATGGAAAGCGACACCTGCTCCAGGGTTCGCATCCTCATATAGATGGATTTGATCAGGAACTTCGCGCTGTTTATCCGCTCTCGCACATAGGAGGTAGTCGCCTTGTCAAAATAGCCCCGGTTGATCATCTTGCGATAGCGCGGACTGATGATGATGTTTGGAGTGATGTGATCGTTAATAATCACCACATATTCCCCATCTATCAGCTTCAGAGTAACATCCGGATACACATAAGCCGCGTTATTGCGCATGATCCTGAGCCCAGGCTTGGGGTCCAGCTTGGATATCTGATCCCGATATGCCATGATGGTGTCTTCAGACACGTTGAAAAAAGACGCTATCTTCTGATAGCGGCGATGAATAAGGTTTTCAAAATGAGATGTGACCATGCCCAGAATGATGGGATTCTCGCGCTGTTGCTGGTTCAGTTGAGCCACCAGACATTCCGTGATGTCTCGCGCGGAGATCCCCTTGGGGCTTAGATGCAACACGATCTGGTGCAGTTCTTCCGCCCGGCGCGCGCTCACTTTGTAGCGGCCCGCAGCCAGTGTCAGCGAAAAATCTTTGGGCAAAAAACCATAAGAATCACAGCTATCCACTACTTCGGTGATGAAATCCACCTCATGTTCCGGTAGATTAAGGGGATAGAGCTGCTCCAGATATTTCTCCTTAGCATCGTCCTCATAGCGAATCATAGAGTCACTATGCTCTGTCTCACCCTCGCTGCGGTATCCCTCGCTACCGCTATGGTATTCATTCCATTGATCCAGAATATCGGTCAATTGCCGGGCTTCCGCCACCGCCGCAGACACTTCGTCCGGAGCATCCACATCCTCCAGGGCTGTGTTTGTTTCCGGGGGAGCCTGCTCATAATCGCTATCGATCAAGTCCTCTTCATCTTTCTCATCTCTCAATTCCAGCAGGGGATTGCCTTCCAGCTCTTGTTTGATGTAACTTTCCAGCTCCAATATAGGCAATGCGAGCATTTTAAGGGATTGTAACATCTTGGGCTTGAGGGCGAGCTCCTGCTTTTGTTTCAGAGATAAATGTTGATTCATCGTGCTCATAGTCGTTGCTCAAAAGGGCTCATTGTGAACCTTTCTCCCAGATACAGTCGTTTTGCTTCTTCATCGTTGATCAACTCCATCGATGATCCCGAAACGATGATTTTTCCTTCGTAGATAATATAAGCACGGTTCACGATTTTCAAAGTCTCAATTACATTATGGTCAGTTATCATCACCCCGATGTTTTTGGTTCTCAGCTTTTCGATGATATCCTGAATATCGGCCACTGCGATGGGATCAACTCCCGCAAAAGGCTCGTCCATAAAGATGAACGCGGGATTTGTGACCAAGGCTCTGGTGATCTCCAATTTGCGCCGTTCTCCTCCCGAAAGAGTGTAGGCCTTCTGCCTGGCCAGTTTGCTGAGGTTCAGCTCTCCCAAAGCTTCTTCCAGACGCTGTTTCCGCTCCTTTCGAGATAGCTTGAGGGTTTCCAATATCGCCATCACATTGTCTTCCACACTCAGCTTCGCAAATATCGAGGGTGCCTGAGCCAGATAGCCCATCCCCATCCGGGCACGTTTGTACATTGCTTTGTGGGTGATGTCGATGTCGTTTAGCAACACTTTGCCCCCATTGGGCTTTGCCAGACCGATAATCATATAAAATGTGGTGGTTTTCCCGGCGCCATTGGGCCCCAATATGCCCACAACCTCACCCTGCTTAATTTCCAGACTGAGATCGTTCACCACGGTTCGTTTGCCGTATATCTTCACGAGATTCTGAGCTTTTATCGTATTCAGTTCCATGGTGATAATCTAAGTGGAGAGGGGAATCGTGTCAAGAATCATTCTTGAATCTGTAGCTTCCCCGAATATTGCCCCCCATGTCCATTAGTCTTAGCTTGTTGTCTTCATCAAACTTAGCTCTCAGCCTGTCCCCCTCCGCGGCGTTGATAAAAAAATCCTGCTTTTCGCTTTCTTCCTGCAGAAAGTAATATGATACCTGGGCATCGGCACTGAAATCCAAAATCCTGCCATCAAAAAAGTTCAACACAATGTCGCGCGCTCGCACCCAATTTTCCCGGGGCATATTCTCTTCGGCGCTAAAGTGCACCAGACAGGAATCCACCAAAACCACGCGCCTCAGCTCCTGTTCTGTGAAATAGAGCTGAAACTCGGTGGCTTCCGCTGTGGCAAAGTTGTTTTGAAACTTCGGTTCACCCAGAAATACCGCCTTTTCTTCCTCCGAAAAATATATCAGAAAGTCGCTGGTGGCATGATAATCCCGGCTGTCTGTGCGTACATTGAAGGTGGCAATCAGTTTGCCTTCCCCTTCATAAAATTCCATCTTATCCGCTTTGATAGTGAGAGTATCTTCCACTCCTGCCACCACTTCCGGTTCTTCGATCAGAAAAGCGTAGCCATTGGGCCGGTCCCAAAATCCATAACCGCATCGGGCATTGGCATTTTCCTTTTGATCGTAAGCTTTTACGCGGCTCCACACGGTGAAGGTATCTTTGCCCTGATCGTAGATGGCATGATCCCCCTGCATCCAACGTACAAAGCCGTCCTTCGTACGCTGGTTAAGCTTCACCCTGCCCCCCATATTCAAGACTTGCGGGATGCGATAATAGGCCAGAGAATCCGCCACCAGATGCAGCGAATCGTTTTGCACAATCACATTACCGCTCAACCGCGCGATCTTCTGAGTGTCAAGGATCAACGCCCGATCGCTTTGAAACTCTGTATCGCCGTAAAAGAAATGTACATTACCGTTCAAATCCAGTATCTGCGCCGTTTGCTGATTGCTCATATACATCCGGTCGGCATGGATCAGCCTGAATTTTTGTCGATCAGCTTCCTGGGCTCCCAAACAGAGCAGCCACAGCAACAGACTACCAATCCATAAAATCTTCTTCATCAAAATAGCCTTCCGCTGTCACTGTATTCATTTCCGCGAAACTAAGCTTCGTATTTGTGCGCAGGTTCTCTCCTCTCAGGACGTCGCCCATCCGCGTTAGCGTGAGCCGGGTGGGAACCATTATCTCGTCCACATTGCGATCCCAAAACATCTTTTGGGTCTTAATGTCGCCATCCTTGGTCTTAAAACTCACGTTGCCATTGGCAAATACCACATTCCGGGCATCATCCACAATCGTGGTATCTGCCATTATCACAGAGCTCACCTGCCCTTCCTTGTCGTAGGATGTAAGGGTCACCTGGTAGCCATACATCATTCTGCGATCGGTAAAACGCTCCATGCTTTTTGCTTCTATGATGTAATCCAGGCGCTCATCACGATATTCCACCATCCTCACACCCTCGGAATGTTCATCCGCCACACCCTGTTCCAGCACTGGCGTATCCTGATTCAGACTGTCTGCAGAGCAAGAACTTAGCAGCAGAATTGGGATCAGCAGCCAAAGGCCCCGGATCATACCTTGCAACCTACACTTTCCAGATAAGCCGTTATCGCTCGCTCATACAGCCCTTTTTTGTGCAAGATAAGATTGATCAATTCTCTTACTGCACCTTCGCCTCCCCGGTGTTCGGTTACCATATCTGCCACCTTTTGCACTTCCGGCCAGGCATTGGCAGGAACCACACCCAAAGCCGCTCTGCGCAGACAGGGAATATCGTTCCAATCGTCGCCCATAAAGATCACGTTGTCAAAAGATAAGCCCAGCTCTTCCAAAAGCTTGTTCACACATTCCAGTTTGTTGTCAATTCCCTGATACAAAAGCTCAATTTTAAGGTCTTTACAGCGCCGCAGCAGGGCTTCAGACGATCTTCCGCTTACAACTGCCACTTTGGTGTTGATACTGCGCATCAGCATCACACCCATCCCGTCCGCAGCATGGAACTGCTTGATGTCCTGACCGTCGTTGCCATAGATAATCTTACCATTGGTCAAAACGCCGTCACAATCAAGTATCAGGAGCTTTATCTCCGCCCAAGGAACCGGGCGCTTATTTGGCCGCATCAAAGCGTTCACAATAGTCTCTCCTTATCTCTCACAGACGCAGACGCAATCCCGCAGCAACTCTTCCATGCCATCCAGGGGCAGCATTGTGGATGCGTCGCTAAGGCCTTTGGCAGGATCGGGATGACATTCTATAAAGAGTCCGTCCACTTGTCTGGTTGCCAATGCCGCCCTGGCCATCATCGGTGCAAATTCCGGATTCCCCCCGCTGCTCTTACCGCTGGAAGGCCGTTGCAAAGAATGCGTAAGGTCGTAGATCACCGGATAATCAAACTTTTTCATGATGGCAAAAGCTCGGAAATCCACTACCAGATTGTGATAGCCAAAGCTGCTGCCACGTTCGGTAAGCAAGATCTTCCCATTCCCGGTTTCGCTGGCCTTTCGTGCGGCTGCTTCCATATCCTCCGGAGCCATAAACTGTCCTTTTTTTATGTTCACTATCCTGCCGGACAGCGCCGCCGCCCGGATCAGATCGGTCTGTCGGCTCAGAAAAGCCGGAATCTGCAGGATGTCACACACTTCAGCCGCGGCTTCCACTTCGCATACTTCATGCACATCGCTCAGTATGGGCAGATCATATTCGCGCCCGATTGTCTGCAGCATTTTTAGCCCTGCATCCATGCCGGGACCGCTGTAGGAATCCCCGCTGCTGCGGTTCGCCTTTTTGTATGAAGACTTGAATATCAGCGGAAGATTCAGTTTGAAACAGAGCCCTTTCAGGTGTTCCGCGCATTGGCGCATCACGCTTTCGCTTTCAATCACACAGGGCCCCGCGATCACAAAGAAAGGCCGGGCTGTTTTGATGCTATCATAAAGGGACATCTATCTTCCTAATTCAATATTTTGATCTTTTCCCAAGTGCAATCTTTGGTATTCATGCCAAAGTGACCGTAGCTGGCCGTGGGTTCAAAGATCGGCTTGCGCAAAGCAAGGTAATTGATTATTCCCAATACTGTCAAGTCAAATTCCTTCAGGATCTTCGCTTCGATCTCATGCTCCGGGATCTTGCTGCTGCCAAAGGTTTCCACCATCACACTGTTTGGTGCCGCGTCGCCGATCACGAAACTGAATTGGATCAGGCATTCGTCTGCCAATCCACTGCCCACCACGCTTTTGGCAATGTGCCGAGCCATATATGCCGCGCTACGATCCACTTTCGTGGCGTCCTTACCG
Source organism: Cloacimonetes bacterium UBA5284 (assembly GCA_002410505.1). Taxonomy (GTDB): domain Bacteria; phylum Cloacimonadota; class Cloacimonadia; order Cloacimonadales; family Cloacimonadaceae; genus UBA5456. Next base: position 14,234 of record DHSO01000009.1, on the reverse strand, counting down.
CTGAAGGCACCGCCACCATGCTGAGCCCAGCCACCGTAGGTATCCACGATGATCTTGCGCCCGGTCAGCCCGGTATCCGCGGCGGGACCGCCATCGTGCCAGCGTCCCAGGGGATTGATGAGTATCTTCAGATTATCCGCGTTGAAGCGAACTTCTTCTTCCATTTTCCTAATCGTGGGATACACCACTTTTTCTACAATCGCCTGTTTCAATTCCTCAAATTCCAGTTCACAAATGGCCTGATGATGAGTGGATATCACCAAAGTCTCCAATGACTTTGGCTTACGGCCTTCAAAGCGAAAACTCACCTGACTCTTGGCATCCGGCAATAAACAGGGAATGCTGCCGTCTCTACGAGCTTTGGCAAGATCTATCAATAGCTGATGCGCCACCTCGATGGGTATCGGCATCATGGATTTCGTCTGATTGCAGGCATAACCAAACATCAGACCCTGGTCCCCCGCACCCTCATTTCGCGCCAGATCTCCTTCCTGTTCATGCAAGAGATTAATGATCTCACATTTATCATCAAAACCCTTGTCCGCATAGGTGTAGCCTATGTTGCGGATCACTTCCCGCACGATTGGTTCCACATCGATGATCCCCCCGGAATTGATCTCTCCGGAAAGTATCACCTTATCCTTTGTACACAGCGTTTCGCAGGCAACTCTGCTAAGCGGTTCCTGCCTCAGATAAGCATCCAGAATAGCGTCCGATATCCGGTCGCAAACTTTGTCCGGATGACCCTCGGATACAGATTCGGAAGTGAATATATAACCGCTTTGTCCGGATGGCTTGGCATGTAATGCTGTCATCTATTTTCTCCTTTTTGTTCTCATAATCCGATATCTTCCCTCTCCGCCCAAAAAAAACCGGCTACTAAAGCCGGCAAAAAAGGAGCCGCACTTTAGCACATTTTTTCGCGGAGCAAAGGGCAAATTACCGCGTTCTTATGGTATTGAAGCTCTTAGCTTCACGGATTTTAACAAAAAGCGGCTTGCACGCGATGTCCTGCGGACAGCGGACAAACCGCATAAAGTGGTACATCTTCGGGGACTCGAACCCCGGACCCACTGATTAAGAGTCAGTTGCTCTACCAGCTGAGCTAAAGATGCACATTGTAAAAGTCAGCAAATTAGAACCTCGCTTTGTGTCAAGAAAATTCAATCTGATCTGCAGTGAAACCGGGACAGATTCTCATCACAAAGCTAAGCTGACGAGCTAACGCAATAAAGGGTATTGAGCCTCCCCGGGATGATGTAAATTTGAGGGGGCATGCTGGGCTGGCAAGTTCACGAGATCTCCGGAAATCTTTGTTTGTACGGGCGCTCGCCTGAAGCGCCCTTTTTCAAAGAGAGCATCGCATACATAGGCGGTACAGCGACCGCCTGTACAATCCCATAGGCGGTTCGGCGACCGCCTGTACAAAGCCTTGTCCTGCAATCTTGCAGACTTAAATACCTTAAAAACTATATAGCCAATTTTCATAATATCCTTCCGCCCAAGCGGTAAGTATATGATTTGAGCATTGTAATTAACTGTCAAGAAATATTGGCTTCGTTTTGTTTCCCCAAGGAAGAACGGATAATCTTTTCATGCCCACAACCGGCACCACCATACCCTTTTTATCACTGAATTCGATATAAAGAGTCAGCGAAATCTGCAAATAGCGATCAATGGACGTATATAGATAAGTAGATGAGAAAACAGAATATCCGAAAAGCACTTGCAGATTTCGGTGAGCGGATTTGCAATTTTCGCTGACTCTTTATAGTGACTCTTCATAACGGGCTTGCAAATAAGCCCGCTTTACCTTGTTGATTGAACCCGATTCAAGATTTATCTTGACGTAAAACGCGAATTGAATAACGTTCACCATCAAATCTCAAAGACCCGAATATTATGATCTTTAAAGGAGATTAATTATGAAGCAAATTCGCAATATCACGCTTCTGATGTGTATGGCACTTATCGCCGGGCAGCTTTTTGCCGGCGGCTTTGCCCTCACCGGAGTTGGCTCCAGAGCTACTTCCATGGGCGGTGCTTTCCGTGGTTTGAGTGACGATGCCAGTGCAATGTATTGGAACCCTGCCGGCTTGGGCTTTATGAATGAAAATTCCGTCTCATTGGGCGGCACTTTCATTATGCCATCCGCCAAATGGGATCCCAGCGGTACTTACATTGATACCATTCCCGGATTTTCCGCAAAAGAATATGAAGCCAAGAAAAGGTTGGTTGCCTTTCCGAATGCCTTCCTCACCATGACCAAAAATTCCCGCTTGAAATATGGTTTGGGCGTTTATGTGCCCTACGGCTTGGGAACCACATGGGATGCTTACGAGCTTCCCGGGGCGCCCTATGTATATGAGAATGGTGCCAGCTTCCCCGAAGAAGAAATGATGAGCAGCATTGCCGTGATCGACGTGCATCCCACTGTGGCATATCATCTTTTGCCAAATCTCTCCCTGGGACTGGGCGTGAGCGCGATGTATGGCACTATCGACATCACTCAGCTCAAGTTCCCTGCAGGATCAAATGTAGCCCCCATGAGCATCGATCTTTCCGGTAGCGGGATTGGTCTTGGCGCAAACATGGGCGTGATATTCAAACCCACCGAGTGCATGTCCATCGGGCTTTCTGGCAAATTGCCGTCCTCAATCGACATGGAAGGCGATATCAGTATGCACCTCTGGGCTCCGGCAAATCCTTATGGAACTCCTGCCATGAAGCTGGGTGGAACATCCGATATCGACGCCACACTGGATCTTCCCGCAGATATCGGCATCGGCATTGCCTATACGAAGTTTGATAATCTGACCCTGACCATGGACTATGCCTACACCATGTGGGAAAGCCTGGACAAGGTGAAGGTAAAATTCAAAGATCCCATCGAGATTGCCCATCCGGACACCGAAGTGCCGCCTAATCCTTACACCGAAGTGCCGCTGGTGTTTGATTGGGAAAACACTCATCGTGTAAGCCTTGGCGCTGAGTATCAGATGGGTATGAACAAACTTCGCACCGGCTTTTTCTACGATCAGACTCCGATCCCGGAAGAGACCCAATTGCCCACCCTGTCCGACATAAGCGACAAATTTAGCGCCAATCTCGGTTGGGGCAGAGAATTTGGCAATATCGGCATCGAAGCCAATGCCCAATGGGTGATGTTCACAGAGCGCGAATTGAAGGATTCCGACAGCTCCACAAACAATATGCCCGGTAAATACAATTCAAATTCCATCAGCGGAAATATAGGCCTTACTTACAAGTTCTAACACATTCTGTGTGATGCTGAAAAGGCTGCCTCAGATGATGGGGCAGCCTGTTTTTTGGTGTAACTGTTATCTGATGGACGGCTGGGCCGCTGTGGCAGACGAGCCACTATTTCAAGTTAAAATATGCTGTCAAAGTTACGCTGATGCTCTTTTTGCGGGTGCTGGTATTGTAGATGCCATAGTCCGATACATCGGTGGAGTATGGCTCTGTGATCTGGAATACACCGGCTCGGGCTTCACGCATCTTGCCCAGTCCGGTCTCCGCCGAACCTGATATCTCCCGGGCTCTGGCCATGGCATCGGCAGTGGCTGCAGCCAAAAGCTCCTGCTTCAGCTCCGGCAATTTGCTGTACAGATATTCCAGACGGCTGTTTTGCAGCACCATGCCACGATCCGCGATAAAATCCGGATTGAGGGCAAGATCTTCCACTTTGTCCAGTTTGTCCGAGAGGATAAAAATCTCTTGGTTCAAATTGTAACCGGTCATGGATCCATAGTTATCATAACGGGGATAGCTGCTTACCGGTTGCACACTGATCTCCTCTGCGGCGATGCCCTGTTCGATAAGGTATTCCCGGAAAGCAACGATATCCCGGTTCATGTTCTTGTAGCCAATGTTGAGCTCGCCATTTCCCACGCTTTTTTGCAGCGAGACATTCCATTTCACCAAGTCAGAATCAAAGAGCTTGCTGGAGTATCCCACCACCCGCAGGCTGGTTTCGGCTTTGCGGCTCTGCCAGAAGAATACGCTAAAGATGCTGATACCTACTATGAAGGCTATCCCAAGCAAGGCATAGGTGTTTTTGGATTCTTTCATCCAGATCAGGATCCCGATGATCGCAAGAACTGCGATAAGTACTACGAAATAAGGCATTTATTACCTCCAGGTATTATTTATGTCTACAAGAGACCCCACCGGCGCCGGAAAAAGAGTTCCAGACCAAAGGTAAGGATAAATAACGCAATGATATACCACTGTTTATAGATATTGTACTCTCGTTTCAATATCTCTTCCTCGATGCGCAAAGGCAGAGGCTCGTGGCTGCCCACCGCTTCGATGCTGATTAATTTTCCCCTGCTTTCCCCGCTCAGATAGTTCAATAGCGGCAGATTAAAATCAAAATCCCGGTCTTCCACCGAGATCGGGGAGATAGCGAAATTTCCCTTGCTACTCTTATCATTCTCGGCTTCGCGGATCTCGAAGCGATAGTTCCCCACCTCATTCAGCTCGCTTTCATAGCGATATTCATCGCCGGAACGAGTCATAAAATCTTGTTCCAATAGCTTGCCCTCGGCATTATATATGCTTATTCTGGGATTATTGTCCAGATCACGACTGCGAATATCGTCTTCCGCCCGCAGTCTCAACACCACTTCTTCACCCTGCATATAGCTGCTTTTATAGATGGCGCTGTAGCTCCCCAAAGCTTTATTGCTCAGCCAGGTAAGGATGTTTACCACCATCTTTTGATAGGCAGAACTGTCGCTCTGCATCTGCCAGCGCCAGAGATTCAAAAAGCTGAAGGCCAGCGCGCGTGATTTTCCCCGCATCTTGATGGCGATAGCGGGGGATTTTTGGGGATTATTCATCACGCCCAAAAGTTCGCTGCCCGGGGCGAGATTGCAGTAATAGTAGTCCAGAGGAGGCAGTTTTGCTTGATCCAAGCCCAATTGAGACAGCATGGGATACATCTCAGCTGCCGCATTGAGCTGCACAAAACCTTGATAGGGGCTTAAGACATTAGATCTGGATAGCGGCAGGTAGTCTGCCATCTCTGCCAGCGCCAGGCCTTGATACAGCAAGCCGGCACCACGATCCAGAGCGCTCTCGATATAGCGGCGCAAAGGCTGTTCCAAACGCAGATTGCCGTTGTTCAAAATCACAATCACTGCCGGGCGCTCATTTTCCGAAAGCTTTGCCATCTCCTCACCCCGATAGGCTATTCCGTTTCGTACCTGATAGGAAGCGCTTTGCCAGCGGGAATTGGTCGCGATGGCGTCCAGAACAAATTTGTTGTCCCAACCTGGTGCGTCGCTGAAGACCACGATCGCTTCTTTCTCTGCCAAAACCTCTATCGCGCCAGGATATACGTTGTTTCCCAAACGCTGCTCCTGATCCAGAGGCTCCAATTCCACCCGGTAGTTGTAGAAACCCAGACCGGGAAATCGATACACAAATTCCACGATCTCTTCGTTATTGGCCACGAGGTTCAGCTTTTGGCTGCCGATGCGGTTTTGTTCCAGGTAGAGATGCGCCTGAGCGGGACCGCTGTAATCGCTGGCCAGCACTTTGGCACGAATCACGGTACTTTCATTGCGATAGGCATAAGGATTTGCTTGCAGCTCCCGGATCGCGAGATCTCCGTTTGTGTATTGGGCGGTGTCGGCAAGCGCATAGATAGGAATGCTGAGGCGGGTGACGATGCCAAAATCTTCGTCTCGCAGCCAACCGTCCGAGGCCAAAAGTATCGCCTGCATATCGCTGAGATCTTCCTTCTTGCCGATCTGCGCCAAACTTTTACTGATCAGGCTATTGTCTCTCTCGGCGTCTATACCGTCGGCAAAAGTGTATTCATGTATCTCATAGCCGGCTTCCCGATACTTTTGCAGCAAGTCTTTCAGAGGCTTTGCCAGTGCGTCGGTCTTGCTTTGCCCTTCCCGCGGGATATCCATGGACAGGCTTTCGTCTTTCAGCACCAGGATCTGCGGCGCATTGTTACGTTTATTGATGAAATGCAAGACCGGACTGAGCAGGATTATCAACAATATATACAATGCGACAAAGCGCAGAGCAAACAGCAGGATCATCCGCCCCCTACTGAGCCGGGGCCGGGCCCGATAGTACAGTAGAGCGGCAATCAGCACTGCCAGAATCGCCGCAAAGACAAAAGCCATCAGAATCCGATCTTGGTGGCTATACCAAAGGATATACCCTTGGAATTGTAGCCGGGAATGAGGCTGTCGAAACTCTGAACAGCGAGGTTAAATTCACCCGTCTTCACTTTCAATCCGATACCGTAGGATACCTTCAGCGGATTCTTGCTGTTTGGCAGCGAGATGCCCAAAGATATCGGCAACACAGGCATCGGCATCAGAGACGCACCCAAAGACAGGCGTCCCACCTTGCTGCTCACCGTGCTTTCTGTAAAGCCTTGCACCCAATCGGCAGAAAGATTGAAATGCCGGTGTTTATACATTGTGGCAAGGCGCAATTCTGTGCCCAACCGAGTGCTGAAAGAATCCGTGTCTTCTTCGTAATTGTCGTAGTCAAAGAGATCTTCTTCTAGGTCAGTTACAAACACGCTGTCCGCAGTGGCATAGAAGCGATGGTTTTTGGACTCCACACCCCATTTGATAAAGCCGGCGATGTTGTCCACGGTCAATCCCGCATCCAGCCAGGGCGTGACTTCGCTGAAAAGACCGAGCATACCCTTGAATCCGGCGCCGATTTTTCCGGTGCGCAGCAGCAATTCGGAATCCAGGTTGGCTCCCACATCGCTGTTGTTCTCAAAGCTGAGCTTAAACTCCCGGGTCTCCATAAAATAGGCTCCGGTCAGCAAGCTGGCAGATGCTCCGGCTTTGATCTGGGGCCAATCTTCCGGGATAAAGGGAATCTTGAGATCACCAATGCCATAGGTGATATCCACATAGGAGATTGCCGAAGCATTGTTTGAACTCATGTTGAACAGATATTCATCTTCGGTATTGCCATATAGAGCCAGGCGCATGAAGTCTTCGGACAATTGTCCTTTGCCATTCACATGAGCGGAGGCAGACAGAGCCGTATTGCCCATCGTGATGCCAAACAGGCTTACATTGACATCCATGCCAAAAGCCAGAGATCCGTCCACATCTTTCAGGAGGCGCTCTTTATCGTCCGCGTCCAGACTGTCGCGAGTCACAAAGAAATTGTAGGTATCCAGATCCAGAGCGTTATTTGTAAGCTGAATGCCGGAATTCAATGTGGGTAACCAGATATCCGTGGGGCCGTTCGCGGTTAGCAGAGCAGGATTCCAATAGTTGGCCTCCACACCGCCGGCGCGCAGCATATAGCTATCCGCAAAAAATAGTGATTTGGCCGAAGGAACGGCAAACAAAGACATACCAAGGCTTACCAGCAAGAGGCAGACAAGAATCTTTTTCATCTTACAACTCCCCTTCGTCTATTCTCAGCTTGCCCAGCAACATACTCTTCAGAGCGATGTAATCCCCGGTTCCCGCAGTGATATTCACCCAATCACCGCTTTCTTCGAACGTGAATTCCCAGATCATGAATAGGGTTTCAGCGGTAAAAAGATCCAATTCAGCTTTATTCAGGGCGAGTCCGCTGATCTCTTGCCAATCGGGATCGGTCTCGGCGGATTCGATGTGGATTTCTTTGTAGAAGCCATAGGAATCCGGATTCTGAGGATCGATCTGGGCAGAGTGGCCAAAATATGCCCGGGCATAAAGTCCAATGGGGATTTTGTTCATTACTTCCATATCCAGAGATACCGATTGCATATTCCCGGCTATCTTATCCCGGTTATCCGCGCTGATATTGATCTGCTGAGCCTCTTTCATCAAGATGGGCTGTTCGTGCAGCATAAATCGGAAAGGCAGATCTATAGTGTAATCCGCGTTCAGGTAATCCGTATTGCGAATGCTGCCGTATCCCGATGCCGTATCGATCCTCACCATTGCATCCACGATCTCCACATGTTCCGGCATCAGTTGAATAAGATCTCTGATGCCATCTTCGATGATCAGCTGGGTGTGGCCGGGACCGTCCGCATTCGCGGCATTCACGATGTAGTTGTTACCGTTATTATCCTTGATCGGGATCCTTGTAGGAGCAGTGAGGCTATCCACTCTGGCCTCAAAGAAACCAATGAATTCGCAACTGAAGCCCATCCGGTTGAACATGTCGATTTGCAGCTTTGCCCCGTCCAGTGTGATGGCCTCATCCAGGTTGTAAGGATATTCTATATCGATCTGAGCCGCAGAGCTTTGCATGCTCATTTCCAGGTTCTGCATCCTGCCCTGGAACATCGAGAAGCTAAGGGTCTCATTCAATTGAAAATCCATCGTGCCCAGCGGTGTGAAATCCGGCAGGGAGGAGGAGCTAACAAAGCTTAAGGTCAATTCATCCAGAGAGTTGCTATCGTTGATCTGTCCAAAAGTGTAGCCTGCCAGATTGATCGCTTGCCATCCTTCTGTGCCTTCGTAGCTTATCCGTAAAGGATTGCCGGTGGCATCTTTGATCTCGGCGATGGTCAGGCTTATCTCCTCTGTCTGCGTCACCATATCTCTAAATCGGTAGCGGATGCTACCGGTTTCGATCTCTCCAAAACTTAGGTCGGCATTGTCTTGACCGTCTTCAAAGGGAATAGCCTGGCTTTCGGATATCCCGGAAAGCAGGGGGAATTGCGCGTCGATCGCGGGACGCATATCGATATTCCCAACCGTGGGCGTCTCCACTTCTCCGGAACTGGTGAGATACAGCATATCGCCATAGTCTTCATGTTCCTGGATGATGATATTCACACTGTCTGCAAGGTCAGACACATAGTAAAAGTCATTCACCAAGGGTATTTTAATATCGATGTCCCAAACCGGCAGAGAAGGTTTTTCCACCGAGCAGGCACCCAATAGCAACAAGATGCTAATAATTATTGCCAGATACGCTTTCATTGCCATTCCTTCACCGGAGCTTTATAGTCCGGTAATATATAGATTAAAGAGTTTATATTCAGTATTCATTATTGGTCCGGCTCCCCGGATCCATGTGCTTTCAGAAGCTGTATTTCTTTGGGATAAAGATGTTCCCCCCGCTTTGGATCGCGCTTGATCTCCCGCCGCAGCAGCTCTTGCTTTACCAATTCACCAAAAGCGGGATGATATGGCCCCGCCACCACCTCTGCCATGTCCAGATTGGAGGGCAGGCCATACTTGATGATGCGGATGGAGCTTGGAGCACACAATTCCGCGTAATCGGCACAGATCATCACTGCTTCCCGGAGGGATAGAGGCAGATAGTCTCCCCGCTCATAAAGCCGCGCCAACTTTGTGCCTTTGATCACTACCGTGGGATACAAGCGCAAAAGATCGGGCTTGGTTTCCAGCAGCATTCGCTGATTTTTTTGCAAACTGGCAGCACTGCTTTGAGGCAGACCCGGCATCAGTTGCACACCCATTGTGAAACCCGCTTCCCGCACCGCCACAGCAGCGGCATATGCCAGCTCCGCTTGGTAATTGCGCCCGGATGCCTTTAGCACTTCATCACAAAAATCCTGAATACCCAGCTCGATTACCCGCACCCGATACCGCCATAGCCGGGACAGAGTGTCGGCGTCTATATACAAAGGGTGTGTGCTCACTCGCAGGCTGTCACCTTCATCCAGCAGACGGCTGATCCGCAAAAGGATATCTTCCTGGAGGCCCAAAGGAAGAGCAGTGAAAGTACCGCCATAAAAGGCCACTTGCTTCCGGGTGCCGGTGTTGCGCCGGATAAAAGCCGTCACTTCCCCTTCCGCCTTCTCCAGGTCAAAAGTCCCCGCCCCGCTGATCTTGCGCTGATCGCAATATACACAGGTTCCGGGACATCCCTGCATCGGGATGAAAAGGGGATATATAAGGCTCTTATCCGGCTGTTTCACTCAATCTTCTTTTCTTAACTTCATGGGACGTGCGATGTATTTGGTGTGCAACAATTTTTTGGCTATGTCGCTGTTGGGCGCGCCCAGGTATTCTTTATAGAGGTTTTGGATGGACACATTATTGTGGCTCTCTCTGCGTTCGGAATGTTCGTCTTCTTTGTAGAGTCCCTTGGCGCGAGCCATACGCACCCGGTTTGTACTGCGATAGGGCTGACCCCCGCCGCCAACACAACCGCCCGTGCATGCCATCACTTCCACAAAATGGTAAGGAGGCTCTTTGCCTGCCATTTTGGCTTCGCGGATCTCGTTCATCAATTTGCTCACATTACCCAATCCGGAGGCTACTCCGATGCGGATCTCTGTGCCCAGCAGATTGATTTTTCCTTTTTTGATCCCCTTGGCTCCACGCACAAAATCGATCTTGGGATCGGGCAGCTCTTCTCCGGTAGCCAGATAGTATGCCGTGCGCAAAGCGGCTTCCATCACACCCCCGGTTGCGCCAAAGATGGTTCCCGCTCCGCTGTATTCACCCAGAGGATTATCCGCTTCGCCTTCTTCCAGACGCGCCAGATCTATTCCCCGGGTTTTCAGCATACGTGCCAATTCGCGGGTAGTGATGGTGAGATCCACATCCTTGAGTCCGCTGGCATACATATCTTCCATCCGCTCAATCTCATATTTCTTTGCCGTGCAAGGCATCACGGAAACCAGGAAGATATTGTCCGGATCGATGCCCATCTTCTGAGCCCAATAGGTCTTCACCATCGTTCCCACCATCTGATGCGGGCTTTTGGAAGAGGAGAATTGGGGAATGAGATCGCTGTGAAATTTCTCCAGATAATCTACCCAGGAGGGGCAACAGGTGGTGATCAAGGGGAATTTCTCCGGATGTTCTTTGAAGAGATGCACAAATTCGCTGGCTTCTTCCATGATGGTGAGATCAGCGCCGAAATTTGTGTCAAACACATATTTAAAGCCCAGTTCGCGCAGGGCAGTGTACATCTTCCCTTTCACATTGGTGCCGGGTTTATAACCGAATTCTTCGCCCAAAGCCACGCGCACAGCCGGAGCTTCCTGCGCCACCAGTACCAGATCGGGATTGTCCAGCGCTGCCCACAAAGGATCGCTGTCGTCACACTCATAGATAGCCGCCACCGGGCAATAAGCGCTGCATTGACCGCATTTTACGCATTCACTGGTTTCCAATGGCCGCTCAAAAGTGGGGCCCACATAGGTCTCAAATCCCCGATCGCTACTCTGCAAAGCGTGAACATCCTGAATCTCGTTGCACACATAGGTACAGCGTCCGCAATTGATGCAATATGATGGATCCAGAGTGATCGAAGGCGAGGATTCGTCACGTCCCTTATATTTTCTTTTCACTTTTTTCAGATGCATGTGACGGATCGCCAATTCTTGCGCCAAATCCTGCAATTCGCAACGCCCGTTTTTGATGCATTCGGGGCAGTTATTGGGATGATTGGACAGGATGATCTCCACCGCTTCTCGCCTCAGATCCAAAAGCTTTTTGCCGGTAGTCTTGATCTGCATTCCTTCTTCGCAAGGTGTGGAACAGGCCCGAACAGCGCGGCCGTTGATTTCTACCATACACACTCCGCAATTACCGAATGCGGGCAGATCCTCATGATAGCATAGATGGGGAACCGGGTATCCGGCCTTTGTGCAAGCATGCAATACCTTTGTGTTTTTTAACACCTTGGTGGCCTTGCCGTTTACAAATACTGTGATCATATACTCTCCCTATGGGCTGATTTCTTTGCGGAATCCATATTGTTCAGCTATCATAAAAGTGTCAAGTGAATAGCTTGTACAGCTACTCACAGTAGTGCCAAACCCAAAATATAAACCGTCACCCAAAGCTTCAAATCGTCCTCAATGGATAAATGGGGAAAAGTGCTTATATGGTGAAGAGATAGATAAGACTATCTTTGGAAATTTGCTTGCTCGGTTTTCGACCTTTTTGCGCGTGTTTGAATCACCGATTATTACAAATTGAGCCGATTTCGGACTATTTATGGACTTTGGGGTTTCGCTCTGAATTTAACGAATTAAAAAAGCCGCAAAGAAATAACAATACTCCAAATCGATGGGAGTGTGGAGTTCAAAGAGCCTTTCCATGCTTCGAACTGACCACTTGTTATGGGGCTCTTTGGACTTCATGAGATCCTTATTGCTGTTTGCCAAGCCGGCTGACCCGTGTCTTGCCCTGAAGATTAAGCTGTGCCGAAGGCGATATTCAGGCGTTATCATCGCGTGAACACTCGATTATAACGGGATGATATCCGGATCGGCACCCCTTTAACCATAGAGCGAGCCCCGCCCGGCAGAAACCTTGGTATAAAGAGTCACTGAAATCTG
>DHSO01000009.1:858-1712 GCA_002410505.1 Cloacimonetes bacterium UBA5284 | reverse complement strand
TTGATCACCAAAACCTGCAAATCTGGCACTATTTTGTCCAAGTGGTTGTCACTATACTTAGCTTCAAATCAGGTTATAAATTCCCGTAATGATATATGCAATATACCAATATGGATTTCGAAAGGTAGTTTTTAGGGTATTGGAAGTGTATATGTTTTGGCATTTGCAATTTTCAGTGATCCAATTTGCAATTATCGGTGACCTTTTTAACCCAGCGGGACGACATTTTAGATAGCCCTCACGCCCCAAAAACTCCGAAAGAGTGCCGTAGGCACGACATTTTAGATAGCAAGCTCAACAAATTGGTTGACTCCTCATTCCCGGGTCATAAACTTTGTTCTCAAATGCGTTTCAGGAGAATGAAGATGGCCAATACCTACACACAACTCTATATTCATTATGTATTTGCAACTCAAAAACGCTTGCGATTGTTCCACGACTATGCCCAAAAGGAACTCTATGATTATTCTGCCGGCTTGACCAGGGATTTAAACTGCTTTTTTCAATGCATTGGAGGCATGGAGGATCACATCCATCTTTTAGTGGGACTGCATCCGACTCTATCTGTGTCAGATTTTGCTCAGAGATTCAAGGCCAACACCAGCAGGTTCATAAACGAGAAAGGCTGGGTAATCGGCAAATTCAATTGGCAGAATGGTTTTGGCGCGTTTTCCGTATCCCAAAGCGGGCTGGAACAGGTGAGAGATTATATCGCCAAACAAGAAGAACATCACGGAAACAAGCGGTTTATCGCCGAATATGAAGCTCTTTTGGGCAAGTACAGAGTCAAATACGATGAGAAATATTTGTTTGCGGAACCGGAGGATTAGAGGCTATCTGAAATGGCGTGCCTA
>DHSO01000009.1:511-641 GCA_002410505.1 Cloacimonetes bacterium UBA5284 | reverse complement strand
AAATGGCGTGCCTACGGCACTCTTTCGGAGTTTTCGGGGCGTGAGGGCACCATGCTATCTGAAATGTCGTCCCGCTGGGACTCAATGTGGCGCGGTGTGTGTTGTTTGGCTATCTGAAATGGCGTGCCTA
>DHSO01000009.1:0-331 GCA_002410505.1 Cloacimonetes bacterium UBA5284 | reverse complement strand
AAATGGCGTGCCTACGGCACTCTGGGCCTGGGCATGAGAGGCATGACGCTATCTGAGATAAGCTTACTATGGAACTCAGTTGGTGAACAGAGTGCCTTCACCCATCATCCCTCAATAGTTCTGGGGCGCTTATAATCCAGCTTTACCTTCAATACCCCATTATACCTATCGACGAAGTTAGATCGCCCTGTCATTTGGAAAATCGCGTTGTACATCGTGTTCAAACGAGTTACACAATCAGCATTACTCTTAGCTAAGATATCCTTGAGCTTCATCGCATTACCCTTTCATATAAAGAGTCACTGAAATCTGCAAATAGCGATCAATGGAC
>DHSO01000029.1 GCA_002410505.1 Cloacimonetes bacterium UBA5284 | reverse complement strand
CGCACAAAATGGCTGCGCAATTTTGCGGGGGCCCCAGTGCCCGGCACGTTCCCGTTATTGCGCCTCTCCTGAGGCGTCAATTATGCGGCTGGAAGCCGCATCTACTCTACTCCACAAAAAATCGTACATCGTAAATTGTAAATCCTACATTCTACATCGCGCGCAGCGCCTAATTCGTGTTAATTCGTGGACAGAAAAAAGCGTCAAGATGACGCTTCTACACTGGGCGCTACGGCGAGCGCCCCTACATCGCGCAGCGTCGCCAACCGCAGCACTAATAAACAGGTGCGCAGCACCGAACCACCGACGCGTAAGAGTCGCCAACTAAGCAATACGAACTAATCCCCCAAGATTGTTCTTGACAAAAATAGCCCTTTTATTTGAGATGCTCTCACTGTGTGGCGAGATAGCTCAGCCGGTAGAGCAGAGGCCTGAAAAGCCTTGTGTCCCCAGTTCAATTCTGGGTCTCGCCACCATTATTGTATCCGGGCTAAAATAACGGGCGATGACTAGCTCCAAAGCGGATGATATGCCGGATATAACATTTCCGGCCCAACAAGATAATAGCAGTGAAGCATGATCCAAAAAATAGTGTCAACTATAGGGGACAGAAATCTATGAAAAAGTATCGTATAGGAAACATCAAATAAGCCGTGATATTAACTTAATGCCCCAAATGTGGCGATAAAATCAACATCCTAAAGAACTGCTAAAAAGTAAGATGCAATCAGTATTAGAAAAATATCTGCCCTAAATATAGATTTGGCACGACTCTTGCATTATATTAGATGTGCTTCAGGCACACAACATAGTAAATAGAAGAGAAAACCCAAAAAAAAAGGAGAATACCAATGGGAACTCAACAAATCCTACTCATCGTACTTAGCGTAATTATCGTTGGTGCCGCCATCGCGGTAGGTATCGAGATGTTCAACAACCAATCTTACAGTGCAAACAAGAGCGCCATCGCCGCTGACGCACAAAGCTATGCATCACAGATCGTACAATATTACAAAACCCCTGAATCTCAAGGCGGACTTGGTGGCGATATGTACGTAGGTGGTGATAACACTACTACAGGAGCAAAATTAGTTACAGAAGCCCAAGTTGGAAGCTTTATTGGCTGGGGTGGTGCCACAACAAACAACGATAGTGGTACATATACTATTACTGTTACATATGGAACTCATCCAGCCGGCACCATTACAATAACGGGTGTTGGTAAAGAACAAAAGGGAACTAAGAATCCTCAAATTGTAACCGAAGTAGCCTTGCCTGCTGGTACCATTACCGCGACCGCGGATGATGTTACTCCAAAATAACAGCTTATAGCTGCAACTTATTAATCCAATAAATTCTATGCTAAAGCAGGAGTCATGACTCCTGCTTTTTGTTTGCCCAGAATGCTTTCTGCGCCGATGGACTGAAAGAAGTCCTGACGCCTTACCAGCGGGAAGTCAACATGAGATCAAGGGCGTTGCTGGCAACGGCAAGGTCTGAAGTAAGAAGCAGTGTGAATATGGAACATAGCGCAAGCGAACTGATGTTGGTCGGTAGAGTGGGTAACCTTTCAAAAAGTGGGAAAGCCCTAAAGCTGGATAACTCTACAGATTAAGACAGATGGCTTCATATTCAGGCAGGAAAGCTTAACTGGGGAAGCCTGTTGTTGTCCGCGGAAGCGGTAAGCTCAATCAAGCTGAGAGGCAAGATGCTGGATATAATCATCCAGCATCACCCTACTCGATCCTTTGTAGAGCTTGATAGCAAAATCCATATTTTGTGAAATGGATATATTATAAGCCGGGGAGGGGATATGGGAACTCAGCAGATCATGATATTAGTGGTGGTCATCATCGTAGCAGGAGCCGCCATTGTGGTTGGCTATACAATGTTTCAGCAACAGAATTATATAAACAATCGTTCGGCACTAAGTCAGGATATGCAGATCTTTCTTACGCAAGTGCAGAAAAGCTATATGCTTTTGGTAACTTTTGGCGGTCCAGCCGAGATCTGGAAGGTATTGACGCGGTTCAAATGGCGAATAACATCGGCTGGAACGGGGCAAACCCCATGACAAACGCAAGTGGTCAATACTTGATTGAGATCGAAACTGACAAAATGGCGATAGAGATAAGGGGCATCGGTAATGAGGCGCACCGAGGCAACAGGTCTGCGGCTCATGGCAGGATCAGCTTTCCCTCGGGAGAGATCACGGTGAAACATGGCACGATATCCAAAGTTAGCGCTGTGGCAGATGTAGATCTCTTGGGGGAATAGAAAAAGGCGGAAAAGGATCCGCCATTATATTGATGGGTTATTCTCAGTCTTAGTCTTTACCATCCCAGAGGTCAAAGTCAAAATCTACTCCCACGATGTCTCCGGTCATTTCTCTTTCGCCCACTTTGGAGACAATCTTGCCTTCGGGGAAGGTAATGCGGCCGTGAACCACGGAATGCTTGCCATTCAACTCTGCGCGACCGATGGCTTTGATGTCCACAATTTCCATATCATCGCTATGTTTCGGTATCTGGATCATGTAGCTGGCATTGTCGTTGGTCATGGGGTGTTCGTCTCCCCAGCCGATGTATGATACAAAGTCGTCGGCGTCGTCGGCATTATCGATGTCGCCACCCAGGCCGCCTAAAGATTCCGGCATTTTATAATATTGCAAGACTTGGGTTAGAAATATCTGTACGTCAGAGGCAGCAGAAGAGCGGTTACTGCTGAAATCCTGCCGATTGAACATATCTATGCCCACAGCGATAGCAGCTCCCACGATGATCACACTTAGTACGATCAAGAGTATTTGTTGAGTTCCCATGTTAGTTCCTTAATATTAGTATCGTAATCAACAGATTTGGCGACGATGAATCAGTCAAGTCATAATATTTTCTGCTGAACTAATATGCATAAATCCAGCTGCTTTGCGAGCGATGCTTGGGGGCTATACAAAAGATTATCCATACTTAAGAAGCTATTGCAAAATTGAAGCACAGGGTAGTATTTTGAGATTCCCAAATATATTGGAATAGAGCATACGACGGGTGATAAGGCAGGAAAAAGAACTGCCCTTAGCAGAAGAGGTCTGAAAAAACATTTGAAAATGGCAAGAAAAAGCTTGACCGATTTTGCGGGTTCCACCAATTGTAATAAAGGGAAAAAGATATTGATGGAGATCGGATGACCAAAGAGTACAGGTTCAAGGGGATCAGTCCTGAAGGCAAGCTGGTACAGGGCACCTTTACGGTTGATAGTGCAAAGGCAGCCAAGGCACAATTGGCCAGAGTGGTTGCGCGCTACAACCTGAAAATACAGAGTTTCGACAAGAAGCGGGATTGGCTCTACACGGTTTACCTGCCGGGGAAAAAGAAATTTAACGGCAGGCAGTCCTCCTACTCCAAAGAGGAAGTAGCCAATGCTTTGCGCAAAATGGGCTACAGCAAATTTAAAATATCGCCCGTTTTGTTTGACATCCCTTCGAAGCCATCTTTACCGGATATAATGATGTTTATCAAGCTCTCTTCCACGATGTTGCGGGATAAGATGAGTTTTGGCAAGATCCTGGAAATGCTGGCGGAAGAGCAGCCCAATCGTGGATTTCGCGAGGCCCTGCAACAGATCGAGAGTCAATTGAAAGCAGGGGCAGAGGGGCGTGAAGTCTTTAACCGCTATCAACACATCTTTGGCAAATTCCCTTCTTATATGCTGGGTTTGGCTACCCGAAGCGGTAATATGGCGGAGGTCTTTGATGCCACGGCCAAATTCATCGAGCGCGATATGGAGATTCAGAAAAACATCAAGAAAGCCATCATATCTCCCATGTTCGCATTACTGGCCACCATCGGCGCTACTGTGTATTACATCATCGACATCTTTCCTTCTACGGCAGAGCTCTTTTTGAAATACGACATGCCTTTGCCAAATCTGACCCAAAAGACCTTGGCTGCCAGCGACTGGCTGGGTGCCTACTGGTGGCTGGTGCTGCTTATCGTTTTGATCCCTGCTCTGATTATCTGGCGTTGGTGGACTACGCCCAAAGGCAAGATCTGGCGCGACCGGCATATGGTGAAACTGCCCATCGTGGGACATTTGATCCACAAATCCTCCATCGAGATCTATTTCCGGGTGTTTGGCACCATCTATGGCGGCGCGGGCGACAATATCGAAACCATCAAGACTGCTGCCGAGGCTTGCAGGAATGCCTGGATGGAAGACAGGATCAAACGCGTAACCATACCTATGATGCTAAAGGAAGGCTTGGGCTTTGTGGAGGCAATGACCGCCGCCGAGGTCTTTACCCGAACTACTCTTACTCGTTTGCGCACGGGACAGGAAACCGGTACCTTACTGCAATCAGCGCAGCAGATCGCTACTTTCTACGAATCTGAGACCACTTTTAAAATGAATAACTTAATCGAGTATATCCAAACCCTGGTTGGCTTGGTAATAGCTATTGCCATCACCTTCCTCACGGTGGTATCGGCAGAAATCGCCACGATTTCTCCACCCACATTTTGATTGAGGATAGAGTCTGATGGTTAGCAGTAAGTTCGCGCAATACTTGGTTCGAAACGAATACTTCGACTTGGAAACCATGCAGAAGGCCGAGAAAAAAATGGAGCAATACGGCGGAAACTCTGCCAGCGCCCTGGCCAGAGTATTGGAAATCGAATTTGGCGCGGCGCACGATACTGTGTATGAAGCTCTTTCCATCCACTATGCCTTTCCCACTTTCAAAAAGAGCATCGAAGAGATCCCGGACGTGCAGCTGGAAGCCTGTAAGCAGGTTTTGGACAGTATGCGCCGGGATAGCGACGAAGATTTTAAGCGTAAACTGCTGTTTCACAAAATCCTGCCCTTTGGAGTGCACAAAAGCAATCGCGATCTCCTGAGGGTTTTGGCCACCGACCCCACAAATAAGGTGATTCAAGAGATCACCACCCGCACTCAATTCCGCCGCCTAGAAATCTATTGGGCGCCGCAAAAAACCATCGAAGACATCATTGCCCGGGTAGCGCCGCAAAAGAACGAATTTTTGCAACTGCTGGAAGAAGCGGGACAGATCGTGAACGAAGCTGTCACGCAGGAAGTGGAAGTATTGGATGAGCAAGCGCTGGATGAAGAGATAAACAAAAGCCTGCTGGTGAATCTCTTTGAAGGTTGCCTCATCGAAGCTGTGCGCAGAGACGCCAGCGATGTCCACATCATTCCCTTTGGAAAGGACGCGGTGGATATCTTCTTTCGTATAGACGGCAAATTGCAATTGTGGTTGCGGCAAGAGAATACGGCCCCGGAAGCTCTGACAGCGGTGGTGAAAGATCGCTCCAACGGAGTGGACCGTTTTGAGCGTGATACCGCGCAGGACGGCTTTGCCCAAAGAGTGGTGGACGATCACCTCATCCGCTATCGTATCTCGATCTTGCCAATTGTCTCGCAAGAATATGAACGCCGCTTTGAGAGCGTGGTGATCCGTGTGATAGACGACCGCAAGGTGATCACGGACTTCCGCAAGCTGGGTTTCCAGGAACAGGCAGAAAAGGAGTTTTTGAAATCCATCAATACCTCCAAAGGCATTGTGATCGTTACCGGACCTACCGGCAGCGGAAAATCTACCACCTTGATGGCGGCACTGCACCATGTGATCCATCCCGGAGTGAATGTGCTAACCTGCGAAGACCCGGTGGAGTATGTGATCCGAGGCGCGCGACAATTGAAGATTGGGCACAAAATGAGCTTTGAACAGGCCATTCGCTCCATTTTGCGTCATGACCCTGACATCGTGATGGTGGGTGAGATTCGCGACAAGATTACGGCGGAAACAGCGGTGAAGCTGGCCAATACCGGTCACCTCACCTTCAGTACCCTGCATACCAACGACGCGCCCTCGGCAATCTCCCGGATGTATAAGATGGGCATCGAGACCTTCCTGCTGGCATATTCCATCAACATCATCATCGCCCAGCGTTTGGTGCGCAAGCTCTGCGTACATTGCCGCAGACCGCTTTCCAAAGAGCATTGGGAAGCCGCGATGCAACTGGGCCTTAGCCGAGAAGAGCTGGAAGCGGGCAAAATATTCGAGCCGGTGGGCTGCCCGAAGTGTCATAACGGCTATAAAGGCCGTATAAATGTGGCGGAAGCGCTCTATTTCTACCCCGAGATCCGCCAGGAAATTGTGAAATCAACAAATGATATCGATGAGGAACGCATCCGCAAGATCGCCGAGAAACACGGCATGCTCTCCATGCGCGACAGCGGGGTGGAGCGAATGCGGGAAGGCCTCACCGACCTCACGGAAGTATTGTTTGTTACCTCGGAGGATTAGTTTATGAACATGATGGAAATGTTTTTAGCACTGATGGCAGTGGTCCTCTTTACTACTTTGTCATTGACTTACAACCAAGCTATATGGAGGCAAACAGATTATATCAACAATGCTACGATGGTGGTTCAAGCTTCCCAGATTTGTCATGCATTCCTGGATGAAATCGATGCCAAGCTTTTTTCCAAACAACTGGAACTGAACGATATAGTGGATAACTATAATTACACAGATCCAGCGGTAAGCTTTCCGCATTTACCCACTACTTTTAATGTTCAGTGGGAAAGCGCGAATTGCGACATCAATGGGGTGGATTTGGCGGTCGATGACTCTTTGAGCCTGTATAAACGGGTGACCGTTACCGTGAGCGGACACAGCTATCTGAGACAGCCATATTCCATGACCAGAATTTTTACTGAGACTTTCATTAGGTGAATCATGGGTGTGTTACTGGATGTATTGGGCAGTGTTATTATCGGAGCAACTTTGCTCTTGATGATGATCACCTTCACTTTACAAGTGCAAGAGACAGCAGCCAGAATATATTATACCAGTTCAATGATAGATCACATGGATAACGCTGCCAGAAACATCAATCACATATTCGCGATGGCTGGAGTGGGAGTAGCTATCGATGATAAGGATATCTGTCTGGAAGCCTCAGACTCACGTATCCTGTTTCAGACTTATTGGGATTGCGAAGGGGATACTTTGTCCAACGACCTGCACGAAATCGAGATTACTCTGGCGGATCTTGGTTATGCGGATGGCAAGGTAATCGAAATCCGGCAGGATGGTAGTGTTATTATGCCTTTGGGACATATCCAATACATCGAAGATATTGATATGAATTACTTTGACTTTGACGATAACGCCACGACTACGCCCGCCGATATTGTGTCCGCGGAGATACTGCTAACCTTCCGACGCGATTCCCCCTGGCGTTCTGATCAACCCCTCAGGTCAAACTTGCAGCTAAAGTGCTTCTTTATGAATGCCTATCTGCAAAAAGGAAATTGGGAATAGCTTATGGGTCGTGCTTCTTTGGTATTTGTGATCTTGATGACCAGCATCTTTGCCGGCGTTCTGGTTAGAATACAAAGTAACATTGCCGGAGTGCCGGATGTTTTGATCCGTAATCAACTGAATAAAGAAATCGAAAACATCAGTGATTATGTGTTGAGAGCAGCTGTGAGAAATGCTAACTCCCAAGATTTCTTGGATTCCGTGCTCAATGGCGAAATTGTCGGGCAGATCAGCCATATCCAGAACTTTGATATCGGAGAACGGCGCATTGGCAATTGTGATGTGCTTAGCCTTGAATACAGCTATGCCCACAGTCAGGATCACTACAAAGTTAAGTCTCATATCAGGGGTTTTTTGCAGGGTGTTGAGGTGTTTCGCGATGCAGAAATGGCGTTTAGCTTCCCTATGGTTACTTTAGGTACGGTTGCTCCAAACGTGGTATATCTTGAGTTTGAGAGAATGTTGCTTCTGACATGGCTATTCGATATCTTCAATATCAACAATCGTTTGTTACCAGATTCTTCGGGGAACGATTATGAGGGTGAATTCCATGGTTTCTCCTTTATTTCTCCCACAGCTCCTTATTTTGTCCAAGACAATATAGATGATGAGGTGGAATCCTGGGGGGGGGCATACAGTAAACGTTATATCAAGTTCAATGGATTGGATAACTATATTACCATGGATAACAAGCTACCCTTGGAATCCGAAGACGAAGAGGCCTTCGATACGGATAATGATTTTTCTTTGATGTGCTTTGCCAAAATTGACAAAACCGGCAGAAGAGCTTCCTTGTTATCGGGTGATCGGAGAGATCAACAAGGTACCTTGTTGTGGATTCCCAGTGAATATAATGTATCAGATATGCAACATAAACCCTCTGCTGCCATATATTTCGAAACTACCAACACCAGTAGTGCTAAGGGTAAAATGCATTATGTGATAACCTTGGAAGATGAATCAGAATTAAGAGTTACAATCAATTACACGCGCCAAGCAGTAGTTTGGAGGAGAATTGGTATAAGCTTTTTATCAGTCTATAGCATAGATCCAAATCATGCTCAGTACCCTTGGAATTCATATGGTTTGACCTTTGAAACTAAGAATGGGAAAAGCATTCTGACTGCTTATGTAGATGGGGTTCAAGTAGGGCAAGCCCAAAAAGACGGGGAACAACGCGCTTATCCCAGTAAATATGGTATGAGTATCGGTAGAAAAGCACTTAACTCTTCCTTCCATAGCGATGACGACAGGAAGTATTTCTTTGGCATCATGGATCAATCCGGGATGGATGACAGAGCTTTTACCCCATACGAAATGAAACTGTGGCATGACGGAGTAATGAAATCCTCCCTGGTGCAGTATATAAAGGATTAAGCTATGATTATCACTTTGATCACACAACGCAGGATCGGACTTGAATCGGTATTGGGGGCTTCAGGTTGGCACAATTCTATGCTCTTTTGGCTACGAAAAAATCTTCAATGCTATCGTAAGGAGATTGTTGCATGATGTATGCTACCATTGTATTGAACTGGATTTCACAATTGAGTATTCCGGGTGTGGGAGCATGTGTATTGGTGCTGTTTGTAGTAATCTTTTTACTATACGCAGTATTGCATAGTCATAAGCAATCTATGGAACTCCGTAAGAATAATTTGTACTTACAAGAGTTGATAAGCTCTTGCAAGCAAAAGCTAGTGAAAATAGATGAACTGGAAAAATTGATCCCTGAGCTTCAGAAGATAGCTCGCCTGGATCATGATGTGAATACCCCGCTCTGTGTGATCACGATGTCTTTGGGCAGAGCAAAGAAGTTGGGGCAACAAAGTGGCGATGAATTATTACTGAACAATGTAAAAGATATCACGGACGCAGTAGCTCGCATCGGAGAGATTATGCAAGCAGTGAGAGTGCTGAAGACCCACCCTTTGGTGGTACAGAATAAGGCGCATACATCAACAAAAGAAATAGGGCAATAGTTATGAGTACAAAAAAGATATTGGTCGTGGATGACGAACAAAACATTAGGGATATATTCCAAACCTTTTTGCAAGAAATGGGTTACAAGGTCGCGACCGCGATCGATGGCCTGGATGCCTTGGAAAAAGTCGCGATTGAGAAATATGATCTCTATATAGTGGATATATATATGCCGCGCATGGGTGGGCTCGAATTGATCTCCCGCCTCAAAGAGATTCAACCGGATTCGGTGATAATCGTTACTACCGGTTATTCCGGATTGGATGTGGATTTTCGCAGTATCCGGCAATCTGCATTCATGTATCTGCCAAAGCCGATTCAGCCTGATGAGTTGATTCGGGCGGTAGAAGCAGGCCTGGCGCAAAGTCGAGAGAGCATACCGGACGCGCATTACCAGGAAGAAGAAGAAGAGCCTGTCTCCGAACCGGATAAAAAGCCGGAACTTTTGCTTTTGCGGGGCTTCAGTACCGAACAGATTTACAGCTTCAAGAGCACCGGCACGCTCAAAGAATACAAAAGCGGCATGAGCATCCCGATGGATAAAGACGAAGGCTGCATGGTGGTGATCGAACGTGGATTTGTAAACGTGTATTACAATACAGATCTGGTGGATTCTCTGAAAGAAGGCGACGTGTGGGGAGAGGAGACTTTCATCAACCCCCAGGCTGTATTCACCAGCCTGAGGGCGCACGGCGACGTGGTGATCCGCCATTTCCCGCGCAAAAAATTGATAGACTTCTTTACCTATAACGATAAAGCATTGACCGATCGCTATACTATCAATCTGATCCAATGTATACAAGTAAAATGGAAACGCAGCATTGTAAGACTGGCATTACTGGGTCGTAACGTTCCGATCGACGAGGATGTGTTTGACAGATGATGCGTCTCAGTTTTACCGAAGCACTCAGTAAAGACATACCCTCAAATTATCAGGGTGTGGAAGTTTGTGAGATCATCAGCCAATGGCTGCTGCATCACTCTGAACGGGAAAATGAATGCCGGGATCTACTAAAATACATCTTGTATAAAGCGCGAGAAATGGAAGCTTCCGATGTGGATTTGGGAGCTCCGGGCTGTGCTAATAAGATCTGGATGAGAGTCTTTGGCAACAAGAGTCCGGTGGAGGAGCTGGGAGAGTTTTCCCTGATCGATACCAATACTCTCATTATCAGCTGGCTGTCTCCAGCGCAGCGTTCGCGGCTGTTCATGCAAAAGAGCCTGGATTTCCCACTGGCATTTGACATCGGTGGCAAGGAAGTACGGTTTCGCGGAACCGCATTCTTTGACCGTAATGCTTTGGGGGCAAATTTTCGCCGTATCAACGACAGTCTGTTGGAGATGGAAACACTTGGCATCCCGGAAGTGGTGGCAAACCGCATGAACCTGCGCTATGAAAAGACTGGCCTGGTGCTGATCACCGGTATCACCGGCAGCGGAAAATCCACCACCTTGAACGCCATTATTGACATGAATAACCGACAAAACAATGGACACATAGTATCAATTGATTCCCCCATCGAGTATGTGCATCACTCCAAAAGCTGTCTGGTGCGCCATCGTGAGGTAGGGGTCGATGTGTTGAGTTTCGAACACGGAGCCGTGGAAGCCCTGCGTCAGGATCCGGATATCATCGTGGTGGGAGAGATGCGCGATCCTCAGACCATTGCCACAGTATTGGAAATAACCGATAGCGGACACAAAGCCTTTACCACTCTGCATACGAGCTCTGCCATCGATAGTGTCCACCGCATTGTGGCAGAGTTTCCTACAGACTCCCAGGAAAGGGTAAGAAACCGTCTGGCAGATGTGTTAACGGTTTGTATGAGCCAAAAGCTGGTGCCCACCACGGACGGGAAGCTGACTCTGGCCAAAGAGATTCTTTCGGTTGATTCCAGTGTACAGGCTGCCATCCGCAACAAAAACATCGGCGAGATCTATCAGATGATGGTGGAAGGCAAGAAGCTGGGGATGTGCACTATGGAACAGGATTTGAAGACTTTGTATCAGAAAGGAATGATCAGCCACCAAGTAGCCTTGAATTATGCCAACAACAAAAAACGAATGCATCAATTGATGTCTGTGTTGTGATCAAAAATTGGAATAATATTATGAAGAAACAACCCAAGGAAGCCTTCGGCATTTATCTGGATGGAAACATCCTGAGGATTGTCCATTTACGCAAAGATGGTGCCGAGTTCTATCTTATGGGCTCGGACAGTATTGAGCTGGAAAACGATTGGTACAAAAGTGACCAGGCTAAAGCAAACAGCGCAAATGCGGAATTCATACCGCTGGACAGCAGCTTTATGGATGCAGATGGCTTTGATGTAGCTGAACTGGAGGAAGTTGGCCCAAGCGAGATGGGAGATCTCCCTGCGCAGGGACGCCTGGAAGTAAGCCAGAGCACTTTAATGCTTTCACGATTCCCTTTGAGTGAAGGTGTGATCGCGCTAAATATTCACGATCAGCATATACTGAAGGACGTTCCGGGTAAAGTAAAAAGAGGTGATCTAAGTCGCTTCAGAAAGCAAAACTTGAATGTCGCACAGCGCAAAGCTGCTGCATGGCACTCTTGTGTGGTCGAAGCTGAGGATGGTCCTCAGCATTGGTTACATACCGGACCCAATCTGCTATTGGATACATTGATCAGTTATGGTCAGGAAAGCAGCACAAAGCTTTATTTCCAACACGCCGATGCCAATGATGTAGTGCTCACAGAGTATTATCGCTATTCTTTGGGCGAGGTTCCCGATGGCATCAATCTCTTTGTGTATCTGGGAGCCGAATATCGCAAGCTCTTTATCTTTCAAGATGGTAAATGGATCCAAACTCATCCAGTGCACATCACTCAAGAGTATCCCGATCCGGAAATCATCTATTCCAAGCTGGCTTTGGCTCTGGACAGTGCACAGATCAGAGAACCTGAAACCATTGTTTTAGCCGGAGATCTGGCCAGCAACCAATTGGTGGATTACATGAATTCCCAGAGTATGTCCACCAAATCCAGTCTTTTGCATTTTCCGGATCTGGTGATTCCTTCAGCCTCTGAAGACGGATACAACGAGCAGGTCTTGGAGCCCTACAGTCTGGCCCTAGCCCTGGCATACAAAGCGCTCAATTCCGAGGACGAGCACTTTAGCCGCTGCACTTTTCTGCCCAACAAGATAGTAGACTCTCAGAAAGAGCTGCGAGTGGTATGGCATGGATTCATTGTGCTCAGCTTGATTTTTATCCTGGTATTTTATACTACATTCAATTACTTACGGTTTAAGCAAGAAATCCGGGAGGAGGCTTCCAAAGGGCAGAACCTCACTTTTACCCTGAATAAATTGAGAGCGGAAAATGCTGTGTTGGAAAACCTGGCAGCAGAGATCGAAGAGTATCGAAATACAACCCGGGCTGTCTCAGACATGCTGAAGGGCAAGAACCGCTGGACCGAGCTTTTTCACATAATAAACACTACTTTCAATACCCATCGGGATAGCTGGATCAGCAATCTGAAACAAAGCGGTGAAAAGATGAACATCTCCGGAACTACATCCCGCCGAGAGAACGTGAGTCGTTTGGCTGAGGGGTTGCCCGGTGGTAAGATCAACAGTGTGTCCCGAAGTGAGATTCGAGAGCAATCTGTATACAATTTTGAGATCGAATTCAACTTGCCGGAAGTCGATTGGGACGAGATCATCAGCAATGAATTTTCCGAACAAAGCACTGAGACAAGTACGGCTCCCAGCTCTGGCAGCGCTCCGAAATACCGGCCCGTTTCCAGTCGTAGCCCAAAAAACGGCCAGAACAAAGTGAAAGTGTATCACTATGGGATTCTTCCCAACATTGAAAATGATTATACTCCGGGGCCAATCGGGGATGAACTGATCAACGATGAGGATATGAAAGCGGAGTATTTGCGCTTTGTGGAATCCATCGGGAAGGGCAATATGCTGGAATACCGCCTGGCTGCACATCTGTTTTTGCAGAAGTATCCCCACAGCCAGTTAGCATCCTTGATCCGCTGGTGGGTGGCATATCGCCTGTATCTGGATCGAGAGTTGGTAGCTGCCCGAAATTCACTGCGCCCCAATTTGGTGAAAACAGATTACTACCTGCCCTATAGCAAGTTACTGGACGCGAGGATCAGTTTTGCCTCCGCTGAAAGCAGCTTCAAACAGAAGTATGAGGAGCTATCCAGACAGTACTCCTCATCTCCTGCAGGCAGGCAGGCAGCAATAGATCTGCAAAATATCGAAGCGGGGAATGCCAGATGACAAATACTTCACGAAACACCCTGGTTCTTAGCAGCTTACTGGTGGTAAGCGGACTGATCGGCTTCCTGATGCTGAGAAGTGCCAAGCTGGATTTGGATGAAAAGAAAAGCGCGAATAAGGAGATATCCAAGGAAATTGCGAACTTCAGTAAACTGGTATCGAACCGGAATGAATTGGAGAGTGAGCACGCGAAATACCAGGCCATGGCAGGCTCGAACGCCAAAGTGCTTTTCAATAGCGACACCTCCATCATCACTTATGATTACCTGCTCAAGGTGCTCAAATGGCTGGGTAGGGATATTGAATACGATTTTGGAATGTCCGATAAATCTGAAGGAAACTACAACGAATATGTGATTTCGGGACTTTGCCACTATATGGATCTGGTGCGGTTCACTAGGCAAATCGAGTATCAGCGGCCACTATTGACCATCGAAGATATCTCAATTTCCAGTGAATCGGCTCGTAGCGATACGGTAAACTTCTCTATGATGTTTCGCACGCATTTCAAAGAACCCGGTCTGTCTCCGGACGAGATCGGTTATAGATCTATTCAAAAACCGGTGCAGGCCTTTGATCTCTTCCGCGCCAGATACACCGAAGAGATTCAGGGATATGACGAAGATCCCAGACTTGTAAATCTGGACGACAATACACTAATCGCAATAAGTGAAAAGAGAGCATTCTTGAGGGACAACCGTGGCATCATTCGCATTCTGAAAGAAGGCGATAGGGTTCTCTGGGGCCGCTTGTATAAGATAGACAGCCGCGAACAGATGGCTGTGTTCAAAATAAACAAATACGGTTTCGAAGAAAACCAAATTCTGCAATTGAATAAAGAAGACTGAGGCCATGATGCATAAATTAATTACTACCCTGGTTTGCCTGAGCCTGTTTGCCGGCGGATGGCTTTTTGCCCAAAACAACCTGCAGTATGAAACAGAAAAAGTAAGCATGAGTGAACAGACGCACATCAATAACGCTGTGCGCATATTGGAACACTTTAGCTTGGAAGAAGATGGCAAGAAACTCATCAACCTCTCCAGCTACAACAGCAGCATCAATATCCCCATCAAAGAGATGCAGTGGAGAAAAGCACTGGAACTGATCGCCTTGCAAAACAAACTGCTGCTGGAAGAAGGCGTTGGCTATCTGGCTCTCAAAGATACTGATGAATCCATAGTGGAAGCAGCTCAAGAGATGGAAGATCTGGATCCTGAAACCAAGCAATTGGTGGAAGAAGCTCTCACCAAGCAAGTCCGCATCAAAGCCGTGGCCATGCTCGCGGATAGAAGCTATCTGAAAAACCTGGGAATCGATTGGTCCAGCGTCTTCAACGGCAAGGTGAGCGTGAATGCAGGTTTTGCCGGTGCATCACAATTAACCTCTCCGCTTACTTTGAGTGGCTCCGGCACTGCAGATGTCGGAAACTACAGCGTAGATATAAACACCTTGATCCGCACCATCGAATTGAACCAAAAAGGCAGCATCCTTGCCGAACCCAGCATTCTGGTCAGCAGCGGCAAGACCGGTCGCATCCAGGTTGGTCAGGATATCTCGATCAAAACCGCTGATGAAGCCGGTAACACACTGGATACATTCTTTTCCACCGGTATCATCATGGATGTAAGCCCGGTAGTGGTAGATGTGAATGGCGAAGACCTGATCATGATGAAGCTCTCCATCGAGCGCTCCAGCGGGCAACCTTCCGAAGTTTCCACCGTCATCACCAAAAGCACTTCCGCTACAGAGCTGATCATGTACGACAACGAAGAAACCGTGATAGCCGGGCTCTTTGACACCGACGAAATCACTGTGCGCAGCGGTATCCCCATCTTGAAGGATTTGCCCTGGTGGGTGTTTGGTATTCGCTATCTCACCGGCTACAATTCGGTGGAACGCAAAGAACGTGAACTGATTATCACCATCAATGCAGAGATCGTGGATTCCGCCCTCGAACGCTTATTGCAGAGCAGAAATACAAAAACAGAAGAAAAGCGGTAAGATACATCTGAGGGCATAATGCGCATATCTTCAAGGCTACTGATACTGTTTGTGGTTATAGCAATAGTGTTTGTAGCGTTCTTCTATCTGTTCTATCACATCAAGCGTGAAGAGATGCGCTTGTATCAAGAAAGTGATCACAATCAACGTAAATATACCCTGGACACTATACTGGATATCAAAGCCGACGAGCAAAAGCTGATGGGAGAATCATTCTCGATTTCGGACGCTTTGAATAATTATATGTATGATCGGGATCCACAGTGGGCAAGGAACAATCTGGAACCCGTCAATACGGTCTTCGGCTATCCTCTACTGCAATTGTACGACGCCCAAGGACAAAAGATATACAGCAACACCATGGAGACAAACCCCGGATTTGCCGAATACACCTTGGAAAGCGCAATTACGGATACCCTGAGTAAAGGCGGAGTAATTGGATTCTATGACATCTTTCATCAATACACGCTTTACTGTACTGTTGCATCCATCCATCCCGGATACGATCCCCTGCGCGAAAGCAAGCCTGCGGGTTATTTCTTGATTGCCGAAGTATTCGATTATCCATATCTGAGGGATCTATCCTCCGAATTGAATTACAATATCAGCATTTCCCGTGTAGATCCGGGTAATGAAAGCATGGGGGAGGGCTACGATACACGCATCAATAAAGCCTTGAAGAACTATAACAATGACACCGTGGCCTGGCTTAGTTTCGACAGCTCCAATCCCTTTTTACAACGACTGCGCAGCTTGGGTAATCTCATCCTGTTCGGTACCATCGGCTTCATATTCGTATTTCTTTTAATGCAGTTTTTCCTGATCCAACAATGGATCAGTCAACCCATGAGCCTCATATCTCAGAGCCTGAAAGATAATGATCCCAGTAGTATACATGAACTCAGCAACAAGAACAATGAATTTGCCGATGTGGCGAACTTGATCGAACGTTTCTTTGCTCAAAAGGAAGAACTGATCAAGGAGATAGAAGAGCGCGCGCGAACTGAAGCACTTTTGCGGGAGGTCGAAGAACAGACTAGGAAGATTATCTTTACCATACCTGAATCTGTGGTAGTAACCGATCTGGACGGGCACATCCTCAGTGTCAATGATGAAAGCCTGAAGATATACAAATTTGACAGTGAAGCGGAAATCATCAAACGCAGTCTCAAGCTCGAGGACTTGGTCATCAGCTCGGATCGTCAGCATCTCAAACGCATGTTTCAGGATCTTTACAAAGGTATCTATGTGAAAAACCAGGAGCTTTGCTTCCGCGATTCGATGGGAGAGAGTATCCCTTGTCTCTTAAGCGCTTCGGTGATCTTGAATGACGACAATAAACCCGGTAAACTGGTGTTTGTTACTCGCGATCTCACCGATATCAAAAGCTTGGAAACCCAATTGCGGCAATCGCAAAAGATGGAATCCATCGGCACCATGGCGGGTGGCATAGCTCACGATTTTAATAACATCATTACCATCATCGCCGGCTATATCGCATTGTCCACCGGTAAGATAGAGACCTGTGTGGAAGCCCAGAATGATCTGGATGAAGCCCTGAAGGCCTGTTTACGAGCGAAAAGCCTGATCGGAAAAATACTCACTTTCACTCGCAAGGGTGAGCCGGATGTAGGCGAAGTGGTGCTTGCCGATATCATCGATGATTCTTTGCCCATGATTCGTGCCATCATCCCCGTAAAAGTCTCTATCGATACCGATATACGAAGCCGGAGTTTTGCCCGGGTGGACGAAACTGAAATGCAGCAGGTCTTGCTGAATCTGGCTACAAATGCTGTACATGCCATGCAACCTGATGGAGGCTCTTTATTCATCAGCCTGGAAGAGATCAGCGGATTTGAGATTTTGGGAATCGATCCCAAAGTGCAGATCGAAAGTCCCTATCTGCATCTGGAAGTGCGCGATACCGGTAGCGGTATAGCTCCGGAACTGATCTCACGCATCTTCGATCCCTATTTCAGCACCAAAGCATCCAGTGAGGGAACCGGACTGGGACTGTCTATAGTTCATGGAATTGTAAGCGGTTACCGGGGATTTATAAATGTACACAGCATAGTTGGAGAAGGCAGCAGTTTCCACATCTACCTGCCAGCTATAGACGCTGCAAAAGTGAAGAAAAAAATACGCAGCACAAAGGATTACCCCTTCATACCCGCCAGAGTCCTGATCGTGGACGATGAACCGTCTCTGATCGATATCTTTTCCCAATCGCTTCAAGCTGCCGGGTATGAAACTCAATCTTTCACGGATTCCCGGCTTGCTCTACAGGCATATATCAGTGCAGAGACTCCATTTGACCTCATCATTGCCGATATCAATATGCCGGGGATGGATGGTATAAAGCTGGCCACAGAAGCTTTGGCCTTGCGTAAAGTACCGGTAATTCTCTACACGGGATTTTTGGATCCTGCCCAGCAGCACAAAATCGAAGCTTTGGAGCACAAGATTATCCTGAACAAACCGATCATGCCGGACGAAATGATTAAATCCGTAAGACGTTCCATGCATGAGTTTTACACCGGGAAAGATATGGCTGATGGTCGGAAAGTGGATAAATAGTTACACTCTAGCCCGAGCTTTGGAAAAGAAAACTCTTTACACGATGTTCGCTTTGCCAAAAAGTGCCTTCAAAGCATAAACGATTATTAAAACAATAGAATATATCCCAAAGAGGTTACGAATGACCAAGATTCTTGTGATTGAGGACGAAGACAGTTTCCGCAGAGTGCTGGTACAAATGCTTGGCAAAGCCGGCTACGACGTCCGTCAAGCCGGGGACGGAAATCAAGCTTTGGAGGTTTGCGCGCAGTTTTGTCCGGATTTGGTGCTTACAGACATCATCATGCCGGATAAGGAAGGTTTGGAAACCATCCAGGAACTGTTGGAACTGAGCTCCACGATAAAGATAATTGCAATGAGCGGGGGAGGGAAATTTGGTCCGGACAGCTATCTGCCCCTGGCAGAAAAACTTGGCGCCAAAGCTACTTTACAAAAACCCTTTATGAGAGAGGAAATGCTATCAACCATAGCAAAAGTTTTGGCCGAAGATTAGCCTAAGAGCTTGATTGCCTTACGAAGCCCTTTCTGTCTGTTTTGAACGCTGAAGCGCGCACGAATATCTTGCGCTATTGCTTCTCTATCCACATCTTTAGTCATCAATTCTCTCAAGCCCTCAATGAGCGCTGTGGACTTGCGTTCGCCGATGATCTTGCCATTATCCCCGATGATATAGGGAATGCCTGCAACATTTGAACCCAATGCCTTGCAGCCATACATCATTGCTTCTATCAAAGCATTGGGCATGCCTTCCGAGATGGAAGCCTGCACATAGATATCACTCTCGTTCATCAAGTCCAACACTTCTTTGTGAGTCAATTTGGGGTGGATTTTCAGGTTTGGCATAGCAGATAGCGCATGCCTCTGCTCCAGAGTATCCCACCATTTTTTATCGATGCCCACTATCATAAACTGCCAGCCCGGAAATGCCTTAACCGCATGTAACAGCATGTCGTAACCCTTGTTGTAAAAATCTTCCGGGCGCGCTGTGCCGCCCACACTGAGAATCTGCTGCTTCCGCTTAAGATTGATGACTGTGGGAGCATCATCTGTGATACTGTTATATACTGTTACGGCCGGTGTCTTTAGCCGGGGGATCAGCTTGAACACACCTTCGGGATGCCCGCCGGGATTGTAATAAGTGTTTTCAGACGACAGCAAAGCCTCATGATTCGCGATGATCAGATCACAGTGTTTCAAGGCATAGACTGCGCAAAACTTTCGGAGGGCTCTGTGATAAACACCGTAGGCAAATTCAGGATAATAAACAGCATCGTATCCGCCGATAAACACAATCGATTTACGTTTCAGCAGTTTGGCCGCCAAGACCATCACAAAAGCATGATAGTCTGCAAACCAGCATAGGCATAGCCCGGCATTGGAGTGTTTTAACACAGCGGGGAAAATACTGCATAAACGCCGAAGATATGTCCATTTCCCCTCGCTTTGTCGCAGGCATATGCTTGTAACAGGCATTATCTGCCCCAGGATGTTTTCATCCACGCGGGTGAAAGAACTATCGTTCGGATACAAAAATAGTGCTTCCACTACTTGCCTCTTTTCCATATGCCGGAGACAAAACTCAAAGCCAGATCGATATCACAGGGCTTGATCACTTTCAGGACGCGAGCTATCGCGAAGTACAGTAACATATAAAGACTGCCACCCAAGAACATGCGTAGAAATGTATGTGTGATGAAGCCCGATACGGGCAGTACGATGATAACGGGGAGCAAGGCCGCACATAGGTTGATCAGCATACTTTTTAGCGGAAACATGCTCAAGAGCTTGAAGCCAAGGCTATAACGCATTTGCAGCAGATAGACAATCACGATGAGCCAGGATACGATCACGGTGGCAATTGCTGCTCCCACCATACCGTAAAGTCTGATCATTACAAAATTCAAGATAGCATTCAGGCAAAGCATGATGATGGAATCTATCATCACCAACCTGGTTTTGCCCAGAGCCTGAAATACAATGCCATAAGTAGCCACGCGCAAAGGTAATATCAATAAATAAACCCGGAAATACAGAGCGGCGGAGGCATAAATCGCGCCGTAGAAAAAGATCATGAACTCTGTGGCAAAGATGAAGAATACACTCGCCAAAGGAAACACAATAATGCTGTTTTTTCGCACCGACGCGCTGAAAATGGCCGCCAGTTCAGTTTTGTTTCCGGAGCTCATATGTGGCAACAGGATGGAATTTACAGAGTTTACCAAAATACCGATGAGCGGAAGCTCCATGGCGCCCAAAGAGAATACCGCAAAATCCTCCGGTTTGAAAAACCCGGAGATCATCAGCTTATCCAGCTGAACACTCAGCACACCCACCAGCAGAGAAAGGCCCAAAGGTATCGTGTACGCCAGCTGTTCTTTAAAACCGGTAAAGTTTGAGAGAGACCATCCCGTTTTCAGGTGCCTGATGCCCCATTCTGCCCATAACCACTGTAATAGCGCAGAGAGGATGAGTGCCCCCACTATATAACGCATATCCTCAAAGATCAGGGCGCTGCCCAATACTAGGATAAAATCGCAGGCAATGGCAAAGATTGCAAAGCTGGCAGATTTCAAGGGCTGCTTTAAGCCCAGCATAATGGAGCTATACATCTGAGTAACAAAAAGAAAGAGTGGATATATGCTGTAAGGAATCAACAGTTGTGCAATATCCGGATTGTTGAAACTGCGGGCGATCAAAAAACGGGTGAAAAAGATGATCAGGGCACACAAAACTGCCAGTATCGAAACCACATGCATGGTTCTGGTGATAAGTCTTTTAGTATGCTCCAAGTCTTCGCTTTTGGGGATGAAATACAGCAAACTCTGAGGAAAGCCCAAGAGTAGTATGCCGGACAGTGTGCCATAGATGAGAAAGAGTTGACGATAGGTTCCCAGATCCGCCGGGCTCAGTATTCTGGCAAGAGCAATCCCGATGAGAGTCTTGATAAAGAAACGGATAAAATCTGCCAGAGACAGAAGACCGGCTTGTCTGGATAAATCACTCATACAGTGTGGCTTCCAGTGTTACAGGGATGATGTATGAGAAATCTACGCCTTCTTGATTGGCAGTAAACAAGTATTCCCCGGATTGTATCTTGTCTTGCCCATTGCTTTTACCGTTCCAAAAGATCTGATGGGGTCCTTTCAGCAAATATTGCTCCTTGCTGTAGATCGGATTCCAGTCCTTGGTCATCAAGCTCCAAGCCCATCTGCCCGAGGCCGGTATCTCCAGAGAGATCACGTAGCTCCCGGCTATAGCTTCAAATTTTGCGTCGACCGCTTTGTGACTGTATTCCCGCGTATCGCTGCTCGGCTCTTCTGCCTTTTCCACTGCTTCCAATGGAGGGTAGGCCAGATTTGCCAAGCTGGCAAGCGCGTTATTCCTTTTGATGCCTTCATAGCTGAACAAGGCGGTTCCGCAAAAGTTCCCATCGCGAATCAAAGCGATGCGTTTGTTGATGTGAGCTATATTATAAGCCGGATTATCCAGAGGCATCAAAGATCTGCCCGCGGTATCCCAAGCCCTCAATCCGATCACCAGCTTGTCCTCATAAGCTCTTTGCTTCATATCTGCCAATTGATCTCTAAAATCTTCGTAACTCAAGGTATAGGCCATGGGGTAGATCCTGTCTATGATGCCTTTGTCCAGCCAATCATACCAATCCTGAGCATAGGCTATCCGGGCGTCGCTGATATTGGAAAACACCGCTGCGCTTAGCATGATGTTCGGATTTATACTCTTGATTCTGTGATAGCATTTACTCACGAAAGATGTAATCTGCCGCATTCGCCACTCGTTCCAGCTTAAGATCTCACCCTGTTCTTTGGCATGTTCAAACCCAGCCACGGATCGAGGATGATAACCCCATTTGGTATCGGGATAGCGTATATAGTCCAAATGCAAACCGTCAAGCTCCGGGTAGCCGGACACAATATCGCTGAATACATTCAACAGGTAGTCCTGAACCTCAGCAATGCCGGGATCTATGAAATAGCCGAACTGTTCGGCAGAGCGCATTTGCCGTCCTTGCGCGTCATACATAAACCAATGCGGATAGTTCTGATAGATATAGTTATTGGCAACCAGCTCCTGCTTCAAAGGAGTCGCGTTGAACACTATTACCCAGGCCTGGAC
The DNA here is from genome assembly GCA_002410505.1 of Cloacimonetes bacterium UBA5284. GTDB lineage: Bacteria > Cloacimonadota > Cloacimonadia > Cloacimonadales > Cloacimonadaceae > UBA5456. Next base: position 35,719 of record DHSO01000029.1, on the reverse strand, counting down.
ATCAAGATTGTGTGCATGAGCTTGCCGGATCAGGTAATCGAGGGGATCAAAACCGTCTTCTTCAAGGACATAGCTACGCGGCTCCGGGTTTGAATACAAGAATCCTGCTTTTTGCGGAGTATAAAGCGCGTCTGCCCGGTAGCGCACCTCCACCAGCAATTCATTCTGATGGTTTTGCACGGCATCAGAGATGAGACGGTCGATCGATTCCGGGCTTTTGATATCCCAGGGTAAGACCCAAAGTGAGCGCACTTCAGCGGATAGGGTAATCAGGCAAAACAGCATCAATATCAGCGTCAATAATGGTTTCATTTATCTTTTGTTACCTCTACTTGTTTCGAACCGTCCGAAAGCTGCAAGGACAGCATATCTCCGGCTTTCAGATCTTTTATACTCCGCACCACCCGGTTTCCCTTCATTGCCAATGCCCAGCCCTTGTTCAGCATAGTCTCCGGCGAGAGCTGAGCCAGCATGCCGGCTTTGGCTTTTAGTTCCATATTGTATTTAAAGAGAGTGTTTTGCCCCAGTGTACTCAGCTGTTGAGCCAGATTGTGCATGCTATCCTGTCCCCGATCAAGCTTTCCCCTGATCTTGATTTCTGCGATGCTGATCAGGCTATGTTGTGCTTTCTGAAAAGCTGTCTGGGGTTCCCGGATGAGGTGTTTGATGTTTTTTAGAGCCATCTCGGCCATATCAAAGCGCTGCTGGTAATCCTGCCACAAACGCTGGGGGTGATAGCGAGATAGCTTCAAAGTAAGCTCGCTCAAGCGATGAGCATCCCCGCTTAATCGGTTCTTTGCGCTCAGTGAGAGGCGTTGCTGCATAGAGCCAAGGTAAGACATGAGATCATCCTTGTTGGGGACCGCGATCTCAGCCGCCGCTGAAGGAGTAGGAGCCCTGAGATCTGCCACAAAATCACTGATACTAAAATCTATTTCATGCCCCACAGCAGAAATCACCGGGATTTTCGACCTGAATATGGCTCGGGCCAGTTCTTCGTCGTTGAAGCAAAACAGATCTTCTTGTGAACCGCCGCCCCGAGTGATGATGATGAGATCTACTCTGCCTTCAGCATTAAAATACTCTATACCCCGGATGAGAGTGCGAGGAGCATCTTTGCCCTGAACCAAGGCAGGATACACAAAGGCTTCCACCGGATAGCGCCGCTTCAGGATGTTGCTGATATCTTGCAAGGCCGCACCGGTAGGAGAGGTTACAATCCCGATCCGCTCCGGATAAGGGGGCAGCTTTTTCTTGTGAGCTTCATCGAACAAACCTTCTTCTCTCAGCTGTTTTTTCAAAGCTTCGAAGCGCGCCTGCATGTCTCCTATGCCGGCAGGAACCATGGAACTAACGTTGAGATTGTAGCTGCCGCCTTTCTCATAGGAAGTAATCTTGCCAAAACAGACCACACTCTGACCGTCGGCCGGTTTGAAACTCAGCTTGTAATTCGCGTTCTTGAAAAGAGTGCAGCGCAGAGTGGCATATTCATCCTTCAGATTGAAGTACATATGTCCGGAGCTGTGATGCACAAAGTTCGATATTTCACCCTTCACATACAGGGCTTCAATGCTGCTTTCCAGCACTTGGCGGATATGGCGGGAGATCTCGAATACACTGAATACTTGAATATTTTCCATAAGGAAGCAGTAAATGCCCATCCGGCATTTTTGTCAATAAGCTTTGCGGCGTGGAGTGAAAGAGGCTTATCTGTAAACAGCCTGTTGCATTTAATGCTTTATTGTAGCTCATCCTGTGCTTTGGAGCTACTCAGCACAGTTCTTCCCCTATCATTGATCCCGATCTAAACGCAATATAAACGCGTTATCAACTAGTGTTCACTCGATGATAACGCGTTTATATCACGATCGGCACGGCTTGAAACATAGGGCAAGGCAGTGGCGATCAGTTCAAAATGAGAGTGTTTAGATCCAGCTTGGGCACGTGATGCCGATCCCGTTCATCCCGCCAGTATTCGATGTTGCCGTCTGCGCCGATATTGTCTATTACCACTTCCTCATTCGGAACTCCCAGGGCTATCACCAATACTATTTCCCATTCATTGGGAATGGCTAGTATTTCGTGAACTTTCTCTCTGTCCACTGCTGCCATCATACAACCGCCCATGCCCAGTTCCGTGGCACCCAACAGCATGCTCTGACACGCGATTCCGGTGTCGATATAACAGTATTTGGAACAGGATCTCGGGGCCAGTACGATGATATAGGCAGCAGGACGCTCACCTTCGAGTGGACCATTCCAATCCTTCAGATAATTTGCCCATTTTAAACACTTAAACAGGCCTTTGTGGGGATTGTCCACCAACCAATAGCGAAGGTTTTGCAAGTTTGCCGCACTAGCAGAAACACGAGCTAAGTCGACGATATCTCTCAGGGTCTGCTTACTGATCGGAGTTTGCTGTTTAAAGCGTCTGTAGCTTCTGTTGCGAACCACAAGTTGGCGAATCATGCTTCACCTCCCAAAAAATTTATATTGAAATGATAAGCGGTAAGCACGATATGGGAAAGTGCAATATGGACGCAAAACGCAAAGGAAGGCGTAGACTGTTGATAAATATCCACGGCCATCAAGGCGAGGCTGACAGGCTATTCCAAGATATTAATACCGGCGCGGACCACTCCGGCGCGGATCCTGGTGTGGGGTTCCAACATGCAGTATTTATTGGTGTTATCTTTGAAATAGCGTTCCTGATGTGGCAATAGCGCGATGTCGCCAAAACCATGGACCAATACCAAACTGGCAGGGATGTGCTCTCCACCTGTATTGATCACTCCCTGTTCTGTGTTCAGATAATTGCATAGATCTGCTTCATCGATTGATGGACAGATGATCCCTGCGGCTTGGGATGCAAGTTGCTTTAAACAAGTAATATCGGGTTTAAAGCCCAGGGCGACTATGCTGTCTTCGGGAATAGGTTTCGGGCTGAATTCCGCCATCCAAATTAAGCTCCCATGAATTGGACTTCCCCAACCGATAGCTGCAGACAAACGCTTTGCCCGGTACATAATGCGGATCGCGCGGTCTTGTTCTACTTTGCTCACCACTCCTGAAACGTGAGCATGGTAGTTTGTGGGTTTTGAATTGTACTGGATCGTCATGACCCCTGTCTGAGGGTTAAAGTCCACTACCTGGCCGGTACTGGGGCTGGAGGCGATTCTTACTTGGTTTGTCTTCATATAGCGAGCCACACTATCGCCCTCGTACACAAACTCTCCGATATGCTTCGTGAGATAGCGCCTGGCTTTTTTGGGCGCGATGCCCAGTTTATCTCCAATATTGATATCAACGGGTTTGCTGCTGTATTTTTGAATCTCGGACAAAACGATAAGACCGCTTTTGAAATCGATGAATTCCACCCTGCCACGCACGGGTGAATAATGGGGTTGACGCAAGCCATAATCCGGCAAAGCTTCACGCAATTCCTCAGAGAAATGAATGTCATCGCCTGTTCGTACGCGGATAGCGCTTTGGAGCACAGTTTCGGGTATCCTAGCATTGGCGGAATTGGTGTTTACTACAAAGAGCCGCGGGGGGTTGTAGAGGTTTCTGGCCACGATCTCATTGGGCATTACTCTGTCGCCGCTTTGTTTCAGAATATCCCCATTGTAGGGTAGCTCCACATCATAGCTGTATTCCTTTGCCTCCGGTTCTGCCGGGTTTCGGAATACTTGCGGTGAGTCTCCGGTGGGATACAGGTTTAAAAGCTGATCCATGCGTTTGTCATATCTATCGCGGATAAATCTGCTGTCTAAGATAATGGGCAGGTCACTGGTGATGCTCCGCTCTTTGTGCTCACCATCGATCATGCATTTCTTCATGGCTTTTAGTACCAGCTTACGTCCCTTTTGAGCCGGGATAAACAGCAAATCGTCCGAAAGCAGCACCTGTGTCTTGGTGTCATATTCCACGCTCAGAACCGGTATCTTCAGCTTTTCAGGGAAGATGGGGCGGATATACATCGCCAGGCCGGACAGACAATCGCTGAATAACAGATCGCGGCTGAGATCCTCCTCAACTGTGGAGAGCACCCCCAAATGCGGGGTAATAAAGTGTTTATCTATCGCCAGTTCCGTAATACCGAGGGGGAGAATTCCCGTGATCAGGATATCCAGGCATTGGTTGGTGTTTTGGGCATGGGCAAATACTCCACCCGCGCCGATGATCAAATCTATGTCGCTGGCATAAAAATAGTAGGCTTCTTCATTGGAGATATAATGGAATTTTGCCTCATATTTATCTTTCCCGTTGGATTTCAAGGCGTCCAAAAACCCCAACTTTTCTTTATTGAAATGCATTTCTTCGTGCTGTTCCAAAGCAAGCTTTAGTGCGCATTTGGCTAGAGCGTGCTCGATGCGGTATTCGTTTACACTGTTGGGATTGAGGGTAGGATATATGGTTTTATTGCCAATATAATTGCGCAATTCATCCTCGGAGATGCTCTGAGGCAGAAGGCCGCGCAGGGTTTCGATCTCGCTTTCTTTCATCACGTTCAGCGCGCTGTAACTCATACCCAGATTCGCGCTTACTGTGCGCTGAAAATGAGAGTTTATGCGGGTGAAGACGTCTGTGGTAGCGCCGCCAATATCGAAGAGAATCAGGTTTTCGGCTTTTGCGCTGTTCAGTTTCGTCAATGTCTGCAACACTCCCACGGGAGTAGGCAGAATCTGAGCCTGCACGATGTCCTTGATCTCAGAATAGCCGGGAGCTCGTTCCATCACGGTTTCCATAAAGAGTTCCTGTATTTTGTCACGAGAGGGCTTTAAGTTCTCTTGCTTCAGGCTGGGCCGTAGATTTGGCAGGATGTGCAAATCAAAATCCTGGGAGATCATCATCCGGATCATATCTGCCGCATCGCAGTTACCCGCATAGATAGTGGGGATCTTCACACTGGTGCTGAATTTGGGCATGGGTTTGGCGATGCGCAGGATTTCGGCGAGTCGCAGTACTGAACTGATCGCACCTCCGTCCGTGCCTCCGGAGATCAGGATCATATCCGGACGTAAATTGCGCATGGCCAGCATTTGCTCGATAGGACTGCGATTGTCGTTGATGGCAAACACATCCAAAATGATGCCACCGGCTCCGTAAGCGGCTCTTTGGGCACTGCTTGCACTGTCAAAGAGGGTGAGTCCTATCACCAATATCTGTAGGCCGCCCCCGGCACTGCTGGTGCTCAGATAGCGTACTCTGGGAGCCGGACTAAAGCTGTTGTCCGGCTTTATATCTGTGATAAGTGATATGCCGCTTTGCCGCTCAATGGATTTGATGGCATTGATGATGCCGATCTTTACGTCGTTGTAAGGAGCCTCCACTGTTGTATCTGCGTGTTCTAAAGCCAGCAACTTGCGCTGGCTGCAATCGATCACGATTGCTTTGGTAGTGGTGGATCCGATATCGGTTATCACCGTGTAATCATATTGTGTCATATCGCTTTCTCCTCATGTCGACTGAGTTTGCAGATCTCGAGCTAGTCAGCATAAAAATCTTTAATCTGTTGCATCCAATATGGAATATCTATCTTTTGGGGACACTTGGGCAGGCAGGTACCGCAAGATACGCATTGCTCAGCGCGGGCTTCAGCTTTTATGAAGCCATGGTATTCGCCCTTGTTGAAAGGTTCATCACCAAACATGCGGGCCTCGGCATACATTCCCAATACCGAAGGGATACTCACGCCATGCGGGCAGGGCATACAATAGCGACATCCGGAGCACAGGTAGGGAACGCGACCGAGATAGGCTTTGCGCGCCCGGCCATAAACCCGCAGTTCCTTTTCGGACAGGATTTGTGCTTTCGACTTATTGGCCAGCTTGATGTTTTGCGTCACCTGTTCCACAGAGGACATCCCAGATAGCAATACTGTGCATTCCGGGAGGTTCCACACCCAATTGAGCGCGCGCTCCAGGGGGCTCTGTTTATTCCCCGCTTTCTGCCACACTTCTTCCACCTCATCCGGCATAGCACTTACCAATTTACCTCCCCGGAGAGGTTCCATGCTGATGATGCCGATGTTCCGGGACGCAGCAAGTCTTAGCCCTCTTAAGCCGGCTTGATAATTGGTATCCAGATAGTTCAGCATGAACTGAGTGAAATCCCAATCAAATGCTCTTATGATCTTGGAGAAAGTGGCATAATCATCATGAAAAGAAAAGCCGATGCGACGGATCTTTCCCTTCGCTTTCGCCTGTAGCAGGAAATCCAACACACCCAGATTGTGTACATTTTTCCAGCTGCCTTTATTGAGCGCGTGAAGCAGGTAGTAATCGATGTGATCAGTTTGCAGGCGTTCCAATTGCTTTGCCAGATAATCGTCCATATCTTCCCGGGTTTTGATCAACCAGCAAGGTAGCTTTGTGGCTACATACACTTTATCGCGGTTGATTTGTTTCAGGAATCTGCCCAAAAAAGGTTCGGACTGAGAATTGTGATATCCCCAGGCTGTATCATAGTAGTTTACTCCTGCCTGATATGCTTCGTGTAGCATAGCAAAGCTTTTAGCTTCGTCGATGTTTCCATCCTTATCGGTGGGAAAGCGCATGCAGCCAAAGCCGAGGGAGGATAAGCGTTCGGGGGATTTTGGCATTTTTCTGTATTTCATCAATTCTCCTTGTGAAAATAGTTATATATACTCAATGCGGTTTTTTCACCGATACCCTTGATATTTGTCAGAGTATCGATATTCGCGTCTTTTATGCTCTCAACACTGCCCAGTTCTTTTAGCAGGATGAATTTGGTATTTTCACCGATGCCCGGAATTTCTTCCAATTCACTCTTCAGAGTGCGTTTGCGGCGGCGACTGCGATGGAAGCTGATGGCAAAGCGATGTGCTTCATCCCGGATTCTGGTAATCAATCTTAACGCTGAAGAGCTGCGGGCCAGGATCACGGATTCACTGTTCCCGGGTAAGAAGATCTCTTCTGCTCGTTTGGCAAGGGATACTATGCGCACATCTGCATAGGCGCTGTTGCATAATACCTCGTTTGTGGCAGAGAGCTGTCCCTTGCCACCGTCGATGATGAACAGATCGGGTTTCATATCGGGATCTTTATCGATCTCAGTCAGGAAACGGGTTAGTGTTTCCTGCAGTGCGGCAAAGTCGTTTTGGGTTTGGATGTCGCGAATAATGAAATGGCGGTAATACTTCTTTTTGGCTTTGCCGTTTTCAAAGTATACAGCGCTGGATACGGTGTCGGTGCCTTGAATGGTGGAGATGTCCATGCAGACGATTTTGCGGGGAAGCTTATCGAAGCCCAGAGTTTCTTTGAGTTCCTGGATGGGGAAGATGGTGCGGTTTGCCTTGCGCATATGCGCCAGTTTCTTTTCTTCGATCAGGCTGAAAGCATTGCGCTTGGCCATGGCCAGCAGCTTGGCTTTGTCTCCGCGCTGAGGCAGAGAGAGTAGTCCTTTCAGCCACTGTGATAAAGCTTCGTATTCTAAAGGTTCAAAGGGCAGCAGGATCTCTTGGGGGAGTTCTTCTTTCTGGGCATAATACAATTTCAAAAATGAGGTCAAAATGCTCTCACGGCTCTCCAAAGCGATGTTTTTCATGGGGTAGTTTTCCTGATTGACGATAGCCCCTTCCTGCATCCTCAGCACTAAGCAGATAGCGTCATTTTCTTCTTGATAGAAGCCAATGATGTCGATATCTCGGTGATCGGCATAGACAACACTCTGCCGTTTCTGGATCTTTTGAATGGCGAGGATGCGATCTCGAATCCTGGCCGCTTCTTCGTAACGCAATTCTTCTGAGAGGGCATTCATCTCCTGACGGTAATCATCCAGTACTGCTTCATATTTTCCCTCGAAGAAACGGATCACCTTGTCCACTATCTGCATGTATTGCCCTTGCGATATCTTACCTATGCAAGGCGCGCTGCATTTACCCAATTGATAGTTGATACAAGCCTTTTTGAATACAACGGCTCCAATAGGAATGTTGCGCCTACAATCCCGTATGGGAAATAGCCATTCAAAGCTCCTCAGCGTGCGACGCAATGAGCGTACATCGGTATAAGGACCAAAGTATCGGGAACCATCCTTCACCAAATCGCGGCTTACAAATACTCTGGGAAAGGCTTCATTGAGGGTGATCTTTACATAGGGATAGCGTTTGTCGTCCTTCAGCATCACGTTGTATTTGGGCTGAAAGCGCTTGATCATATTCGCTTCCAGCAAGAATGCTTCGTTTTCGCTGGCAGTGATTATGTAATCCAGAGCGGCGATATGCTTTACCAATTGCTCCGTCTTGGGATCCTTGGCACCGGAGCTGAGGTATGATTTGACGCGGTGTTTCAAAGACAGCGCTTTGCCTACATAGATTACTTCATTATCTGCGTTTTTCCACAAGTACACACCGGGTTTATCCGGTAAGTAGGGCAATTTTTCAGCTATTTGCGGCGTAGGCGCTTGCATAGGTTTTGTGTAGCCTCTTTCATGTAGCTGAGGTGCACAAGCAATCCAGCCAAGTAAAAGAACAGGAAGCTGAGACTTGCGATCACAGCAGATTTCAGGATCAATCCCGTCTTGGAATCTAGCGGGATCAGCTTTCTAAGATATACAGCAAAAAAGTATATGGCAATCGCGATGAGAACACTCTTCAAAAGATTGAACATCACGCCATTATTGTCGATTTGAGGGAATCTTTTATGAATAAGATGTATGAGTATCAGATAGTTTACAAATGCGGTAATTGAGGTGGACAAGGCCAATCCGCGATGTTGCAGAAACTGCATGAGGACAAAATTCAGGCTGATATTCAAGCCAACCATTATCGCTGCAAGAATCACGGGCGTGCGGGTGTCGCCTCTGGCATAAAACAATGGTGTGAGCACTTGGTTCATGCTGTAAAAGAGCAAGCCCAGAGAGTAGAATATCAGAGCTTGCGAGCTCATCCAGACCGCTTGCTGGTCGAAGGCGCCATGGGCAAAAAGGATCACTACGAAGTCTTCGGCTAGCGCGAGAATCAACGCGCTGATGGGCAGCATCAGGTAGGCCAGACTCAAGGTGGTGAGGCGCATACTACTGGATAGTTCCCGGTATTCACCCTTGCTCACCAATCTGGAATAGGTGGGCAGAACCGCAGTTCCCGCACTGATGGCAAATATTCCCAAGGGTAATTGCATCAAGCGATTACCATATCCCAAAGCTGTGATGCTTCCGATGGGCAAAAAGCTTGCCATCAAAGCGTCCGCGATTAGATTTATCTCTCTGATGCCGATGCCGATCATGGCAGGGACAAAACGCTGCCACATTATTTTTAGGGCCTCTGAACCAATACGGAACAGGATGGTGAGGCGATATCCCACTTTTTTCAGATAAGGAAAATTGATGATGGTCTGTAAGGTGCCGCCGATCACCACACCCCATCCTGCGGGATAGATCAATTGCTCGGCAGGAAGCTTCCAAAACCAGTAGGGTATCAACAAAGACAATATCATGCCGATATTCAACAGCGCGCTGGAAAGCCCGGTCATAAAGAAATAATCGTGGGAATTCAGGATCGCGATGAAGGTGGATGAGAGTCCGATGAAAAAGAGATAGGGAAAGATGATCCTGGTTAGTTTGATCGCAACTATGCCGGTATGCGGAGCCAAACCGGGATACAAGAGACGTACAATCAGCGGAGCAAAAGCGATGCCCAAAAGAGTGAGCAGCACCAGCAGAACGGTGAGAATACTTAAGACATTCAAAGCGAAGTCGATCTGGGCAGGTTTGCCTTTTTTGATGCCGATATCGTTGTAGATGGGCACAAAGGCGGTGGATAACGCGCCTTCACCAAAGAGCCGGCGCAAGAGATTTGGGATGTTGTATGCCACATTGAAGGCATCATTTAAGTATCCGCCACCAAAGAAGAAAGCCATCACCTGATCCCTCACCAGACCGAGGATTCGGCTGAGAAAGACCGCGATGCTCATCACGCTGATGTTTCGGGCCAGACGGCGTTGACTCATAGATTCAATAAATCGCAGGTTGCCAGAAAGAGAGATAATTGGATCAGCGTGGGATTTACATTCCCATCCAGTTTTCGGCTGAAATCGTCCAAGGCTAACAGATAATCCGGAATTCGGTCTGGAATGTTGTGATGAGATACCTCCCTCAGAAATTCACTTTTGTCCAGATTGGTCACTTCGTTTGGGGCCAGGTGGATCAAGGCCAGATCGTTGGCAATAATGCCCAGATACGCCAGCAGATCACGCAGAGCATCTGTGCTGGTCTTATGCTTTGATATCTGAGAGATGTATTCCAGATTTGCTTTCTCATAGGCCATATTAAGCAGCTCAAAGGCTTTGTCTCGAGTAGAATATCCTGCGTCATTGGCTACGCGGATGGCTGTTTTCAGGTTGCCTCCGCTTATTCTGGCTGCGCTTTTTGCCAAGACTGTATCCACCTGAAAGTCCTCAAACAGAATTTCTTGCACCACGCTTTGGGCGAGGGGCTTGAAATATACGGGTTGACAGCGGGACAGAATAGTGGGTAATATCTGCGGTAGCTTCTCTGTGATCAGGATTATCAGGGTGTTTGGGGGGGGCTCTTCCAAAGTCTTCAGGAAAGCGTTTGCGGTTTGTGTATTCATCATATCGGCATTTTCGATGATCACAACCCGATATTTAGCTTCATGAATGGAGTATTCCAAGCGTTTGATGAGCAGGCTGATGCTCTCCTTACGAATCTCCGTGGAACCGCTGAAGAAAAAGTCTTGCCAGGGACTCTCGATCTTGTTTTTCAGATAAGCTTCATACTGCCTCATAGCATCCGCGTCCTTGATCTCTCCATCCGAGCTTAGCTTCAGGTTCACCGTTGGAAACAGATACATAAAATCCGGATGCTCAAAACTGAGAAACTTGTGACAGGATGCACACACACCGCAGGGACGATACTCACTACTGGAGAGGCAGTTTAGTGCCATACCAAAATATAACGCGGTCATAAACTTACCAACCCCATCTCCTCCATGGAAGAGATACGCCTGGGCAATCCGTTGTTGCTCGGTGGCGTGTTGCAACAAGTCTATCACTTGTTGCTGTCCTTTGATTCTGCGAAACATCAGACGATAGAGATCTTGCTGCGCCCGGCTTCGTCGCTGATTGAATAATCGAAAGTTTTCTTCACAAAGGGGCTTTGAAAGTCTTCACTAAGAAAGTCGTATATAAGAGCATCATGGTATTCTCCCGCCATAAAATTGTATTTGCGGCGTCTGCCCACATATTGGAAGCCGACTTTTTCGTAGCATTTGATGGCGCGCTTGTTGTAATCCACTACTTCCAGACTGATGTTGTTCAGGTTCATGATGTTAAAGCCATAATCCAGGATCAACATGGTTGCCTCGGAGCCAATTCCCTGGTTCCAATAGGTTTTTTCGCCGATGAAGATACCAAATTGGGCGTGACGGTGGACACTGTTTACCATATGTAAGCCACAGTTGCCGATCACTTTGTTGGTATCCTTTTCCACGATGGCAAAGATAACGCTGTTGTCCATCAAGTCCTGCAAAGCGGCACGTTCCTTGCCGATGTCGAATACGGTGGAAGAAAACAGCACAAACTGCCCTATTTCAAGGTCATTGACCCATTCGGTATAGCGCTCTATGTCGTCCAGTGATACAGGGGAGAGGAAGCATTTTTCACCGATTAATTTACGAAAGTATTTCATAGTATATTCCTTTATCATGTTTTCTATCAGTCTGCCAAACGCCAAGATTCTGTCAAGCTTATTGTGCGGGATTCTGAGATTCTGAAGCCATTTTTACGGCTCACTGGTGCGAGGCTCAATTTCGTCTTATCTTATCATTATGAAGCAAAGCACAAAGGAGAAACACAGACATGATGAAAATACACAATCTACCTGAAGCTTATGCCAAAGTGCACTTGCCATCCAAAGTCGCTATGGCGGTTACAGTGAAACCGGACGGCAATTTCAACTTGATCACCTTGGAGTGGTTTATGAGAACCTCGATCGCTCCGCCAATGTTTGCGATATCGATCGGGCACAGCCGCTACTCGTATGACTGCTTGCAAGATAACAGGTATTTCAATCTCGTATTTCCCGGATCTACGCAAAAGCAGCTATTGACTCTGGCTGGTTCGCAAAGCGGCAGAGATGTCGACAAATTCAGTGCCGGACAGGTGTCATCATTTCCCGGGAAACTGAAGAAATTGCCCATCTTGAAGGATGCAGTGGCATGCTTTGAATGCGAAGTGTTGTCTCAAGTGAAAAGTGGGGATCACACCATATTTGTGGGCGAAGTGAAATACAGCTGGAGCAACGACGACGAAGATCTCTTCTTTTTCCCCAAAAAGGCGGATTGAAAAAAAAGTTTACAAAAGAGCCGAACTCCTCTGTAAACCTGTATTAACGATAATATCCGGAACTATATATCAGATGTTTATCCGCAGAAAGAGCGGCTCTGTTCAAGCACTTGGACAGAGCCTGAGTGTATCATTCACAGTAATCGCAGGTTCAAGAGCATTTGTGTAGATCCCAATAGTGACCACAAGATCGTGGTAACAGCTATAAAGGTTCCGAAGGCAAAACCTTGTTCTTTGTTCCGGACAAAGATGAAGAAATAGATGATACCCAAAACGGCTGATATCAGGATCACATAGGGCATGCTGATCAATCCCAAAAACGCGGCAATTCCGGTAAGAAGCCAGATGTCTCCGCCGCCCAATCCATCCACTTTCCGGGCAAATCGATAGGCATAGGCTATGAATAGCAGAAAAAAGAATATGATTGCGGCTGCGATGCCGGATTCCAGGATCGTGATGTCGCTGCCGGGGATCAATGCAAAGATGAATCCCAAGGGAATCAAGGGTATGGAAAGCTTGTGGGGGATGATCTGATGAAAAGCATCTATAAAGAAGATCGGGATCAAGAACAGGCACAAAACTGAATACTTCAGAAAGAGCATAAACTGCCCTTGATAGCCGTATTGCAGGAAGAGCAGGATGAGTATCAGAGGAGTAATCGCTTCCACCAAAAAGTGATGCCAGTGGATGGACGCACCGCAATACTTGCACTTTCCGCGCAGCATGATATAGCTAACAATCGGTATATTCAGATAGAATGGGATCGGCTTGTTGCAATCACCACAATGAGAGGGTGGATAAACTATCGATTGTTTGCGGGGTAAACGATAGATCAATACATTAAAAAAGCTGCCAAAGGCGGCGCCTAAGACAGCTAAGAGGATTATTATCACTGTAGTCAAACCGGTTTGTCTCCTTGCTATTTCTCGTACCAGGGGCTTCGTTGCATCAAAAGACCCTGGCTCATTCGAATCTCGAAATTTACGGAATCGCTGGGTTTGTAGCGCAATGAGAATTCCGGCAGAATTTTATTCCGGTTGTCGTCGTTCACACTGAACTTGCTTCCGGTGTTCATGGAGCCGAAATTTACGAAGTTCAGGTCCAGATCAAGCTCCAGTTTGGGGCTGAATTGATATTTCATGTGGTTTGTATATCGTGATAGGTAATAACCGCTGCCGCCAGAATTACTACCGGCTTCAAAGCCCATGGAATGGGACATTTTGAGGTTTTGCAGCACAGGGCTCTTCATGCTGAAGGGATTCAGATCCGGACGAGGCAGATTGTAGGTTGCCATTGCCGGAACCATCAGGCTCAGCATCAACAAGGTTATCAGTATATTTTTCATGACAGATACTCCTTTGTTTAGACTATCTGATTACAATATAGCTTGACTGCCCTTTGGCGTCAAGCATAAAAGTCTTCCATCAGTTTTCCCAAGCTTCTCATGCCTTCATCGATCTGTTCCATTGTGCTGAAGCTGAAATTGAGTCTGAGAGCATTGTATTTTACTTGATTGCTAGGATAGAACTTGCTACCGGGGATGAAGCTTACTTTCTTGGCAATTGCTTGTTGAAACAGCTGATCAGCGTTCATGTCTTCAGGAAGTCTGAGCCATGTGAAGATACCGCCTTCAGGCTTTGTGTACTGTATGTAGGAGGGCAAGTGTTTTGCCATGGCTTCCAGCATCTTTTGCAGATAGGGACGGTAAAAATCACAGCATTTGGCCAGGTGAGGTTCCATATGTCCGGCTTCAAAAAATCTTGCTGCAACTCTTTGAGATACATTATCTGGGCCTATATTTACTTTCTGTTGCCAGGAACACATCCGCTCGATCAATTTTTCGTCACCTTTCACAAAAGCCAGCCTCATGCCTGGACCCAAGATCTTTGAAAAAGTTACCGCTTCAGTAACCACTTCGTGGTTCAAATAGTCTTGTGTGGCCAATCTATACAGAGTAGGCAGAGCTTCTCCGCTGAAGCGCAAGCGGGAATAGGGATTGTCTTCCAGGATGGGAATCTGCATGGCGATCGCGTATTCGATCAGAGCCTTACGCCGGGCCAAACTCATGGTGAGACCGGCAGGATTGTGAAAATCCGGTATGGTGTAGATCATTTTTACCTTTTTGCCCTGGCTCTGCAATTCATCTACCTTGCTATGCAGGATGTTCAGATCCAGACCTTCCTGATCCAGCGGAATGCCATGCAATTCTGCTCCGGTAGCTTCAAAAGCTACCAGACTTCCCAAAAAAGTGGGTGCTTCGCAAATGATTACGTCGCCCGGATCCACCAAAGCACGTGTCATATAGTAGATGGCGTTTGTTGAGCCTGCAGTTACCAGCATTTGTGAGGCAGATATGTCGTATCCTTCCCATTCAATCAGTTGTTTTTTCAAAACAGGATCGCCTTCACTGGCGCCATACTGTAAGACGCCGGCAGCCTCATCGCGGATTACTTTGCTGTACAAATCCTTCAGAATCTCAGCGGGAAAGGTTTTTGGAGATGGAAAACCACCCGCGAAGGAGATCAGCCCCTCGATATCACGAGTGCTGGCCACCAGTTCACGGATCATGGATGACTTCATCGTTCTAGTTGTGTGTGATAGCTTTTCAACAATCATCATTTTATCCTCTATATACTTTATTTATTTACGCTAAAACACCATTATGCAAAATGGCGGGGCTGAAAAAAGAAAACAAATAAGCTTGCCCCCGGGTATTTGGTGACAAGAGGGGGCTAAGCATAAAGACATGAGTTCAAGGATAGATGCGATAGATCATCCTTGGGAAGGGTATGGTTTCCCGGATGTGATGAGTTCCGCTCATCCATGTAACCAGACGTTCCAGGCCTATCCCAAAACCACTGTGAGGCACAGAGCCGTATTTACGTAAGTCCAGAAACCATTGATAGGCATCCAGATCCATCTTTTCTTCTTTCATGCGGGCCAGCAGGGCTTCGTAATCTGTTTCACGTTCGCTGCCGCCGATAATCTCGCCAAAACCTTCCGGGGCAATCAGATCACTGCCCAATACCAAGTTTTCATCTTCCGGGGCGCGACGCATGTAGAAAGCTTTTATGTTCTTTGGCCATTTTTCGATGAAGACAGGAACCGCAGAACCCTCGGTGAGCAAAACCTCATCTGTCGCTCCAAGATCGCTGTCATGATCGATCTCGCTGCCCTGAGAGCGCAGGTATTCGATCGCTTCAAAGTGGGTCATGCGTTTGAAGGGTGCATCTGCAGCTTTCAACAGTTCTTTATCCCGTTCCAAGATGTCCAATTCCTTGTCGCAAGTGGCGAGAACTTTGCGTATGACATGGCGAATCAGCCCTTCCTGTATATCCATATTCTCTTCGTGTTCCACATACGCCGCTTCGGCATCCATCATCCAGAATTCGGTGAGATGTTTGCGGGTTTTGGAGCGCTCAGCGCGAAATACAGGACCAAAATCGTACACTCTGCCCAAGCTCATGATGCCCGTTTCCAGATATAACTGACCGCTCTGAGACAGATATGCCATGCCTTCGTCAAAATACTCCAGCTCAAACAGTGTCGTAGTTCCTTCACAGGCATTAGGTGTAAGGATGGGAGAATCGAAACGGAAGAAGTTGTTGTCGTTCAGATACTCACAGATCGCAAAATATACAGTGTGTCGGATTCTCAGGATGGCCCATTGTTTGGGGGAGCGAATCCAAAGATGTCGGTTTGATAGCAGAAAGTCGGGACCGTGTTCTTTTTTGCTGATGGGGTATTCATCGGCGATTTGGACGATTTGGATTCCGGTGACTGCCAGTTCATATTCCCCGGCTTTTTTCTGATGTTCTTTGGGGATGCCGGTTATTATCAGACTGGATTCCAGAGTGAGGCGTTTGGCGCCTTCAAAGATTTCTTCGCCCAGTTCCGGTTTGAAGGCCACGGCTTGCACTTCAGCGCTGCCGTCGCGAAAGATTATGAAGAGCAGTTTTCCGCTATGACGGATGTTTCGCACCCATCCCTTGAGTCGTACTTCTGTGCCTAAATGGTTGGCAATATCTTTTACCAGAATATCTTGCATATCTATATCTATACCTTGATTTTACTTTTCTTTAGCTGTTTGTTTATGATTGTTATGATTTGTTCGGCGACTTCCAGAGCTTTAGCTCCGGCATGTCCATCCACGATTGGCTTGCTGTCGGTCAGTATGGCATCCACCCAGGATTGCAATTCCATGGAGAGTGCGTCTTTGGCACCGTCAGCGCAATCGTAGAGGCTTTGATCGACCAATTTGGCGGGATCTATATCGGTCGCACCCATCATGATTTTGGGCAGGTACTTCATCACGTGCGGGCTTTTTTTGATCACCTTGGCTTGCTTAGTCTGAAAGTCAAGGGTGATGTAACAATCCTTTTGGAAGAATCTGATCTTGCGTTCTTGTTTCAGTGATACTCTGGAAGAGGTTACATTAGCGATAGCACCGTTTTCAAACTCGATGCGGGCATTGGCTATATCGATAGATGGTGTGAGGATGCCTATACCCGAGGCGTGGATATGCTTGATGGGGCTGTGCACAAAGCTCAGAATGAGGTCGATGTCGTGGATCATCACATCCAGAACCACGGGTACATCCGTACCCCTGCTATGGAATGTGGAGATGCGTGTGGACTCTATGAATACAGGGTCTTTGATCTCGTTTTCCACTCTCAATATCACCGGGTTGAACCGTTCGATATGGCCTACCTGAATCTTGAGTTTTTTGCTGTCCGCCAGGTCTAGCAGTTCCTTGGCCTCTTCCAATTTGCCCGTGATGGGCTTCTCCAAGAAGATATGCTTACCGGCCTGTAATGCTTTGAGTGCCAGCTCATAGTGAGCAGTAGTTGTGGCAGCAATATCGACGGCGTCGCAGGTATCGAGCAGAGCGTCGTAGCTTTCAAATCTATGCGCGGACAGGGTCTTGGCTATTTCTTTGGCCCGGCTGCTTTTTGCGTCATAGATGCCCGCCAGGATAGCATTGTCCATGTTCATAAACTTGCGGGCATGATGCTGTCCCAAATGCCCGACACCTACTACACCGATCTTTAACATATCTAGTCCTAATTCTTCAGTTTAGCAGAGACCTTTTCGATCATGTCGCGAGTCATATTATCGAGGTCATATTCAGGTTTCCAGCCCCATTCATTACGGGCAGCAGAATCGTCCATACTGTTTGGCCAACTGTCGGCGATAGCTTTTTTGATGGGGTCCACTTTATATTCCAACACAAAATCCGGGATGTATTTGCGGATTGCGGAGGCGATTATTTCGGGATCAAAGCTCATGGCTGTAACGTTGAAGCAATTTCTGTGGATCAATTTCGCAGGATCCGCTTCCATCAATTCGACAGCGCTGCGCAGGGCATCTGGCATATACATCATATCCAGATAGGTTCCTGCTGGTAGATTGCACAAATAGTGCTTCTGCTTGATGGCATCGTAATAGATTTCCACGGCATAGTCTGTGGTTCCACCGCCGGGCAGAGTAACGTTTGAGATGATGCCCGGATATCTTAGTCCACGAGCATCGACACCATACTTCAGATGATAGTAGTCCCCCAGCAGTTCTCCTGCTACTTTGGATATGCCATATATGGTGGTTGGTCTCATTACGGTATCTTGTGGAGTCTGGTCCAGCGGAGTGGTGGGGCCAAAAGCGCCGATCGATGAGGGTGTAAACACCGCACCATGCATTTCTTTCATGACTTCGAGGCAGTTGAAGGTGGTGTCCATATTTATCTTCCAACTCTGGGCAGGGTTTGCTTCACCTTTGGCTGAAAGCACTGCCACCAGATTGAAAATGGTGTCGATATTATGTTTCTTCACTACTGCATTCAGGGAATTGCCATCCGTGGCATTCACTTGCGCGGAGGGTCCGGCATCCATGATGTCTTTGGGAAGGGGAGTATGGTTGAAAGTGGCAACAACATGTCCGTCTCCATATATCTTTCTGAGATAGGGGACGAGCTCCGAACCGATCTGTCCGGCTGCACCGATCACGAGGATATTCTTCATAGCTGTTTATTACTCCTGAATGTTTTCTTTTGAGCTCCACCTATTTTCAGCCTTGCTTGTTTGTCAATGATTATTCCTGCTTTCAATCCCCATTTCTGATGTATACTTATTATAACTTGGCATCTATCGTATCATACATTGATCTTTGGTGGTCTTATGTATTGCTCATTAAGCTTTATGAATGTATCAAATCTCTATAGCATCAGATACTCAAGCTTTTCGGGGATGCCTGTTATTCCTGCAGGCCCATGGGGAACTCTCATCTCCTTTACGCAACCTGAATTGTCGTGTGCCGGCGCGACATAACAAGCTATCGACCGGGTTTTGGGCATTTGTAATGACCGGTCCAGAGCTAAGATACACAAATGATTTGTAAAAGCTAAGCTAAGGATTAAGCTATCTTATAAAGAACGAATGTGAGGAGAATATGATTGACAAAGCACATCTAATTGACTCAATAAAAAAGGCGATGCAGGGAGAAATGGACAGCGTGAATCTATATCAGAGCGCAGCATATCAAAGCAGTGATCCCGAAGTGAAGGAATTCTTCGTAAACCGAAGAGAGGAAGAACGTCTGCATTACAACTATTTGCTGGACTACTATCAACAGCTTTCCAGCGATATGCAACCCAGTGATGTATCCAATGTATTGTCCAAAGTGAATATGGACGGTCCCAGTATCTTCTCAGATGCTTTCATCCGCAGAATTGGTGAAGATCAAGCGCTGTTTTCTGCCATTTCCACGGCTTTACTGTTAGAAAAAGACGCGATCGATCACTATCGCAAATGCGCCGAGGATACTGATGTGGAGGCCCTGACATCATTCTTCACGATGATGTCGCGGTGGGAAATGAAGCACTACGATGAATTGGCTTCGATTCAAAAAGACGCGGAACATTACTATTGGGAGATCAATAAGTTCCAGCCTTTCTAAACACTTAATGATAGAACTGACTAAGGACGCTCAGGCTTTTCAGCTTGAGCGTTTGCTTTTGCTGCGCGCTATAGTATGCCAGAAAGAAAGCATTGAGTTTGTTTACCGCCTCAGCGTCCGGTATGATGCTATCCAGATGCTTTCCTATTTCCGGCAAGAGGCTTAGGATGTTGCGCTCCTCCAAAGACAGTGCTACATAGTAATCCCGATTGATGACCTGACTGAAACACGATTTGCAGATAGTTTCAGATGCTCCGCTGAATGCCGCCGGGCCGTCATCAGAGCCGCAAATACTGCATTTGTTTAGTTCCGGGTTTATCCCCATTAGTTTAAATACTCTCAGAAACAGACGCCAAAAGATGAGAATGGCATTGTTTTCCAACTTTTGCAGATAAGATAAGTAATTGTGTAGCAGAGCGTAATACTCTCCGGCTTCGCTCGCTGATATCAGTATCTTGGATAGCAGCTCTGCACCGGCTTCTGCGGCGGCCCATGTGGAAGTGGATGGATACTGTGAAAAATCCTGTAGCAATCCTGCTTCCTTGAGAATGTATAGCCCCTCTTCTTTGGGTTCAAACAGGTTAAATTCATACTCGCCAAATCGTAAGAGGGGTTCCTGTTTCTTGCGCCATCCTTTTGCGATCACTGATATCTGGGCTTTTTCCGCATTGAATACTTTTAGAATCTGGCTGCTTTCGCTATAGGGAATCAACCCCAATATGATGCCGATACTTTTGTTCACAGCCCCAGCTCCTCTTTGATAGAACGGATATCTTTTGGATTGGCAAAGAAGGTCTTGTAATTTGTATAGGTGATGAACCCGGCGGCACTGCCTTTGGGCTTTCGCAGATAGCGCACCTGAGTATAATCCACTGGAACGTTCACCGAAAACTTTGCCTGAGAATACCACGCGGCAAGAGCACAACACGCGCGAATCAAATCGACAGGCGGCTCTTGCTTGCGGTAGTTTTTCAGCAATACATGCGCTCCTCGATAGATGCGGCTATGAAACCACCAATCCTGAGCTTTACCCAGTTTTGTGCTGATAAAGTCGTTTTCTTTGGCTTTTCTGCCTATATACACCTGCCAGGCTTCATCGATTCTGAATTGCAGTATGCGGTCTATCTGATTAATCCTCTGGCGGATGTTGTGACCTTTATCGCGGCCGTCCACATCCAGATCCTCACCATACTCCATCCTGTTGATGAGAGCTTGCATGGCATCGATCTCTTCACGAGTACGCTGCAGGTTTATCTCGATGAAACTCTTACCGCTTTTGGCTTTATGATACTTTTTCAGATAATAGTTCAGGTTTTGCTGAGGGCTCTTGTCCGGGTATAGCGGGACGCGGATTTCCCCCAGCTCAGGATCATGATAGTTTGTGGTAACAAGCTCTTCCTGACCGGGAGTGATCTGCTGCATATTGGGTTTTATGGCTTCGGCACAGGCAAAATAGTAATCCATTTTCAGCGCGCTGTTCAAATCTTGCTTTTGCAAACCCAGTTTCTTATTCAAGCGTTTCAATTCTCGGTTCAGAAGGCGTATCTTCGCGTCAAGATTTGATTTGTTGTCTGCCGGTAGCAGGGTTTTCATGTGCCTTTGCACGAAGTATTCGTTCATGGTGTCGGCATTAGAATCTGCCGGGATACTGGCAGTCTCATTCAAATCCGGCTCAAAGCTCGTTTTGGGGGGATAATAAGGCTGATTTACCAGCACCATACGCATGGGGTTGTCTGCCAGAGAGTATTTCACGATGGCGTCCAGCACCAGATTCTTATCTCTGTTCACCAAGATCACGTTTGGCTTTGGCGGCATCAATTCGCAGACGATCTCGTAGATATGAGTTTCCCCATAGATGTCCTTTTGTTCGCAATAAATCGATATAATGCGGTCGTCGGGCTTAATCGATATACCGGTGATAAAAGTGCCCTTCAGTTGAGGCCAAATCTCGTTCTTTTTGGAGGGCGCATGCTCGGATTCCAGATAATAGATGAAGCTATCTTGCGGGCTTAGGACTATTACCAAAGAGCTATCTTTGATAAGATGTATGCGCATGGTATTTGACTCAAACGTGAGTCTGTCTACGCCGGCCCTAAGTGCTTCAAATTCTCGCACCCAAGCTGCTAAGTAATTATATTTCATTTTGCACCCCATTCTCTATTTGGCTTGACACAAAAACTGTGTATCATGAAATGACACAGATACAAAAACGCGATAGGAGTCAAGTATGAAAACTGCACAAATCATAATAATCGGTGTCCTGGCCGCTTTGGCCATAATCTTTGGCATCGTTTGGTTGAATGCCGCCAAAGAGAATAAGGTCCTGCAAAAGACCAATGATGATCTTCAGGCTCTTTACGAATCTTCAACCGCCACCATCGGCGAGATCCAGGAAAGTCTGCAATCTATGGACCAGGATCTTTCCGGACAACTGTTTACGCAGGGTGAAATCCCCGGAACCAGTCCAGTGGACAGACGGGAACAGATCATCAGCTCTATTGCAAATATGAGAGACCAGATCGAAGCCGACAAAAACAAGATCGCGAAACTGGAAGCACAATTGGCAAGTTCCAGAACACAATTGCGGGGTGTTCAGCAGATGGTAGACCGTCTGAAAGCATCTCTGGAAGAGAAAGAAAGCATCATGACCGAATTACAGGATCGCATGGGCATCCTGAACGAAACCATCGAAGAAGAACGCCGGCAAAGTCAAGTGATCATCGCCGAGCGTGAACAGACCATCGCCGAGCGCGAACAGGCCTTGATTGACGCCGAACGCGCAGCCAATACCATCTATTACGTGGTGGGTACGCGCAGCCAGCTTTTGGAACAGGATGTTATCGATCGCAAGGGTGGAATCCTGGGCATCGGCAGAGTAACTACAGTAGCCGGCGACATTGACATGAACAAGTTTGATCAGATCAATCTGAGTGACGATGATCAGATCACCTTCAAAGCCACCAAAAAGGGCTACAGCATTCTTTCAAACCACATTGCCACCACCTACAGTGTGGAAAAAGTGGAAGGAGAATATGTGCTCACCATCACCGATAAGGAGAATTTCCGGAAACAAAAATTCCTCGTAATTGAGCTTCTATAACGCGTTATCTTTATAAAGAACAGCCCCGGTTTTTATGCCGGGGCTGTTTTGATATACACAGTATTTCTATATATATGAGAGTACTTTATTAGCCTTGCTAATAAAGGCTTTGAGTTCGTCTCCGCTAAAGGCTTTTTGCTCCAGCAGGGAGAGGTCGTGGATATAGCCGCAGAGCGTTCTTATCTCGTCTTCTTTACCCTCTTTATCCAAGCTCACTATTTTTTGGATTACCGGGCTTTCAGTATTTACAACCAGGCTGTGATGCTTTAGCATGTCACCTGCTCCACCCATCCGGGAGGCCAAATCCATATCATGCCAGCGGCGCATGAATTCACTAAATACGATCATACCGGGGATGTCTTTGCTCTTCAGGTTCTTCAGTTCTACCTTCAGTTCCGCGAAAGCATGATTGTGAAGCTCTTCCATCGCTTCGCTGCCCAGTTCTTTCTTTGTTTGAGCGGGTAGTTCCAGGATGTCGATGATGGTCTGTTCATCCTTTTGGATTTGGTAGGGAGTCAGCAGTTTCGCTGCTTCAGGATGCTTTTTGAAGTATTCTTTCAGGCTTTCTTTGCTGAATGAGGCTTCCAGCTTTTGATCCAGGGATTTGTAGAATATCTGCTGCAAGCGGTCTTTGTCTTCATCGGACAGGCTGCCGCCCTCTTTATTTACCAGTAGGTCGTTCACTTCGCTGTCCACACGGATGAACTCCACCTTATCCAGCTTGCTTTCCAGCTTTTGGAACAGATGTATATCCAAAGGAGAATTCTGGAAAATCACTTCGATTCCTTGCTCTTTCATCAGGTTCAGATAGCTTACCTGTGTATCCTCGCTGGCAGCGTACCAGATCCGGGTGTTGCCTTCATTCACGGCAGCATTGCGCTGTTTATACTCTTCCACAGTCAGATAGTCCCCACCGGCAGATTTGAAGATGGCGATATCCTGCATAGCATCGAAGAATTCATCCTCTTTCAGCATGCCAAACTTGATGAAGGCATTGATGTCTTCCCAATACTCTTCATATTTTTTGCGGTCCTCTTTGAAAGTGGCTTGGAAATGATCTGCCACTTTTTTGATGATGTATTTGGATATCTTCTGTACCTGAGTATCGTTTTGCAAAAAGCTGCGGGACACATTTAAAGGTATATCCGGGATGTCGATGCCGCCCTTCAACAATAGTAAAAACTCCGGGATCAGATCTTCCAGATTGTCTGCCACAAACACATTGTTGCAAAAGAGTTTCACTTCGCCCTTAAAGAAATCCGGTTCATTGCGCAATTTGGGGAAATAGAGGATACCCTTCAGATTGAAGGGAAAATCCACATTCAGATGAATCCAGAATACTGGCTCTTTGTAGTCATGAAATACATCCTGATAAAACTTGATGTACTCCTCACGAGTAACTTCCTGGGGCTTGCGATTCCACAAAGCCTCAGTCTGATTGATCTGCTTGCCGTCAAACATGATCGGGATCGGCATAAAATTGCAATAACGCTCTAGGATATCTTTTATCTTGCTATCTTCAGCGTATTCCTTGGAGTCTTCATTGAAGTGTAAAGTAATGGTGGTTCCCACTTCCTTGCGTTTCCCATCACTCATGAGGTATTCTGTGGAACCATCACATTCCCAAAAAGCCGCTTTACTGCCTTTATTGATCGACAGTGAATCGATTGTAACCTTTTCCGCAACCATGAAAGCGGAATAGAAACCCAGGCCGAAATGACCAATGATGTTGGCCTGAACGTCCTTGAACTTATTCACAAATTCTTCGGCGCCCGAAAAAGCGATCTGATTGATGTATTTGCGAATCTCATCAGCGCTCATACCGATACCGGTGTCGATCACTTGCAGGGTCTTCTTGCTTTTATCCAGCTTGATCTCAATCTTCATGTCTTCCTGCTTGAATTCAGGATCCGCGTATTTACGTTTGGAGATTGCGTCTACAGCGTTCGAGACCAATTCTCTGAGGAAAATATCATGCTGAGAATAAAGCCATTTCTTTATGATGGGAAAGATGTTTTCAGTATGGATGCTTAGTGATCCAGATTCACGTTTCTTTGTTGCCATGCTTGTTAACTCCTTAAATAATATCTATCTGGAGATAAAATAGCGCAGTCTGTGAATCTGTCAAGGGATAATTTAGCAGTCATCACAGTGGAGTGCTAAAATGGCCACAGCATATGGCTAGTAAAGGGGCATAGAATCATCTTTATCAGCTTGAGAGTATTTGGCAAATGCCGATACATATACTCCTGTACACTTATTGCTGCCTATTTTATAAAGCTCACAGGTTACGATCAAGAGTGGAAAACAATACCTTTCAATTTGATTAACAGCATCATAGATCTCTTCTGACAGATCTGTTTATTCTAACTGAAGCAAATAGATATCCGCAGCTGTATGCTTGCCATTATGATCGGCAGCTCATCAACTTACCACATATGAACTTAATTAGGATTTTTATTTGAACAGAGGTGAAATGACTTGAAATGGATATGGAAAATTTGGAGAAATATGGAGACCATTTTTGACCTTATTTTGACCATTTTCCCAATTTTACTGTAAGCTCTGTTGACAGCGTTAATCAAGTGCTCATCAAGCGTTCATCAAGCGTTAATTATTAACGCTTGATGAACGCTTGATAAAGAAGTGATAAACGTCATCAATACGGGGAGAAATCAGGGGATTTCTTGGTCTTTCTGATTTTGATTCAGATTTTGCCGATATTTTGTCTGATGTGATGCCTGTTATCAGCCTGACAGCATTCAATAGGCATTCAATAGGCAATTGAGACTGACTACAGAGTGATGAAATGTGAATAAGAATCTGGGAAGAAGTTCAAGAAAACTATGTGTGAAGAATGGTAGTATCCCGCGATAGATCAAAGAAAATGAATAAACCCTGTTTAATCCGGCCTGTTTGCCAAAAGAACAATGGTATTCAGACGGCGAGGCTGTTTATTTATCCAAGGGAGGGGAAGCACTTCTACATAGTGTCATCGGTAAACAAGGAGCATCGAAGCTACAATTATTGCAGAATCCGATACAGAGAAATCAATCGGAAGAGATATATGCTTGGGAATCGGATGAATAAGTAAAGAATGAGTTTGCAAACGAAGTTCTCATCGGCGAGCTTCAGTTTTTGATAGTACAGTCCTGCCGGGAGCCTTGAGCCATGCTTATCTCTGTCATCCCGGCGGATGTTTTACATGCCTATCTATCCAATATATCGGGAAAACACACCGTATGTTGAAGATACCTGGGGAAGAATATGGCTACGGCAAGTAATCTTATCTGAGCGCTACAAAGTCCTATAGTCTGCAGCCGATGTAGAGCATAATGGATCTCAGGCCTACGGCATCCCTTAGTCCTGAATCCCCCAAGTCATCCAAGCTGACTTTGTAGCGGAGATCAAACACAAACTCATCTTTACCCAGACCGAAGCCAAAGAGGTCTTTCAGGGCAAAGCCTGCTCCCATCACGAGATCGGTCTTAAATTCCTTGAATTTGTCGCTACCCGTTTCCTGGCGGCTGTAGCTGTATGTTACAGTCGGATCCGGATTGCTTAAGACATTGCTAACATAGTCATCTACTTTTTGACTAAAGGCATCGATTCCCCGGGACTTGGATTGTGTCTGTTCGTACAAGTAAGAAAAGGATGGACCGATATACAGAAAGGCACCTTGATACTGCTCTTGTTTCAGTTCTTCAGATAGTTCCTGATTGAAACTGATCAGCAAGGGAACCGTGAAGTAATCTATCGTGCCAGCTATATGTCCTTCCAGTTTATCGTTGAACACGGTGCTAAGGCCCAAGCCGCTAGTGGTGGGGACTTTATCCCTGAATTGTTGTTTATAGACTAATCTGTCCCAAGTAACTTCTGTACCCAATCTGATGGAACTGGTTTTGCTGAAAAGGCGGAGGCTGGCATATAGGCCAGCGCTTTGAGAGAGATCCATCTTGTTATCGGAAGAGCTTACTTTAATGTAGCCATAGTCCGAAACTGTAGCGGCATGTTCCCTGATGTTGTAGCGAAGTTCGTAATCACTATCGGCGCCGTATATTCCCGTGAAACCGAGGCCATACTTGATGCCCCAGTTGAAATCTGCTGCTCCCAAAAAGCTGAGCGTTGAAATCAGTAACAAAGCTACTATTGAAGCCCTTTTCATTTCTACTCCTTGCACAATATCTATGATGGCTCTATTTTTCATAATATGAACGGGGATTCTGCATATAGAATCATTTAGTTCGCATCTTCATTACAGGGCCGGGCTTGTCAAGAATTATTTCGCTTCCGCAGTCATTTTTTTAGCTTGCCAAATTGTTGCCCTCAAAAAAGATGGCGAAAACACATAGGAGTGATCATGACAACTAAAGATAGCAAGCTTAATACAGAGGAACACGTACACGAATGTGATTGCGATGGGGAAGATTGTGAATGCGGTAGCGACGCCAACATCATAACCCTGGATATGGAAGACGGCAGTAAAAAGGATTTCATGGTTTTGGACATCATTCAAAATGATGGTCAAAACTACATTGCTCTCTCTGAAGTGGGAGCCATGGAATACGATATCCTGCGCTTTGAAGAACAGGAAGAAAATCTGGAACTAAGTATCATAGAAGATGACACCGAGTACAATCGAATTGCCGATCTGTTTAACGAACGCTTTGCCTCGATGGATGAACTTGAGGATACCGAGATTCAGGAGTAATCCTCGATAAATATTAAGCATAGAAAAGCCGATCCTCAAAGATCGGCTTTACTGTAATAGATAAGTACTATACTTTCCCACACATGCTGATACCGTTATCTTGATTGCCAGACTTCTGTTTGACTATGGTGACAGGGTCGAAAAAGCGAAAAAACTTCCGGTCTTTGTGTACAGCGGGAGCTTCCACCACCAATCTCCGCTTGCCTTGATGTGGTGTTATTGAGAATTCCCAGCAAGCTCCCTAATCCTATATGCTATGTTATCCATTTGTGTAGCGGTTGTTTTGCATATGACTGTATAGACTAATGATCTCAGATCGGAACTAATGGCTCAATTATTCACAGGCAGAATCCGATGGAGTTTTGGGGATGAAATCTGAGGTTTCAGAGATGATTTACCTGGGAAATTACCCCGGAATCACGTGGGATTACGCTTAGGGAGATACCAACTATCTATCATAACCCAGAGCTGCGAATTTGAACGGGCTTTAGATAGAGTCCATAGATAAGTGGTGGAGATGCGAAATACATAACACTAGTTCATCTTAACAATTTCATTTTAGATAGACTTAACTGCTTGCCGTTCCCAATCATTTTTTCAAAGTATATACCGCTGCGGCACGGCTCTCCCAGTTGGTCATTACCATCCCTGGAATCCGTATAGGTACCTTTCTTCATAATTCTTTCTGAGACAGTTTTAAACTTCTGACCTTTGATATTGAATATTGTAAGCTCTGCAGATATATTTGATTCTGCTTTAACACTGAAGGTTACATTCAGATTGAATAGGGTTTGGGTAAGCATTAATCTCTATATCTGCTACATTTGAATCATAAATAGCAGTGTCCTCATATCCCATCAATTGATTTAAAAGGTCTTCACGGTTCATCTTGAATACTTCATATGATTTTGGCCTCAAATCTGGATACTTGTTATTAATACTCGTTTTGGTTCATTTCCATTTCTAAAAGGTATCCAGGTTCCAAATAAAGAAAGCGCTAGAAAAAGCATGGCTGCAGAACACATTGTTATTATCTTGCCTTATCCTTGAAAACTCCAATTTAACCTATTCTCATGATTTTCAAGACATGCTTTTTTAGTCCAGAATGGGCAGGAAGATTCCGATCATTGCGGCTATCAGAAGCAAGCCGGCCGGGGCCAGATACACCCACATACTAAGGCTTTTTTTGCGCTCACTTTCACCCAAACACATGGACAGACCTATCCGGATGATCCCCCACGAGATAATCGCCAGCAGCAACATCAGCAAGCCGAAGAGAAGATAAGAGCCATTACTGAGTAGAGCCGTGGCAATCAGAAATTTACTGGTGAACAAGGGCGAGGGGGGCAGGCCGATTATCATCACACTGCTAAGCAACCAGAGCCAGGCGCTCGTTTTGTTTGTGGATAGCATTCCGCGGATATTCTCATGGTTTTTGTCCTGATATATCAGTAGCGCGTTCCCGGCGGTCAAAAAGAAGGCAGCTTTGATGAGGGAATGACCCAAGATATGCAGATACGCGGCATAATGTGCCATGCCTCCGGCTCCAAATGCGATCATGATCAAGCCCATATTTTCCACCGATGAATATGCTAAAAGACGCTTGTAGTCCTTTGTCTTCAATACAAACACAGCGGCGATAAAGACAGAGATGAAGCCCATCAGCAGATACAATTCTTTGGCCAGAGCGGCCATTCCACTCTGTTGCATCAGTTTGTCCACTCGCAAAATGGGAATGAGAGCGATGTTTAACAGCGCTCCTGACAGCAGTGCCGAAATGGGAGCGGGAGCTTCAGAATGAGCATCCGGTAACCAGAAATGCAAGGGGGCCAAGCCGATCTTGGTACCAAAACCGATCAGGATAAAAACAAAGGAGATCTTCAGCCAAAATGGTGATAGCTTGCTTACATCGATACGGGAGATCAAGAGAGTGGCTTCTCCCGCTTGCGCGATCACCAGTAGCAGGATTCCGGCAAAGGCCAACGCTATGCCTACGCTACAGATAAAAAGGTACTTCCATGCCGCTTCCAAAGAACTCTTTCTGTTTGAATAACTTATCAGCATTGCAGAACTTATCGTGGTTGCTTCTACAAAGATCCAGATCAATCCCAAGTCTTTGGCAATCGTAGCCCCATCCATCGCCATCACGAAGATCATCAGAAACATCGTGTGGATCCTGTAGTCCTTGATGGCAGAGCTGTCCTGACTGCCCAATCTGTAGAACGCGATGGCGGAATACAGCACGGATAGGATCAAGTAAATAAAAAGCCCCAAATCGTCCATGGATAGCAAACTGCCGCGATTCACAAAGGCATGAATGCCCAAACCGCTGTGTAATAGGGCATGCAAGACAATCAACAGATCCATCCTGCGCCGGGAAGTGATAAACAGACAGAACAATATTGCCAATACGGGATAAGCAAACAGCAGTATCGCGCTCATCACTCCTCCTTCAGGCTATGGGGACTTTCCGCATCATCAAAAGTGGAGCGGATGCGTTTGATAAACAATACGGCGATAAGTACCGAAAGCATCAAGTCCAGAGACACTCCCAGGCTAACGATATAGGGCAAATGACTACCCGCTGAGAGCGAGAGCAAGAAGATGCCATTTTCCATGATCAAATAGCCCATCAGGTGGGTGATAAGCTTTTTATTGGCTATGATGATGAATATGCCTTTGAGGATTGTTGCAAAGGCAATGCCAAATTCCAGTGGAGATACTTCGGCAGTCCAGACCGGTGCAGAAGCAGACAGGGCAAAGCTGAGCACGAAGATAAGGCTCATCAGAGCAAGGGAAAAGAAGTTTGATACAGAAGCCTCTACCTCCCGCCGGATCCGGTTGTGCTTGATCGTGTCATCTATAAACCACGGAATCAAAATTGCTTTGAAGATCAGAGTCTCAAGGGCGATGAAACTGAAACTGATCCAATTGAGCTGTGTGGTTTTGAGCAGAGTGATAGCAAAAAGTATCACCCCTTGAAACACAAGGATCTTGATGATGGTGCCCAACATGTTTGTAACCGAAGCCCAAAGCAGGCTGAGACCAAAGACAACAACAAGAAATTCCATCATTACCAAGCTCCCAGAAATTTTGCCATCAGCACCGCAAGGGTAAGCAGAGCAATACATAAGGGCAGCAAGACCAGCTCCAGGTTGCGATTCATTCTAAAGCGCGCCATCAGAGATTCCAGCACAGCAATAGATATGTATATAGCAATCATCAGTACCAGATACCACCAGAAAGCTACCGTCGAAGGAAGGATCAGATGGGAGACCAGTGATGCGTATATGAACATTTTCAGCGCCGCAGTATAGTGGATTATGCCTAAATTGAATCCGCTGAAATCCAGGATCATAACCTCATGGATCATAGTGAGTTCCAAATGCGTGGCAGGATCATCAAAAGGTACGCGCGAGCTTTCTACCAACAGCATTATAAAGAGCGCGATGGCCAAAGCAAGACCGGCAAATGAATTCCAGACATCAAAATAACCAAAGCATTGGCGAGCGAAGATTTCAGAACAACTGCCCGCTCCACTGCTGAAGATGATCGCGGCTACGATCAAAAAGAAAGCGGGCTCCAAAAATGCGGTGAAACTGAGCTCACGACTGGTTCCCATCCCCTGAAAACTACTGCCGCTATCCATTGCTGCCAGGGCCATTACTCCCTTGGCAAGGCTTAGCAGATAGATGATCAGGATGTAGTCTCCATGAAAACTGAACAGAGTCTTATCAGAGACGAAGGGGATGAAAAGTGCAGCTACAAACGTAGCAGATAGTGCCAGAAGAGGTGCATATCTGCTGATCGGAGTGGCTTGATCGCTATATATCTCACTTTTACGCAAAAGCTTGAAGAAATCACGCAGGTTTTGCAACACAGGCTTACCTTTGCGCCCCACCATAATGGCTTTTACTTTGGGGATAAGCCCTACAAACAGCAAGGGAAAGACGATTATAAAGATTGCGTTGATCATCTGAACCCCACAACCCAGACCAATAGAATAACCAAAAAGCCCAAAGCCCAAGCAATGTAGCTATTGGTTTTGCCGTTGTGGATCCGGGCAAAGAAGAGCAGGAATTTGCTGATGATGCGGCTCACAGGTCTCACCACTAATGTCCAGATAGCATCGGGATGGTCTTCGAGATACTCAACTTTTTGCGGAAATGGGTGTTCTGCCATCACATGAGTGCTTTTCTTGTACATAAAGGGCTTCAGAAAATATGCCAGAGGCTGAATGTAGGTGATGGAACTGGATTGCATTTTTGGACTGACCCGAGGATAAGCGCAGGCCCAGGTAGCTCCGGTTTTTTCTCTTACACATAGCTTTCTGATAACATAAAATAGTGCAAACAGCGCTATCACAATCAGATAAATTGAGCTGATCTGTAGCGCTTGTTGCTGCAATCCCGCAAAGATCTGCATATCCAGATCGAACCAACGCAGCAATGGCTTCACAAAGCGTAGAGCTATGCCGGGAACTATGCCCGTAATCAGAATTGCCAGGCTAAGGAATAACACCGAGAGTCTGTTGCCTGGCTTCAGCTCTGAGGCCTGTTCGGCTTTTGTGCTACGTGGTGCTCCCTGAAACACAAGTGCATAGATGCGGATAAATGCTATCATAGCCAGAGCCCCGATAAACGCTAAAGCTCCCAGCAACATCAAGCTTGGCAGGATATGGGCTACAGAGGCTGCATCAAAGGCTTCGATAGCGCTTCTGTAGATGGTGAATTCGCTGAAGAAACCATTACTGAACGGCAGGGCGGAGATGGCAAATATCCCGATGAGAAACATGGCTGCAGTATATGGCATCCGTTTTGCCAGGGCTCCCATTTCATCGATGTCCAAAGTGCCGGTTGCCTGTAGTATGTTTCCGGAGCCGTAGAAAAGCTGGGCTTTGAAGATTGAGTGAAAAAAGATGTGTAAAAAGGCACCGGTGAAGCCAAACACAGCCATAGCGGGCAGATGAGCGTGCATTCCCAGTAACCCGGCACAGATCCCCATACCCGTGATGGCGATGTTTTCAACGCTGGAATATGCTAAAGCACGCTTCAAATTACGTTCATTCAGCAGATGACTGACTGCCCAGAAAGCGGATATGGTGAAGACGAAACTAAGTGCCGCTATTTCTGATAAACTCAAGCGATTGAGGCTGAGGACTAGCAAGATGCCATAAAAACCTGTTTTAATAAGCATCGAACTCATGATCCCGGATACATGCGATGGCGCTACGGGATGAGCTTGAGGCAGCCAGGATGCCACGGGAAAGATACCTGCTTTAAAGGCAAATCCGATCAGTATCAGGTACATGGGCAAAGGCTTCATCTGCTCGAAACCACTGAAATCAAAGGTTCCGGATTGCAGATAGACCAGCCCAAACCCTGCCAGCAGGAAAGCCGCGCCGATCTGCATCGTGATGAGGTAATTCAATCCGGCCTCCATATTCTCCCGTTTTGAAAAGAGAATGCAGAAAAAGGACGAAAGACTCATCAATTCCCACACCATCAGAAAAACTACACTGTGCCTGATCCACAAGACACCATGCATGGAAAGGCCCATTATGCCAAGCCAAAATAAGTGCGATCGCAGGGCAGGGCTTTGGTGCTCTTTCAGATAATAGTGTCCGTACAACATCCCCAAGGGTAAGCCCAGGGAAAACATCACTCCAAAAAAGGCTGACAGCTTGTTCAGGGCGATGGAAACATCACCGATGGGCATAGGCATAGTGAGTATGTAATCCTGGATAGCGCGGGAAAACATAACTTCCATGTACTCATAGGCTAGAAATGCTGAACCCAGCAACCACAAGATTACGAAATAGCCGGATCGTTTCCACAATGCGGGGATCAAAGCGATAAATAAAACAATTATTCCTATACTCATCTTCGTCCCATGATACTGGCTATTGCATGAACAATACTAAGCGGATGTGCCGGGCAACCGGGGATGAACAAGCAGGCTGCCCAATGCTTCAAAAAAGCTCGATTGATGGCTTCAGCCCCCGCAAATATTCCTCCGCTGATAGCGCATGTTCCGCATAAAATCAGGTATTTTGGCTCCGGGATGGCCTGCCAGGTTTCAGAAAGCGCTTCTGCCATGTTTCTGTTGATAGGTCCGGTGAGGATGAGCGCATCGGCATGACGCGGCGATGCCACAATATCGATTCCATAGCGGCTGATGTCGAAATTTACATTGTTTGATGCAGCAAGCTCCATCTCACAAGCATTGCAGCCACCGGCAGATACATTGCGCAGGGCAAAAGAGCGCCGTAAACTGAAGGGTAAACGAAATTCGATCTTTGGCAGAGCCTTCTGACCGGGAGCCATGATCAGCTTGTCTCTGCTATCCACGGCTAGCTTGTTGTTTGGCGTAAACTTGATCATTTCCGGATGTTCACGAGCGCAAAGGCCACAAAAGACACAGCGCCCCAAGTCGATGCCGTCGGAGCTGAAAGCATTTGTGGGGCACAGGCCGCCAAGCATTTGCAGATCAGCGGATGCTGTAAGATCCGGAACACCGGGAAAGGCTGGATCCATGCCTACGGTCAGGGGATTGGGAATTGCCTGGTATCCATGTCTGATTCTGGCTTTAATAAAGTGTAGCATTAGAGGTCGCTCCCACAATAGGATAGATCAAAGCTCTTGTTGCACAGCGGGAAATCCGATATTTGCTCTTGAGATACCGCTATCGACAGAGCTTGCCAGTTTACAATGGATGGATCGACAACTCTGTACCACAGCGCTTTTTGGGTATCCATACTTTTGGCTATGTGTACAATTCTTCCCCGAGCTCCCTCCACGATTGACACAGCTATCTGATTTGGCATCAGTTCTTTGAGGCCTATGTAGCACGGAGCTTCAGGATCTGTTTTATCCAGCAGGTTCAAAATAATCTGCAAAGATTGCATACTTTCCATGTATCTGAGGTGGGCTCTGGCATATACATCTCCGGAACTTTCGGTTTGGACCAGGAATCCGGGATATTGCCACACCGGGTGATCCATTCTTGCGTCCACCGGGATCCCGCTTGCTTTGGCTGTGATACCCGTAAAGCCGAAACTCAAGGCATCGTTGGCGCTGATTGTGCCGGTATCGTCAAAGCGGGAAATGAGACTGGAATTGGCAAACATTGCCTCTGCTGTATCATGAATCTGCACGCTGCAATATTGCATTTTTGCCTTGAGATCTTTGATCAAGGACGTACTTATGCCGTAGTTCAAGCCTCCGGGGCGAAGCGCGCGTTTGCCAAAACGGCTACCGCATATGCTAAGAGTTGCGTTGATTACGGTTGTTCGAAGTGCGGCGAAAAGATTCTGACCCATGATGTAGGCCACATCTCCCGCCAGAGCGCTGAGAGTGGATAAATGCATCGCTACCCGCTCCATTTCCAAAAGGATCATCCGTAAGTCGGACGCAGGTGCAGTGATATCGGATAGCTCTTCTACAATCCCACAATAAGCACTTCCATGACCGATCACGGTGTCGCCGGAGATTGCTTCAGCATATAGCATTTTGCTGGCTAGTGGTCCCTTGCAAAACATGGGAATGATGCCTCTATGCTGCCACCCCAATTGAATTTCTAGGTGTTCCACCACTTCCCCTCGCATCAGGAATCGAAAGTGTCCCGGCTCAATGACTCCCGCATGAACCGGTCCTACACCAACTTCATGGATCAATCTGGAATCACTATGCAGGAAGGGATAGTCTTCTATACTTAGCTTGTTTCCGGAGGGATGTCTCACACTCTTCAGCCAGGGATGGCGGATGGGTAAGATACCGAACTCCTCGCATAACTCACGCTCAAAGATCTGAAAAGCGGGGTAATCTACTGACAGCGATGGATAACGAGCCGGATCGGGGAAAGGAGTGCAATACAGGCACAGCTCGTGAGTCTTGCCCAAAAAGCAATATATCAGACTCTCGGATGTGCCAAAAAAAGCTATTGGTTGAAAACCGGATTGCATTCTTTGCCTGATATCAGCCAAAAAACTATCCAGTTTCTGGGGTCGGATGACCTCATTGTGAAATAAACATTCCATCAAAACTGTTTTCCGGCGTGTGCCCTGACTAGTATCCTATAGAGCCCATCATACCACTCATCATACCCATAAATGTGCTGAAGAGAAGTATCCAGATTACAACGCCAATTGCCATAAAGATCAATTGTGCAATTGCCCAGTTTTTGCGATTGGGATTTTCCGTGCTTCCTACAGCCCATACAATTAACATGATGATGTTGACAATGGGAATTACCATGATCAAGAGAGTAATAATCCATTGGCCGATACTGAGCACCGGAGCTTGGTTCTGACTATAAACTAAATTACGGTTATCTTGTTCCATGAGGATCCTCCTATAGCATTTGTTTCAAGCATTATGGATATGCAAATAATGTCAAGCGAAACCTCACCGGCGATCGGGACAATACACTGGACCTGATATGCTGTATGGGTTTGGGAAAAGCTCTGAGGACAAATCTATCAAATTCGGAAAAAGAAAGGGTATACCTGCACCGGGAAAGCTCGATTTTGGCAACCATATTGCGCTCTGATAATCCCAAGACTTGCAGATGCGCGAAGCCACAATAGATTGAGAACTTGCACAAATAAAATACGCATCCCCCCGAAATTAA